>JAFTLK010000047.1 GCA_017455975.1 Clostridia bacterium | reverse complement strand
ATGACAATGGTCGCACAGATATTAAGACTTAAAAATGTCCCCAAGCCCGACGATACCGCCGATGCCCTCGCCATCGCCGTATGTCATGCCCATTCCGCAGGCTCCCGTCTCGCCGCGTTCTATAATCAGAAGAAGACGAGGCTGACGTGAACCGATCATCTGCCCAAAACCGCGTAGGGCGGGGGCTTGCTCCCGCCGTGTGTCGTTTTTGGTGACGGTAAGGTAAGAGAAATTTGGTTTCCATTGTTTTATGTATGTAACTGTTACGTTGTTCTACCTTGGCGGCGGGAGCAGAGCCCCAGTGACTGCGGTCACCCGCCCTACGCGAGTTTTGAAACGCTACCTAAAGCAGAAAGGACTCCTCCCATGTTCTACTCCATCACCGGAACCCTTGCAACCACCGAAATCGCCGCCGCGATCATTGATGTGAACGGCGTTGCGTTTTACTGCAATATCTCGGCAAAGACCCATGCAAAGCTCTCCTCCAAGCTCGGAGAAAAGGTCACACTGTTTACCCATCTCAACGTCAAGGAGGACGCGCTTGATTTATACGGCTTCATCTCACAGGAAGAGCTGCACGCATACCGGCTTCTGACCTCGGTGTCGGGCGTCGGACCGAAGGCGGCAATGAGCATTCTTTCCCACCTGACCCCGGAGCAGTTTGCCGTCGCGGTCGGTACGGGCGACACGAAGGCGATCTCCAAAGCACCCGGTGTCGGCGCGAAGACCGCTGCACGCGTCATTTTAGAGCTCAAGGACAAGATTGCAAAGCAGCTGTCCTCCGAGCAGCCCGATACGACAGGAGACACCGATCTTCTGCCCGGACGCGATAACCTGTCCGAGGCGATGAACGCCCTGCTTGTTCTCGGTTATACGAGAGCGGAAGCCACCGCTGTCCTCAAAACGCTCGATTCCACCCTGTCGCTGGAGGACATGATTACAGCGGCATTGAAGAAATTGATGAAGTAAGAAGATGACGGCTGCATCTGTACAAAGCCTTCCCTGGTGAGGGAGAGGTGACGAAGAAAGCGGAGCTTTCTTCCGAAGATGGCTTTGCCATCTTCTACGGATTCGAGTCGTTCTCTTGTTACTTTCTTGTGATAGATGTTTCTTTCAATTATCATTTGAAATTCTCGTTTCATCTTGTTACGTTATGACGTGCAGCATTGATGCCGTTTTTACGACTCATCCGTCTTTTGACAAAAACGTCTTCGCGTTTTTATCAAAATCCACCTTCCCTCACCAGGGAAGGCTTGGAACGGGTGACACCCAATCATTCCTATACCATACGAGGAACACCATGAAAAACTTATTCGACCCCAAAGAAAACAGCCTCGATACCGAGGAAGAATACGACTACGAGTCGCGGATTGTCGACCGTACCGTGCGCGAGGAAGACAGCGAGATCGACGGCGGTCTGCGTCCGAAGGCGCTCGGTGAATATATCGGTCAGGAAAAGGCAAAGGAAAACCTGAAAATCTACATCGATGCGGCAAAGCAGAGAGGGGAAGCGCTCGACCATGTCCTGCTCTACGGCCCGCCCGGTCTCGGTAAGACAACGCTTTCCGGCATCATCGCAAACGAGCTCGGCGTCAATATCCGCATTACCTCCGGTCCCGCCATCGAAAAGCCCGGCGACCTCGCGGCACTCCTGACAAATCTCGGCGAGGGAGACGTGCTGTTCATCGACGAAATTCACCGCCTGCCGCGTACCGTTGAGGAAATTCTGTATCCTGCGATGGAGGACGGCGTTGTCGATATCATCGTCGGCAAGGGTCCTGCCGCACGCTCCATCCGTCTGCCGCTGGCGAAGTTTACGCTGATCGGCGCAACGACGAGAGCCGGACAGCTGACCCAGCCTCTGCGTGACCGATTCGGTGTTGTCCTGAAGCTCGAGCTTTATACACCGGAAGAACTCACCGTTCTTGTCCACCGTTCTGCCCGGATTCTCGGCGTGGACATCGACGATGAGGGCGCATATGAAATCGCATCGCGCTCCCGCGGTACCCCGAGAATTGCCAACCGCCTGCTCAAGCGCGTCCGCGACTTTGCACAGGTCAAGGGCGACGGCGTTGTGACAAAGCAGATCGCCGATTATGCGCTCCGTGCACTGGAAATTGACGCACTCGGTCTTGACAACATCGACCGCGCAATGCTCACAACGATCATCAAGTTCTACGACGGCGGTCCCGTGGGCTTGGAAACCCTCGCCGCAACGATCGGTGAGGAAGCCGTGACGCTGGAGGATGTCTGTGAGCCGTATCTGATGCAGATCGGATTTCTGAACCGTACCCCGCGCGGCAGATGCGTCACCAGACTCGGCTATGAGCATCTCGGGATCCCGTATAAGAATGTTACAGCCAAAGGTGCCGCCGATCCGACAAACAGCGCACAGATGAAGCTGTTTGATTGAAAAGAAGAAGAACCTGACGGGCGTGCGTCCAAGCCTTCCCTGGTGAGGGAAGGTGTCACGCGAAGCGTGACGGATGAGTCGTCAGCTCGGCGGCAAAACTGCACAATGCATGGCAACGAGAATTAAGCATATTTTTTTGTAGTAATTTTCAATAATATCTCAAAAGAAAAGTAACAAAAGAACGACTTAAATCCGTCGAAGATGCCTGTGGCATCTTCTGAAGAAAGCTCCGCTTTCTTCGACACCTCTCCCTCACCAGGGAAGGCATGGAGACGAGTTCTCCCTCAATCCTAACATCCTAATCCAAACATATACCATACTAAAAAAGGAATTACCACATGAAATCAGCCAACAACTGGAAAGACTACGAGCTCCTCGACACCTCCGACGGTATGCGTCTGGAGCGCTGGGGCAAATATACCCTTGTCAGACCCGACCCGCAGGTCATCTGGAAAAACGTCCGGGTGCATCCCGCATGGAAGACCGCAGACGCACAGTATCACCGCTCCGGCGGCGGCGGCTCGTGGGACATCAAGGCACTGCCTGCCGAGTGGAAGATCACCTACCGCGATCTGACGTTCAAGATCAAGCCCATGGGCTTCAAGCATACGGGACTGTTCCCGGAGCAGGCGGTCAACTGGGACTGGTTCTCTGAACTCATCCGCGCCGAAAAGGAAAAGGGCAGAGATGTAAAGGTTCTCAACCTCTTTGCGTATACCGGCGGTGCGACCGTCGCCGCGGCAAAGGCAGGTGCTGCCGTCTGCCATGTCGACGCGGCAAAAGGCATGGTCGCGCAGGCAAAGGAAAACGCGGCGCTGTCCGGACTTGCCGACGCACCGATCCGCTATATTGTCGACGACTGCAAGAAGTTTCTGGAGCGCGAGATCCGCCGCGGCAACAAGTATGACGCGATCATCATGGACCCGCCCTCCTACGGCAGAGGTCCGAGTGGCGAGGTCTGGAAGCTCGAGGACGCCATCGGCGAGTTTGTCGAGCTGTCGACAAAGGTGCTCTCAGACGACCCGCTGTTTATGCTCATCAATTCCTATACGACAGGACTTTCCCCGTCTACCATGGCGTACATCTTAAAGCTCTGCATGAAGCCGTGGGGCGGCACCGTCACAGCCGATGAAATCGGTATCCCCGTCACTACCACGGGCGCGGAGCTTCCATGCGGATCATCGGCGTATTGGACGAGAAGATGAGCATCCCAATGTCGCGTAGGGCGGGGCCTTGGTCCCGCCGCAACATCGCACTTTGATGGCGGAAATAATGAAAAACACACATATTCCAACGAACGGTATACAAAAAAGTGATATTGTTTACCCACAACGGCGGGAGGCAATCCGAGGCAAGTATGCCTCACGCCCTACGCGGATATTATGTCTGCGTTTCTTCCACAAATAATTTATAACTCATAGGTAAACCACCATGAAAGAACAAATCATCCAAGCAAAAAATCTTTGCTTTTCCTATAAAAACGAAGACGGCAAACCGCTGCCGGTCATCAAAAATCTGACCTTTTCCATCGAACGCGGCTCGTTTGTCTCGATTCTCGGTCACAACGGCTCCGGCAAGTCGACCTTGGCAAAGCTGCTCAACCTCGTTCTGACGCCCGACTCCGGCGAACTTTCCGTCGGCGGTATTGACGTGATGCGTGACGATCTGTCCGAGGAGGACATTTATAACCTGCGCCGCCGCATCGGTATGGTCTTCCAGAACCCCGATAACCAGCTCGTCGCAACCATCGTCGAGGAGGATATCGCGTTCGGTCCTGAAAACCTCGGCATTGAACCGGACGAGATCAGAAAGCGCGTCGACGATGCGTTGGCAGCAGTCAATATGACGGAATTTGCGCGTCATTCACCCTCACAGCTGTCCGGCGGTCAGAAGCAGAGAATCGCCATCGCCGGTATCATCGCCATGCTCCCCGACTGCATCATTTTCGACGAATCCACGGCAATGCTCGATCCCATCGGACGCGCCGAGGTCATGGAGACCATTGAGCGGCTGAACCGTGAGCGTGGCATTACCGTTCTGCATATCACCCACTATATGGACGAGGCTGTCCGTGCCGACCGCGTCATGGTCGTCGACCACGGCGAGATCCTGCTCGACGGCACACCCGGTGAGGTCTTCTCCCACGTGGAGCAGCTCAAGGCCGCAGGGCTTGACGTGCCGCAGGTCACCGCCCTTGTCCACAAGCTGAAAACCGAGGCAGGCTTCGATCTGCCCGACACCATCCTGCACTCCGCCGATGCGGTGGAGGCGCTCCGTGCACTTTACGATCAGATCGGGGGTTAAATGATGGAACATACACCGAAAATCTCCCTTGAAAACGTCACTTACCGTTATTCCATCGGCACGCCGTTTGAAAAGGCAGCACTGCAGAATGTCACCCTCGGCTTTGAGGGCGGCATCATCACGGGACTGATGGGACATACGGGCTCGGGCAAATCGACGATTGCCCAGCTGCTCAACGGTCTGCTCCGTCCCACCGAGGGCACTGTCCGCATCGACGGTCAGGATATCTGGGAGGACCCCAAGAAGATCGGCGCTGTCCGGTTCCGCGTGGGACTGGTCTTCCAGTATCCCGAATATCAGCTTTTTGAGGAAACCGTTGCGCGCGATATCGCGTACGGTCCGCACAATATGGGACTTGACGACGACGAGATCCGCCGCCGCGTCGAGGAGGCCGCACGCTTTACCGGCATCACGCCCGATATCTTTGAAAAGTCGCCGTTTGAGCTGTCCGGCGGTCAGAAGCGCCGCGTTGCGATTGCAGGCGTTATGGCGATGGACCCCGAAATCCTCGTCCTTGACGAACCGGCGGCAGGTCTTGACCCGAAGGGCAGAGCGGAAATCCTCGGCGGTATCCGCGCCTACCAGCGCGAAAAGAAGAATACGATTATTATCATCAGCCACTCGATGGAGGATATGGCGCTCTACGCCGATAAGCTGATGGTGCTCGACCACGGCCGTGTCAGCCGTTACGGCGACGCACATGAGGTCTTCTCACACGCAGAGGAGCTCAAATCCGTCGGTCTTTCCCGCCCGCAGATCACCAAGTTTGTCATGGAGCTTGCCCGTGCAGGCGTGCCGGTCAACGGCGGTATATATTCCGTCGAGGATGCATATAAGGAAGTTCTGCGCGTGTTCGCAGAGAAGAAAAAGGGGGCGAAGTAAATGCTGCGTGATATCACACTCGGGCAGTATTTCCCGGGAAATTCGGTGCTCCACCGCCTCGACCCCCGCATGAAGATTTTCCTGATCGTCATCTACATCGTAACGATCTTCACCGCCAACACACCCGTTTCCTTTGCTCTGGTGCTGGCGAGCGCGTTCGTTTTGCTGTTTCTGTCAAGGATTCCGGCAAAGCTGGTCCTTGGTGGGCTGAAAGCCGTCTTCATCATCATGGCGTTTACCGCCGTCATCAATATCTTCTGGACGACGGGTGAAGAATTATGGCTGGAAGCGGGGCCCATCAAAATCTACCGTGAGGGCGTCGAGTACGCGATCTTCATGATCGTCCGTGTTGTCGCACTCATCGTCGGCTCATCGGTGCTGCTCACCTATACCACATCACCAATCGCGCTGACGGACGGATTGGAACGTGTCCTCGCACCGCTCAAGGTGCTGCATGTCCCCGTACATGAGTTTTCGATGATGATGACCATCGCCCTGCGTTTCATCCCGACGCTGATTGAGGAGACCGATAAGATCATTTCCGCACAGAAGGCGCGCGGTACCGACTTTACCGCAGGCTCCCTTGCGCAGAGAGCACGTGCACTGATCCCGATCATGGTGCCCCTGTTTGTCTCCGCGTTCCATCGCGCCGATGAGCTTGCTGTTGCAATGGAATGCCGCTGCTACCGCGGCGGCGAAGGCAGAACACGTATGACGCGCCTGCATCTCCATGCGCGCGATTTCGTTGTGCTCGGCGCACATATCGTGCTTCTTGCCGCTGTCATTGCGCTGAATATCATCTTCTGAGCATGGCACAGTTTTTGCTGACGCTTGCCTACAACGGCACGCAGTTTGCCGGATTTCAGGTACAGAAAAACGCGCGTACCGTCCAGTCTGTGATGCAGGATGCCATCGAGGTTCTCTATGGCAGCCGTCTTCCGGTCGTCGGATGCAGCCGCACCGATGCCGGTGTCCACGCGCGCGACTATAAGCTCACCTATCACGCCGATGACCGATTAAAGCCCGAACGCATCCCGGCGGCCCTCAATGCACATCTGCCCGATGACATCGCCGTCAAAGCGGCGGCAGTCGTCCCCGATGACTTCCATGTCCGCCACGATGTGTACGAAAAAGAATACGAGTACGTCATCGTAAACACCCCGTACCGTGATCCGTTTTCCGTGAATACAGCACTGCATTACCGCCGTCCGCTGGATGCAGACCTGCTGGATCGCGCGGCACAGGCGTTTGTCGGGACATACGATTTCCGTGCGTTCATGGCATCCGGCTCGGATATTGCCGATACCACACGTACCGTCCGCTCCGTCTCCGTCACAAGAGCAGGCGATTATGTTTATCTGCGCATTGCCGCCGACGGATTCCTATATAATATGGTAAGAATCTTCGTCGGAACGATGCTCGCTGTCGCCGAGGGGAAGGTTGCCCCGGACGCACTTCCCGGCATCATCGACAGCCGCGACCGAAAAAACGCAGGAATTACCGTCCCCGCGCACGGGCTGTATCTGAACCGCGTTGTGTTTCGGTAAGGCTTTGGATAGAAAATACGGTGGCGGATGATCTCGCGGCCAAGCCTTCCCTGGTGAGGGAAGGTGGCGCGCCGCAGGCGTGACGGATGAGTCGCAATCTGTGTCTCATTCGCACCTTTTTCTGCAATAAAAGAGAGGCGTATCTTACCGGGTATTGGTGCTCGTTGCCATACGCTCTACGGACTTGCCGCGTTTTTACGACTCATCCGTCTTTCGGCAAAATTACGGGAGCAATTTCACCGAAATCCACCTTCCCTCACCAGGGAAGGCAGAAGATGCCTGCGGCATCTTCGAACGTGTGCGCCCACAGACGTATTCTCCTGATATAAACATTCAAAATCCCCAAAATCCCAAGAAAGGAGTCCTCCTCATGACCGACGAAAAAAATACCGCAGCGGCGGAAATGGGTTCTGCGTATTATTTCAAAATTGCAAAACGCTTCCGCATTCTGTCGTTTGTCCTGCTCGGCGTGATGATCGTCTTCATCATCGTCATGTTTTCCGTCAACCGCGATGAGATCACCGTTGAAAATCTGCGGTATTTCCTGCGCTATATCGATACCCGACAGGCAGAGAAGTCTGCAACAACCGATACCATCGTCTACGGCGATACCGAATCCATCGTCCGCTTCGGCGTTTACCGGAACGGTCTCGTTGTCGTCGGCAATGACCGGGTCCAGATCTTCGATCTGACGGGTGAGGAGATCCTTGATATCAACCAGTCAAACGCTGCGCCGCAGCTGCTTACCTCCGATGAATATATGCTCATTTATAACATCGGCGGTACGACCTTCCAGCTTTATAATTCACTGTCAAAGGAATATGAGGAATCGTATGATTATCCGATCGGCTGTGCTGCACTCGGCGATACCGGTACATTCCTTGTTACGACCCGCTCCATGGAATACCGCTCCGTCGTGCAGGTTTATGACCGTGAATTTGCACAGATCTATCGCTGGTATTCTCCCGATAAGCATGTCATGGATGCCGCATTCCGCGAGGGTGACCGTGAATTTGTGTTGGCTACACTCGGAACGCAGGAAGACGGCGACTGTTATGCAGAGATCATCCTCTGTGAGACCGACCGTGAGGAAAAGCGCGGTCAGTTCCGCATCGAGGATGAGATCATCTACCGCGCGCGCTATACCGACGACGGCGGTCTGATCCTCATCGGCGGCAAGGCCGTGTATTTCTATAACGCGGACCTTGAACGTATCGCCGAGGTGTCCTACGGCGGTTATACCCCGGTCATGCTCGGTACCGAGGGCAAATTGACCTTCTTTACCCAGAACAAGAACATCGTCGGCTCCAACTATACCGTCACCGTGATGGAAGATGACGGCAGTATCGTCTATACGGGCGACGTACAGGGCGAGATCACCCGCGCTCTTCTGCACGAAAACGCCGTGTACCTGCTTTTTGACCGCTCGGTCATGCGTATCGGTCTTGAAACCGGTGCACAGATCGCACGTGAGATCGCACCCAACTGCATCACCGTTGAGGCGCTGGACGCAACCACCCTCATGCTGTGCTATGCAGAGGGAACCAACATCATCGACATTGACAGTTTTTTCTTTGGTGAAAGTACCGAGCCGGATGCATAAAATCCGTCCGTGCCGCCATATATAATTAGGAAGGAAACTGTGTCCCATATGGAATATTCCGTGTATTCATTCGCCGTTGATCTGGTGCTTGTGCTGATTTTTGCCGGCACCGTCCTGCATGCCCGGCGGCGCGGCTTTGTCAATGCCGTGTCGGGGCTTCTGTCGCTCATCGGCGCATTTATCGCCGCAAAAATGTTCGGCTTCATCCTCGAGGGCTATTTGTACCGCATGGTGCTTGCTCCGCTTATCACGGATGCCGCCGCAAAGGCGCTCTCCGATGCCGCCCTTGCTGTATCAACGTCGCTCGATGCCGCCCTTGCCGCTGTCACCGCACAGGCACAGCAGCTTGCCGCGACAGCCGCAGGGCTCGGCGTGCCGGTCGATATCGGTGCACTTCTGCCAGAGGCTGTTGCCGATGCATCGGTGCTCGGCGAGGTGACAGCGCATGTGACCGATGCCGTTGCCGCACCGATTGCACGTCAGCTGTCTTGTGCAGCCGCATTTGTCATTCTGTTCCTCGCCGTCTATCTTATCCTGCGCCTTGTGTTCGGCATGCTTGACATCGTTATGCGTCTGCCGATCCTGCGCACGCTCAACAGAATGGCAGGCAGCATCTGCGGCATTCTCCTCGGCGCAGGCTATGCCTTTGTCGCCGCCCATCTGCTTTCGCTGATTTTAGGCATCCTCGTCACCAAAGGCACGCTCCCGCCCGATGTACTGGACGGTGCGCTGCTTGCGTTTCTGAGCGGAGCCTCTACTCATTCATAAGATACCACTGCATACCCGAAAGGAAACCCAATGAAACTTTGTTCAAGATGTAAAAAGCGCGTCGCCGTCGTCTTCATGACCCGCATGGAAAACGGCGAAACTACAAACGAAGGACTCTGCATCCGCTGTGCCCGTGAGCTCGGCATCGGTCCCGTCAATGATATGCTGTCCAAAATGGGCATCAGCGACGAGGAGCTGGAGCGCATGGACGCAGACATGGAGCAGTTTGCTGCAATGATGGAAGGGAGCGGGGCTGATGAAGCGGATGATCCCGATGCCGCAGCCCTCCTGCCCGATACCGTGTCCGATGCGGATGACGGGGACGACGAATCCGACGAGGGCAGAGCACCTGCCGTCGATCTGCATTCGATGCTCGGCGGCCTGTTCGGCAGACCTGGAGGACAGGACGAAAAAGCGTCCTCCCGTCCTAAGAAGGAAAAGAAGAAAAAGCAGAAGTTCCTCGACGCATACTGTGTCAATCTGACCGCCCGTGCGCGGAACAATGCGCTCGATTCCGTCATCGGCCGTGAGCGCGAGATCGCACGCCTTGTGCAGATCCTCTGCCGCCGTCAGAAGAATAATCCCTGCCTCATCGGTGAACCCGGTGTCGGCAAAACGGCGATAGCCGAGGCGCTGGCGCAGAACATTGCACGCGGCGAGGTTCCGTATAAGCTGCAGAACAAGGAGGTCCACCTGCTCGATCTGACCGCACTGGTCGCAGGTACCCAGTTCCGCGGCCAGTTTGAGTCGCGCATGAAGGGGCTGATTGAGGATATCAAACAGGCAGGCAATATCATCCTTGTCATCGATGAGGTGCATACGATCGCCGGTGCGGGCGATGCCGAGGGCTCGATGAACGCCGCCAATATTCTCAAGCCTGCGCTGTCCCGCGGTGAAATTCAGGTCATCGGCGCAACGACCCTGACCGAATACCGCAAATATATCGAAAAGGATGCAGCACTCGAGCGCCGTTTCCAGCCGATCATCGTCGAGGAACCGTCCGTTGAGGATACCGTCACCATTCTCATGGGTATCAAGCATTACTACGAGACCTTCCACGGCATTCATATCACCGATGACATCGTAAAGAAAACCGTCGTCATGAGCGAGCGCTATATCACCGACCGCTTCCTGCCCGATAAGGCCATCGACCTGCTCGATGAGGCGTCGGCTTATGTCGCACTCCATGCACCTGTCGTCGATGCGCTGGCGCGTCTGGAGGCAAAGCTCAATGCCGCGCGTACCGAGCGTGAAGCGCTGGAGAATTTCGAAGCGCCTGCCGATGAAACACAGGAGGCTGCAAATGAACGCTGGGCAAGACTTGCACAGTTAAAGTCCGAGGAGCTGCAGGATATGCAGACCTTTGAGCAGCTGTCCGCAGAGCGCGACGGCGTCGCATTGGATGTCGAAGCCCTCGCGCAGGTCATCGAGGTCTGGACGGGCATTCCTGCATCGTCCATTACACAGAGCGAATACGAGCGGCTTGAGCATCTGGCCGACGGTCTGCGCGCCCGCATCGTCGGGCAGGATGAGGCTGTGGACGCGGTCGCCCGTGCCGTCCGACGCAGCCGTGCCGGTGTTTCGTACAAGAAAAAGCCTGTGTCGTTCATCTTCGCAGGTCCCACCGGCGTCGGTAAGACCGAGCTTGTCAAGACGCTTGCATCGCAGCTGTTTGATACCCCCGATGCGCTGATCCGCCTTGATATGTCCGAATACATGGAAAAGTATTCCGTTTCCCGCATCATCGGCTCACCTCCCGGCTATGTCGGTTATGACGATGCCGGTCAGCTGACCGAAAAGATCCGCCGCAAGCCGTATTCCGTTATCCTTTTTGACGAGATCGAGAAGGCACATCCCGATGTCATGAACATTCTTCTGCAGATTCTCGATGACGGCCGCCTGACCGATGCCCACGGACGCGAGGTCAACTTTGAAAACACCGTCATTGTCATGACAACCAATGCCGGCTCCAACACCAACGACAACACCGCAGGCTTCCGTGCGGGCGAAAAGTCGATTGCAGAGGACCGAACCGAAAAAGCGCTTCTGTCGTTTCTGCGTCCGGAGTTCATCAACCGTGTCGATGAGATCATCACGTTCCGTGCACTCGATGAGGAGGACTTTGGCCGCATTGCCGCGATCATGCTCGGCGACCTTGTACGTGCCCTCGGTGACCGCGACATCACGCTTGTTTATACCGAGGATGCCGTCCGCGTTATCGCACGAGAATCGTTCTCGCGCAAGTACGGTGCCCGCAATATGCGCCGCTATATCCAGACACACGTCGAGGATGCCATCGCGACTGCCCTGATTTCCGGTTACCGCGACAACATCACGGCAATCACCCTGTACACCGAGGAAGAGAACGGCAGGGAAGTTCTGCGCGTGAGAGCGTGAGGACCGTTTTGCGAAACAATTTGATGACGGCTGCAGGAGTCGCGGACGTGTCAAATTACGCGTAGGGCGGGGGCTTGCTCCCGCCGCATGACAACGCGAACCCACAATTCCCACAACAACGGAGATTTCCATGACTGAAAACTGGTATCAACTCACAGGTGAGCAGACCGCGAAAAAGCTCGGCAGCTCACCCGAGGACGGTCTGACACGAAAAGCCGTCCGTGTCTCCGCGCGAAAGCACGGAAAAAATGAAATCTATCCGGTATCCAAAATCACATTCTTCAATGTCCTGCGTGCGATGACGCTGGACTATACGTCGTATCTGCTCATCGCGGCTGCGCTGATCGCCGCCGTTTTTGAGGAGAGCATCGGCGCATGGGTCATCATCGCGCTGGTCGCACTGAACCTTGCGGCCGTGCTGCTGTCGTATGCCAAGTCCCAGCGCATGCTGGAGGGTATGGACCGCTATACGCTGCCGGTCGTCCGCGTCATCCGGGACGGGCGGTTGTTCATGATCGACGGAAAGCAGCTGGTCGTCGGCGACCTCATCTGCGTCTCCCGCGGTGATATTGTTCCGGCAGATGCCCGGCTTGTCCGTGCGCAGGATCTGTGCGTCGATGAGGAGCACCTGTTCGGCCGCGGCAGCCTCCACCATAAGATGGCCGAGGTCGCTCTGCATGAGACTCTGCCGCCCGAAAAGCAGAAGAATATGATCTTCGCCGGCACCCTGATCACCTCCGGTACCGCGATGGCAGTCATTACCGCCGTCGGCGACAGTACCGTCATATCCGTCACCGATAAGAACCACCCGATCGTCAACCACGAAAGCATTCCGCTGCTCGGCGCGCTGTCGAAGATCAGCCGCGTGTGGAGCCTTGTTGTCATCGGCGCGGTCTTTGTGCTGACGCTGCTTGACTTTTTGATGCCGGGCGAGGAGAATGCACTGTTCTCCAGCTTTATGGGCGCAATGTCCTTCGCCGTGTCCACCATGAGCGAAATGTATGTTGCGTTCGGTTACATCATGCTCGCCTGTGCTGTGTACCAGACCGTCCAGCAGTTCCGTGACAGCGGCGGCTCCGGCGCAATCATCAAAAACCCGATCTGTATGGACAATCTCCGCGGCATGACGGCGATCATGGTACCAAAGGAAGGCATCTTTACGACCCGTGATACCGTAGCCGACCGCATCTATGCCGAAGAACGCCTGTGGGATATCACAGACCGCCGCGGCAGACGCGCCATGGAGCGTCCGATCCTGTACGCGATTTTGTCCACAGGCATGTACGGCGAGGCGTATCTGCGCGCCCTCTCCGACGGAAGCCAAAAGCTTTCGCGTACCGAGGAGGAAACTTCCATTCTCAATCTCGCGCGCCGTATGGACATTTACAATGTCCGCCTCGACCGCGCGTATCCCTTGCTCGACCACCGCTCCGTCGGCGGCGATTCCGACTACGAAACGACGCTTGTGCAGCACAAGGAGCAGCTGCTTGCAATCTCCCGCGGCGAGTGTGAATCGCTCTTGTCCAACTGCGCGTATTACTATAAGAACGGCCGTATCATGATGCTGACCCCCGAGGTACGCTCCGCCATTCTCATTTCTTACCGTAAGCTCGTACGGCAGGCGTATTCCGTCGTCGCCGTGTCCTCTCGCGCGTATCCGTACAACAATCTGAAATTCATCGGTGCCGCCCAGCGCGAAATGGTCTTTGAGGGCTTTGTCGCGTTCCGTGTTCCGTATCTGCGCGGTGTCGGTCAGCTTATCACCGACGCAAAGGAAGCCGGCATCAAGGTCATCCTCTGCACCGAGCGTCCCGCCGCCTCCGAGGTCTATTTCGCAAGACAGCTCGGCATCATCGACCGGCGCGAGGAAGCCGTTGACGGAGCAGAGCTGCGTGCAATGAAGGAAGGCATCCGCCGCACCAACGCCGCATATTACCGTCTGCTCTGCGGACTTGATATCCATCAGAAGCAGGAAATGCTCGACTATCTGCGCGAGCAGGGAGAGGTCGTCGGTGTCGTCGGACAGCGGCTTGAGGAGCTGTGTCTGCTTCGCGCTGCCGATATTTCCTTTGCACAGAACATTTCCGTCCGTCAGGACAAGCTCACGCCGGGCTCCGGCGATACCATCGTCTCGCGTGTCTCCGATGCCGCAGGCGAGGAGGGCTGTGAGGCCTTGAAGTTCGAGGCCGATATCATCGTCTCGGATGCGACCGCCAAGGGCGGAGGCGGCTTCGGTGCCATCCTGTCAACGATCGGCATCGCAAAGAACACCGACATGAACATCATCCGCGCGATCAAGTACCTTTTGTGCTCGCAGACGGCAAGATTTCTGCTCGTGCTCTATACGATCCTCTTTTCCAAAGCCGGCATGGGTGCGGTGCAGGCGCTGTTCGGCGGCCTTGTCATCGACTTCTTCGCCGTCATGATCCTCGCATTCCAGAAGCCGTCGCCCGGTGTTCTCCGTACTGCGGACGATGCGCGTCCGTGGCTTGCCCATCCGATCCGGTGCGGCATACCGCAGGTCATCATCGGCATCTGCTGGGCATGTACCGCCATCCTGTCATCGTTTTTTGCCGGTCTGCTCGGTCTTGCCGAAACGGAAGCGGCGCAGGGAAGCGTGCTTTTCCTGACCGGTATCATCATCGCTGTGCTGATGCTCTTTTCCCAGCAGAGGGAGGACTTTATCTTCCGTCCCGGCGTGCATATGACGGCGCTCCACGCACTGTCTCTGCTTGCACTTGCGGAGTTGATTCTGCTGTTCTTCCTGTTCCCGACCTTCGGTGCCATGTTCGGTGTCGCATCGTTCTCACCGCTCGCGCTTGTTGTCATCGGTGTGTTTGCGCTGATTACGCTTGTGCTTGCCGAATGCATCAAGATGCTTGCGCATATGCGTGCGCGTCCCGACCTGCACGGTGAGGACGAAGAAACAGAGGCGCGGCAGTCCCAGATCGCTGCGCTGTTCCACCTCTTCCGTGCCCAGAAGGCTGAGGAGGAGGCCGCAGAGTCGGCTGCTCTCAGCGGCGATGCCGCAGAAGTGACACGCGACATCAAAAAGAAAAAGCCCGCCCGCCGCCTCTTTGCACGCAAGCCGCGTCCGAAGGATCCTGCGCTTGCCGAAATGGAGGCGTACATCGCGGAGCAGCGCGCAAAGAAGAAGCACAAGCCGGCGGATACGGAACAGGAGCCCGTGGAGCCGGATGCATCCGTCACACAGGATGCGGTATCCGCACAGCCGGATGAAACACCGGCACGCCGTTCTGTTTTCTCCCGCCTCGGTACACATACGGAGCATGCCGCTGCAATGCGCCGCCGTCATCCCCATACCGGCCTCTTTGCGGAGGACGATTCCGATCCTGTGCTGACACAGGCAGATGATCGTCCGAACGACGATGCGCTTACCGAGGCAGTACGCCGTGAGCATGCGGCAGGCGCTGCGTTCTCCTTCGGCCATGCCGATGCGGATACGGACACTGAACCGGATGAGGATATGTCCGTATCGGATGCAGCGACAAACGGTGCTGTCCTGCCCGATCCCGCCGCATATGCCGAGGCGATGCGCCACATTGTTGACGGCGCACCGACACGCGACATTACCGTCGGCGGCACCGATGCCGATCTTGTATCGTTTTTGCGCGCATCCTCCGACCCCGACGAGGAGCAGAAGACCGCAGACGCGGCCGACCGCGAATTCCTCGGTATCGGGTATCTGTTCTCGGAGGCTGAATATGAGGCCATTATGGCTGAGTACAATGCAGACGGAACGCAGAGCCCGGTCTATGACACCGATACCCAGCCCTTTGAGGCACTGGCCGACGGTGATACAAAGCAGACACCGCTCCTCTGAACCGGGGGAGGCAGCCATAGCCCGCAGGCAGGATACATCATTCTTCCTGCGGGCGATTATACCGCAATCTGTTCGCCGACTTTGCAAAACTTGCCCGTTTTGCAGATCTTCAAAAAAATTGCCGGTTTGTCTTGACAGAATCTCTTTTTTGTGGTACAATGTATATCGCACGCGCAACGAGATTCAGATACAGCAAATGCGCGCGTCAAGCAGGTTTTCCGCTTGTCAACAGAAAACTGTATGAACCGTTTGGGAAATGTATACAAATATTCCGCGGGAATTTGTGCAGAACGGCGAAAAATCGGAAATTCGGAAAAAGTACCGAAAACCGCTTGACCGAAAACGCAATATATGGTATAATAGGAAGCGCCAAGATACAAGATATCGCGCTTCCTGTATTTATGCCTGCACAAGATACAGATACGGGCGGCGCAGCCCACATACAACGAACGAAACATTGAGAAGGAGACCCACATGAATATTATCAAGCGCAGCGGCATTGAAGAAGTGTTTGATATCACAAAGATCATCAATGCTATGACAAAAGCCAATAACGAGGTTCCCGAGGTGGAGCGCCTGACCGCACAGGAGATCCGCGATGCTGCACACGCCGTCGCCGACCAGTGCGACCAGATGGAACGCGCTGCCAGCGTCGAGGAGATCCAGGACCTGGTTGAAGACCAGATCATGGCACGCGGCAAGTACAATGTCGCCCGCAAGTATATCACTTACCGCTACACCCGCGCTCTCGTCCGGAAATCCAACACGACAGACGAGCAGATTCTGTCCCTGATTGAGTGCAACAACGAAGAGGTCAAGCAGGAAAACTCCAATAAGAACCCGACGGTCAACTCCGTCCAGCGTGACTATATGGCAGGCGAGGTGTCCAAGGATATCACACGCAGACTGCTGCTCCCCAAGGAGATCGTCGACGCACATGATGAGGGCATCATCCACTTCCACGATGCCGACTATTTCGCACAGCACATGCACAACTGTGACCTGGTCAATCTCGAGGATATGCTGCAGAACGGCACTGTCATTTCCGATACGCTGCTCGAAAAGCCGCACAGCTTTGCGACCGCCTGCAACATCTCCACACAGATCATCGCACAGGTCGCCTCCAACCAGTACGGCGGTCAGTCCATCTCTCTGACGCATCTGGCACCGTTTGTGCAGGTTTCCCGTGAGAGCATCCGCCGCAGTGTTGTTGAAGAAATGCGCGACTTTGTCGGTGCAGTTTCTGAGGAAGCGATCGATGAGATCACCGAACGCCGTCTGCGCAAGGAAATTGCCAAGGGCGTACAGACCATCCAGT
>JAFTLK010000411.1 GCA_017455975.1 Clostridia bacterium | reverse complement strand
GAATAATGAATAATGAATAATGAAGTCGCTTCGCTGATGAATCATGAATAATCAGGTTGCAATTTGGAAATTTCTTTATCTTCCGTCATCAAATCGTGATGTTCGGGAGCGGTGACCGCTCCCCTACAAAATCTGTGATATGTCGCAGCCATAACAACCGCTGCCTTATGAAATTGACAGCATTCCCCTCGGTGCGTGGAAAACTATTTGTTTCTCTGCCGCACGGCTTCATAAAACATTACCGTCGCCGCACACCCGACATTAAACGACGACGCATAGGAGCCCTCCACCATCGGAATCTTCACATAGGTGTCGCAGATCTCCCGGTAGCGGCGGTTGAGTCCGTCCGTTTCGTTGCCGATGAAGAACATCACGGGATGTACCATGTCCGCATCGTAGATCATGTTGTCTGTGTGCGCCGTCGTGCCGATCAGCGAAAGATCGGGATACCGCGCGCGGAGCTTTGCGATCAGCGTGTCCACTTCCTCGCCGGAGGACAGACGGATGACCGGCAGATTGAAGAACGAGCCCATCGTGGAGATGACAACCTCCGGGTCGTAGAGATCAACGGCATGCCCGGTCAGAATCAGCGCTTCCACACCGAGCGCATCGGCGGAGCGAATGATCGTGCCGAGATTGCCGCGGTTGGACGGACGGTCAAACAGCGCAACCACGGGATTGTCGGAAAGCGACGCAATGACAGCGTCTGTGTCGTCCTCGCGCATTTTGAGAATCGCCATCAGCTCCGAGGTGTCCTCTTTGCCCGAAAGCGACGCCATCAGCGCATCCGTCAGGGCGTAATTGATCTCCGTCGGCACGTTTGCGAGCATTTCGCGTGCCCAGTCCGACAGCCGTCCCTCAAAGGAGTAGAGGAAGGATTCAAAGACCCAGCCCTCCGCACGGGCTTTGTTGAGAGAGCGGACGCCCTCCACGAGAAACGCGCCGTACCGATAGCGCTTGTTGCGGTTGGTGAGGAGCACCTCAAACCGCTGATAATCGGCATTTTTGGTTGTGATTTTTTGTGTTTTCGGCATATGCAATCCTTTCGTTCTTACGCAATCGCATGAAAATACCGCGTAGGGCGGGTGACCGCAGTCACTGGGGCTATGCTCCCGCCGCATACTGGTGCGCAACCGCAAATAGACAGGATGTACCAATATCATTCCATCGTAATAGTGGAATATGATTACAATTCACGATATTTTCACGAGAAATATTTTCTTAATTTCCGTCATCAAATGGATAGCACGGCGGGAGACAAGCCCCCGCCCTACGCGCATCTTGGCACCGTCTGCGAAATTCATTCCGCACACTTCTTGAGCTGTGCTTCCTCCTCTGCTGTCAGATACCGCCATTCCCCCGGCTGCAGTTCCGGGTCAAGGTCAATGCCGCAGAAGGAGATCCGCGCAAGGGACGTGATCTGGTTGTGTACCGCCTCCATCATGCGCTTGATCTGATGGTATTTGCCCTCGGTCAGCACGATCCTGCCGCCCAGCCGATCTTCGTCCGGGAGAACGGTGCAGGGCGCTGTCAAAAATTCCTCGGCATAACTGTCCGCGGACAGACTGACACCGCCCTCCAGCGTTTTCACATCGTCCTCCGAGAGCGGAAATTTGACTGTGAAGCGGTAGACCTTCTCTGCATGCCGCTTGGGCGCGAGGACGCGGTGGGAAAGCACCCCGTCCGAGGTCAGCAGAACAAACCCCGTCGTGTTCTTGTCAAGCCGCCCGCAAGGAAACAGGTTCAGCCGCCGCAGCTGCTCAGGCAGCAGATCCAGCACCGTGCGCTCGCCGGGATCATCGGTCGCAGAGACCACGCCCCGGGGCTTGTGCATCATAATGTATGTATATTCGCGGTAGATGACAGGTACACCGTCAAGCGTCACCGCCTGTCCCGGCTGTACCTGTATGTCGGCCTTTGCCGCCGGTATCCCGTCAACCAGGATCCGTCCGCGCTTGACCGCCGCCGCACATTCCTTGCGCGACAGTACCCCTGCCGCGCTCATATATTTGTCAAGTCTCATATTTATTTCTCATTTCCGATTTCTAATGTGTGATCACTGTGAGATAAAAGGCTGCGAGCAGAATCAGTGCAACACTGCCGCCGAGCAGCATCCCGATGCCGAACGCGCGAAAGGATGCCGATTTTTTCGTGTTCATGTGTATCACCCCCGATGAGAGGATGCACGGAAACGAAAAGAATATTCAAAATGAAGAAAGAAGAAAGAACAAATAACCAATCATAAGCAGATTTGTTTTGGAACAAAGCCGGAACAAGCATATTTCTTATTTTTCATTTCATCTTTCTTATTTACAGTTATTTTACCATAAAAGTTCCGAATTGTAAACTCCTCTCCTGCAAATAAATAGTATTAACGCAATGAAAAATGCGAAAATGGATGAGGAGGCAAAAAAATGGAACAGCAAAAGCACAGGGAGGCGCTTGAGCGGACGTATCGCATGACCGTTGTTCAGACCGTCGGCCGCATCCGCCCGGCCGCACATGCGCAGGAAGTGCCGTATCGCTTCCCGCCGTATGACGCGCTGCATGCACCGATGAAAACCGGAGATTGCAATGCAGTGCCGTCCGAAAATGTAAACAATCTATTATAAATAGAAGAAAATTACAAAGTCCCATTGCAATGTCGGGAAAAATATGGTATACTATAAGGTATAGGGAGAATTATGCCCATTTTTTGGAAGAACGGACGAGAGGGGGACGCACAACGTATGCTGTTTGACCGCGAGGACGAATACCGGGAGAATAGCGGCCGCCGCGCCGGTTATCTTGCCGTCGGTGAGAAGCTGCGCATCACGGATGCCAATCTCGCACGGCTCGATACCGTGATTGCCAATACTGCTGAGATGCGTCATGCGCTCATCGCCGAAAAAGTGCGTGCCATTCTTTCCGCCATCTCCAACGAGTATCCGGATGACGTGTACGACCGCCTTGTGCGTGAGGAACGCTTTCCCGAAACCTTTGCGCAGATCAGCCGCAGGGAACAGCTTGTGACCGAGGGCGCCTGCAGTGAGGAGGAGATCGCGCGTGCATTCGCCGCGGCATCCGCCGAAGAGCGCATCGACCTCTGCCGCGGTCTTGCCCATGCCAATGACCGCATGTACCTCGTCACCCCGGATCGCATGGATGCGCATTGGGTGCGCATGCTGACGGACCTTGTCCGCGAGGAGGAGCACACCGACGACGACATGACGCCCGACCTTGAAGCCCGTGCTCCGCGTGCTGCAGGTGAGCGTGTCGCTTATCTGCGCAATACGTATACCGATGCCGCGTTTGATGCGTTTTCACGTGTCCTGCGCGCGGCTGCGAGTACCTATTATTCCGATTTTCCCGGCGTCTGTGAGGCTCTGTATTATGACCGCGCCAGCGCGTGTATCCTGCCGCTTGAGAATACCTCCGACGGAAAGCTCTCCCGCTTCTATTCGCTTCTGACAAAGTACGATCTGCGCATCGCGTATGTCACATCCGTCACAGCAGATGATACCGATGTCACGACCCGTTATGCACTCCTGCGCCGTGCCATCACCGTGCCGCATCCGGAGGAATACGACCACCTCGGCCTGTACCTCGAATGCCGCGTGCTGACCGATGAGGATATGCCCCTGTACCGCATCCTCGCCGCCGCCGATGCATATCACCTGACCACCACCCGCGTTGATACCGTTTCCGGTCCGTATGAGGACGATGACCGCAGTGCATGTGACCTGATTTTGCGCGCAGAAGACGGTGCCGACCTGCCTGCCATGCTGACGTATTGCTACCTGCTTGTCCCCGGCTTTACGTTGCTCGGCATTTATCTTGATGTATGATTATTTTAGGCATTGACCCCGGCATCGCCATCGTCGGCTGGGGTGTCATCGAATACAACAACAACCGCTTCCGCACCATCGCTTACGGCGCGATCACAACGGAAGCTGGCGTCGATATCGAGGAACGTCTGCTCCACGTCTATGAGGAGCTGTGCGAGATCATCGATTATTATCATCCCGACCAGATGGCGGTCGAGGAGCTGTTCTTTACCAACAACATCACGACCGGTATTCCCGTGGCGGAAGCGCGCGGCGTGATTCTGCTCGCCGGACGGCAGAAGCATCTGCAGATTGCCGAATATACTCCGATGCAGGTCAAATCTGCCATCTCCGGCTACGGCAAGGCTGAAAAAAAGCAGGTCATGACGATGGTCGCACCGATATTAAGACTAAAAAATGTCCCCAAGCCTGACGATACCGCCGATGCCCTCGCCATCGCCGTCTGCCATGCCCATTCCGCAGGCTCCCTACTCGCCGAGTTTAATAATCAGAAGAAGACGAGATTGACGTGAACCGATCATCTGCCAAAAACCGCGTAGGGCGGGGGCTTGCTCCCGCCGTGTGTCGTTTTTGGTGACGGTAAAGTAAGAGAAATTTGGTTTCCCATTGTTTGATGTATGTAACTGTTACGTTGT
>JAFTLK010000046.1 GCA_017455975.1 Clostridia bacterium | reverse complement strand
ACGGCATCGACTGTATCCGCCCGACACAAGATGACCAGAAGACCGTCATGCGCATCATCTATGACGACATCAAAAACGGACGCGATCCCGATGTGGAGGCATTTCTTGCCGTTTCCGAACGACTGCGGGATGCAGGAGCTGATGTGCTGATTCTCGGCTGTACGGAGCTTTCGCTGATCAAAAAGCACTATCCTCTGCCGCCGTATTTCATCGATTCCCTCGATGTACTTGCCGCCTCGACGATTGCCGCGTGCGGCAAAACGCCCATCGGCTTTGACTTTTCGCTCGGAGGGGAGACATCGGTATGATCATTTCCGCACTTCTTGCAGAATCCGGGATTGCCTTTTCGGCATCTCACACCGACCTGTCCGCATGGGACGGAATTTCCTTATCCGCGCTTGTCTATGATTCCAGACGCGCTGCCCACGATACTGCATTTGTCTGTATGCCCGGTGCACGGGTTGACGGTCATGACTTTGCACAGGCGGTATATGAAGCGGGATGCCGCATCTTTTTCGCCGAGCATCCGCTTGATCTGCCCGACGACGCGCTGGTCATTGTCTGTGAGGACACCCGCGCATCACTTCCCTATCTTGCCGATGCGTTTTTTGACCATCCGCAGAGAGAACTGACCGTCATCGGCATCACGGGTACCAAGGGCAAGACGACCGTCGCCAATCTGATCGCGTCTGCCGCAAACGATGCGGGACTGCCGTGCGGCACCATCGGCACCATCGGCATCACATATGGCGATACCCTGCTCCCGACCGTCAATTCCACGCCCGAAAGCTATGAAATTCACCGCGCACTGCGTCTGATGGCAGATGCCGGCATGAAAGCGGTTGCCATGGAGGTTTCCTCGCTGGCACTGGTGCGCCACCGCGTCGACGGCATCCGCTTTTCCGTCGGTGTATTCACGAATCTGTCCGAGGACCACATCAGTCCCATCGAGCATCCCGATTTTGAGGACTACAAAAACGCAAAGCTGCGGCTGTTCTCCATGTGTGATTTTGCGCTGATTTCCGCTGACGATCCATCGTCATCCGAGGTCATCGCCGCCTGCCGCGCACCGTATCAGACCTTTGGGTTTGCAGAAGCTGCCGATCACCGTGCGGCGAACATTGCGCCGTGGAGATCCGAGGCGGCGCTCGGCATCACCTTTGATTACCTGCACGACGGTGTCACCCATCGTGCGTCACTCCGTCTGCCAGGCGACTTCAATGCGCACAATGCCGTTTGCGCCGTCGCGGTGCTTGCACATCTGGGGCTGTCCTGTGAGGACATTCTGCCGTCTCTTGCCCGTGCGGCTGTCCCCGGACGGCTGGAAATTGTCGATGCGTTTGACGACTGCACGGTCATCATCGACTACGCGCACAACGAAATGTCGATGCGCTCGCTGCTGACCACCGTCCGCGCCTATAAACCGCGCAGAATCCTCTGCGTCTACGGCTCCATCGGTGACCGCGCACAGCATCGCCGCCGTGAGCTTGCCGAGGTTACGGGCGATCTTGCCGATTATGCCATCATTACAACCGACAACCCGGGATACGAAGACCCGGAGGCGATTGTAGGAGAAATCGCATCCTATTACACCGACGATATGTGCCCGCACACGGTGATTGCTGACCGCGAACGTGCGGTGCTCCATGCGCTTACCATGGCGCGTCCGGGTGACGTTCTGCTGTTCTGCGGAAAAGGTCATGAAACGTATCAGCTGGTGCGCGGTCTGCACGTGCCGTTTTCGGAGAAGGCGATCATTCTGCAGTATGCGAAAGAACATCGGCGAAGTGTCACTTCAAAGAATGTAGGGGCGATTCATGTGTCAAGAGTAACATTGTAAACAATGTGTGTAAGGACATGGTATACACATCCCGAATTGTCAAAACACAAGGGGAAGACGCACGGAGCGAAGCGGAGTAAGGCTTCCCCTTGCGGGCGGCGCAGTCACAGTCTCCGGATTT
>JAFTLK010000410.1 GCA_017455975.1 Clostridia bacterium | reverse complement strand
GTAGCCGGCATCGATGGCAGCCTTGACGCTGTCGCGTGCGATTTCACCGGTCGGGGTCTGCCATGTACCGTAGCCCAGGCACGGAATCTTGACGCCGTTGGACATCGTAAAGCAATCGGTTAATTTGTTGAACATGGTTGTATTCTCCTTTTTTATGATTGTTGAACTGTTTGTATGATTACGCCATCGCACACAGCGTCATCCACGCCGCACCGACGGGGAGCATATCCTCATCGAGCCGGAACTTCGCATTGTGCAGCGGCGCGTCTGTTCCCTTTGCGGGGTCAGCAATTCCGAGCTGTGCGTATACATACGGCGCAATTCTGCCGTAATTGGCAAAATCGTCACCGGTCATCATCGTCCTCTGTTTGTCAGGACAAAGTGTGGGATCATCCTCTGCAAGCAGCTCTGCCGCACGGCGTGCGATCCCGGTCGGAATGAGCGCATTGGTGACAGCATCACTCATCCGGCGGTTGTCAATCTCCGCAGTACAGCCGTGCATGGCGGCGATATGATGCACCATCGAGGCAATCGCTTCCTCTGCCGTTCTGCGGTCTTCTTCATTGACGGTACGCAAGGTTCCGCGCAGGACAGCCTCCCCTGCGATGATGTTGCCCTGTGTCCCCGCATGGAACGAACCGATCGTCAGAAGCGATGGGGTCGTCGGCGGCAGAACACGGGAAATGACGGTCTGCAATGCACCGACCAGTTCCGCGCCTGCAACCAGCGCATCGTGACAGACCTGCGGCATACCGCCGTGTCCGCCCTTGCCGTGGATGCGAATTTCGATCATATTGACGGCGGCACTGGTGGTTACCTCGGACGCACACAAATGCCCTGTGGAATATGCACTCCAGAAATGCAGACCGAAAAAGCGGTCAACATCGTCCACCAGATGGGTTGCAATGACGCGATCCGCGCCGTCCTCACCTTCCTCTGCCGGCTGGAAGATCAGCTTTGCCGTACCGCACCAGTCATCGGCATGCTTCAGAAGCAAATATGCGGTACAAAGACCGACAGCAATATGTCCGTCATGACCGCAGGCATGCATGATGCCGGGATGCTCCGACGCGAACGGCACACCGGACTGCTCATCGACCATCAGCGCATCGGTATCAAAGCGATAGCCGATCGTATCTCCCGGTTTGTTTGCCGAAACAACGGCAATCGTGATATTGTCCTTCGGCGCAAGATAGGGAATTCCCATCTTTTTTAGCTCTGCGCGGATATAGGCATTCGTCTGAAATTCCTTGTGCGCCATTTCGGGATAGCGGTGCAGATGGCGATACCAGTCCTGAAGCTGCGGCTTCATCTCCTCTGCCGCCGCACGGATTTCAGACGCCAATGCCGTGCTCATGCGTTCATCTCCTGTTCCCTTGCAAGAAACTCGGCGACGAACGCATCATCGTTGAGTTCGGGATACATGGCATACACGCGGTCGATCTCCTCGCTCTGTCCGGGCGACAGGGTTTCTGCGGGATTGAGGCACCAGATACCGGCAAACAGCCCCTGACGGCGCAGAACCTCATGAACCCCGGCTATGCATCCGGAAAAGTTGTTTCTTGTGTCAAAGAACGCGCTGTTGGCATCGGTCACCTGTGCCGCCAGCGTCAGATACGATGCGGGAACCGGTGCACCGGGTTCCAGTGCGCGGATGGCACGGAAATACTGCACTGCCGTATGCGTCCAGACACACCAGTGTCCAAGCAGACCGCCGACACAGCGCACGTTTTTTTCCTCGCCGTCGATGCAGAAAGAATATTCCGTCAGAAGGTCGGTCACAATCGAATCGTCGTTGCCGGTATACAGCGCCACACGTCCTCCGGTGGCGGCAATGGCACGCGCAACATCCAGCGTCAGATACCGGTCAAACGCGGCACACTTGATCGCCGCAACGCCGGGAATCTCGCAGATCTGCCGCCAGTAGTCATAGGTAAACACCCTGCCGCCGACCGCCGTCTGCAGGTAAAAGCCGACAACATCGAGAATGTCGGCAACAGCACGGGTTCTCTCAATCAGATACGCCTCATCGCGGTCGGAAAGTCCGCCGGGGCTGAGCAGACCCGCGTCATAACCGAGCGACTTTGCAAGCTTGGCTTCTGCTGCCGCCTGCTCGATCGGTCCGCAGACACCGGCGACCGTCAGTACCGCACGTCCTGTTTTTTCTTCATATTGACGGATTTCATCCATGCAGACCCGCAGAACCGTCTCAAACAGGTTGACCTCTGGCAGACGAATCTCAAACTGTGTCGTATGGACACCGACGGCAACGCCGTCAACACCGGCGGCAAGGTAATAGCGGATCAATCTGCGCTGGGCGGCTTCGTCAAACTGTCGGTTTTCGTCCAGTGCCAGCGGCATGGCCGGCAGAAATGCGCCGCCGCAAAGAAGCGCTCTTTTTTCGTTGTTCATCAGAAGTTTCCCCTCGTTTCCTGGAAATGGGTCGGTTTATCAAGCTGTCTGCCGCCGGACTTCATCCATTCGGCTTGCAAAAGGATCATTTCATCCACCGTTTTGTCCGGCATACCGAACGCCGCAACACACTTGTCGGCACAGGACAACAGTCCGCAGGTACCTTCATCGTCAAGGAACTTTACCGGCTTGCCAAGTGCGGCTGCCAGCTTTTCGGCAGCTTCGCGTGTCGAATACTGCTCAGGACCTGTAACATTGAGCCGCTCGACCTCGGCAGAGGTCATGGCAAGCGAACCGATTGCCGCCTCGTTGACATATCTCTGCCAGACGCAGTTAAATGCGGGGACGTGCAGGGTGACAGGCTCGTTATGCCAGATTTTCTCTGCGATGTCATAAAGCACGCCGTACCGCAGGTCAACGGCGTAGTTCAGACGGAACAGTAATACCTTTGCGCCGTAATGCTTTGCGGCATATTCAAAGATGCGTTCTCTGCCAAGCGAGGTCATGGCGTACTCGCCGACGGGATCGGGTGCGGTCGTTTCGTCACATCCTCCCTCTGCCGGTGTGCGCATCGGGTAGACATTGCCCGTGGAAAATACGACATAGTTGGCATCACCGAAATGGCGTGTGATGAGTGCGGGAACGCCGACGTTGATCTGCCATGTTTCGCAGGCTTCCTTACCGGTGCCGAATTTGCGTCCGAGTGCGAAGATGATGTTTTTCACCTTCGGCAGCGCCTTGATCTGTGCTTCATCGGTCAGGTCAGCGGTGATCATTTCCACGCCTGCCTCGCGCAGAAAGTCGATGACATACGGGTCGGTGAAACGGGAAACCGCATAAATTTTCTGTCCGGTTCCGGCAGCATCGGCGGCGCGCTTTGCCATAACCGCCAGCGACGGTCCGACCTTGCCGCCGGCACCGAGGATCATGATATCGCCGTCAATGGAAGCCATACGGGCAATCAACGCATCACTCGGTTCGGAAAGGGCAAGATTGAGTTCGTGTTCGTTTGTAAACATGATGTTCCTCTCATTTTGTATTGATATGAAGGATGGATCGGTCGATCGGATAGTCTTTGGGGACACTGAATCGGATCTCGTCATCGGCATTGTCCGTATTCAGCACCGTTCCGTTATAGGAGATATTGTCAAAGAAGAGATTGTCAAGGACAAAGTCCGTCAGGGCACCGCCGTCCTCGTTCTTGATCCAGATGTCGATATACGACTTCGACACGGCGGAATTGAGTTTGACTTCCTTTGCGGTGATGTTCTTGAAGTGAATATCGTGGATGCTGCCGCCGTTGTGCATGACAAGCGTGATGACCGGACAGCGGGAATAATAAATTTCGAGGTCTTCAAAGTGCATATCGTGATCCTCGACCGTGGGGTCTGCACCGTTGATCGAGATCGTCGCGCATCCCAGATGCTGTGACCAATTGGCAAGTGCATATCCGACGGAATTGTTCTTCCACGTTACGCCGCTCTGCGAGAAATTCGACTCATAGACGCATCCGTAGGCAATGCCCTTGTCCGTCCAGACGGCGTTGTTCTGAAACAGCACATTTTCCGCGCGGACGCTGCCGTCGGAGGTGGACTTGACCTCCAGCGCGTCGTCACCGGTACGGACAAAACAGCCGTCCACCGTGACATTTTTGCAGTCGGACAGCATGACACCGTCGGAGTACGTCTTGTAGCCGATCAGCGCAAGGTCGCGGATCACGACGTCCTCACATCCGGTGAAGCAGCACGTCCAGTTGTTGGAATTGATGACATTGAGTCCCCCGAATTCGAGCAGACTCATCTTGTCAAAGGAGAAAATGACGCCGGTACGCGGACGGTACGACAGATCAACCGCCGCATGACCGAGAATTTTGACACCGAACTGCCCCCATCCGGCAATGACATGCTGTGCCATCGGTGTGCCGTTTTCATCCAGCGTCAGC
>JAFTLK010000045.1 GCA_017455975.1 Clostridia bacterium | reverse complement strand
TTTTTGAAAAACCACTTGACAAACCTGCATTTCTTTGGTATAATATATGTGTTGCAAACAACGGGGTGTGGCTCAGTTTGGTAGAGCGCTTGGTTCGGGACCAAGAGGCCGGAAGTTCAAATCTTCTCACTCCGACCAAAACAAAAAAGACCGTCGTAGACGGTCTTTTTTATTTTTTGTCGGAGTGAGAGGGTTGTCCCGCTTACGCCGGAAGAATTGCAGCATGTCAAAAAAACCGATCAATGAGGCGAAAACTGCTCGTACGAAACCGCCCGGCAATTCTTCTGAACTTCCGCGACAGCGAAAGTTCGTAGGAACGTTCAAATCTTCCCTGGTTCAGATGCCGATAGAAAAGATCGCAAGACGGTCTTTTTTGTTTTGTGTCGAAGTGAGAGGATTGTCCCGCTTCCGCAATCAATCATTGCTCGACAAACAGCCGCTTTTGTGGTATACTGATTGCATCAAAACGAAAGAGGTATGACTATGTTTGACACACAAAAATTCGGACGCGCGCTGTCCGCACTCCGTAAAGCAGCCGACATGACACAAAATGAGGTTGCCGACCGACTCAATCTGTCCAGACAGGCAATTTCCCGCTACGAGTGCGGCGAGAGCTTCCCGGATATTTCCATCCTTGTGCAGATCGCAGAGCTGTTCGGGCTGACGCTGGATGCTCTGATCACATACGGCGATCCGACAGCAGGAGAGGCGCAGATTCTTCGCACGGCAGGAACAGACGCGTCCGCCATCACCTCCGCCGATGTGGTCAATCTTGCACCGCTGCTCAAACCGAGCATACTGACGCTCCTCTCCGAACGGCTTGCCGCCGACGGCATTGATCTGTCCGCACTTGTCGGACTTGCCGAATTTCTGCAGGACAGCACAACCGCACGTCTTGTGGATGCCGCATCGTTTGCAGAGATAGAAGAAGACCTGCTTGTCAGATTACTGCCGTTTCTCGATACCGCATCCAAAGAAGCCGTTTTCCGCAAGCTTCTGGACGGGGAACTGGACTGGCATTATATCAGCGTGTTTCTGCCGTATGCCGACGCGCTTCTTTCGCAGATTGAAGCCGCTGTCATGGAAGGCGCTCTGCCGTGGGAAGCTGCGGAGATCGTCAATCGGTACTGTCTGGAGCGTGCTTAATCTATCTGTATTGCCGTATAGTCTGATACCCTCCGTCACGCGTTCGCCCGCCTCCCTCAACGAGGGAGGCTTTTTTTGAATCCGATTGACACACGGCGGTATCTATGGTATAATCATTTCAGAGGGATACGATTCCCATACCGAAAGGAGATTATACCATGGAACACGAACTTTATCGGAATATGTATGTTGTCGTCACAGACTATGTCAAACCGAACACCGGAGAGGATCTTTCGGATGCTCTGCAGCAGTTGATCTACGACAATCCGCAGCGTGTACTGTTCTTCCCGGACGGCGAATATCTGCTGTCAAAGCCGCTCGAAACGCCCGCCAATCCGGAGCATGCGGTATCACTGCAGCTGTCCAATTTCGCGGTCATCAAAGCGATGGAGTGCTGGGACAGCGAGGAGGCACTGATCCGTCTCGGTGCGGCAGAGCCGTTCAATACGATCCATGTCAACGGCAGCAATTATTACCTGTCCGGCGGCATCATCGACGGCAATAACGTCGCAAACGGCGTGTCGATTGACAGCGGACGCGAAACCCGCATTGAAAACGTTTCCATCAAGCACACGAAGATCGGTCTGCATGTCAAGTACGGTGCAAATTCCGGGTCTTCCGATGCCGATATTCTCAATGTCCATATCGTCGGACGCGGTACGGAGGATTCCATCGGTGTTCTCGTTGAGGGTATGGACAACACGTTTACCAATATGCGCATTGCCCGCGTGCAGATCGGCGTCAAGCTCATCCGCGGCGGCAACTTCCTGCGCAACATTCATCCACTTTACAGCCTTGCCTCCGGCTGGGATCAGTATACCGGCAGCATCGCGTTCTGCGATCTCAGCTGGGAAAACTGGTACGATTCCTGCTACTCCGACCAATACTGTACCGGCTTCTATATGAAGAGCGGCATCCGTTCTATCTATCACAACTGCAATGTCTACTGGTGGAAGACGCTGGAGGGCGGCGAGATCGGCTTCCGCACGGACGGCAAGTTCTGCGCACTGATCACCAACTCCAAGGTCACATTCCGCGCCGATGCAAAGGATACCGAGTTTCTGCTGGTCGGTGAGCCGGGCGGCAATGGAATGGTTGAAAATCCGTTCTTCCGGGAAGATATGGTTACGGATAAATCGTATCAGGAGTATCTGCAGGGCAGAGTGCTTTGACACCGCTATTGTGATTGGAAAAACCGCTGATTGATATTGCCTGTCGAAAAGAATTCCTGCAGATTGTAATATAACGTATGCAAACGGTCGATTGTTTGAAAGGAGCCTGTCATGAAAGAATACAAAGTGATTGAAACCAGAAGGCATAACGCAGAAAAACTGATGAATGATATGGCAAAACAAGGATGGGAAGTCGTCAGCACAGCACTTTGGATAAAATTGATTTCCCATGTATTACTGATTACATTTTCAAAAGAGGTATAAATTCTGCTTTATCGGTTGAAGCATAAAGCACCCGGCGGACTCCGAACATGATGGAATCCGCCGATCTTCTTTATGCGCCTTCAACCGTCAGTTGAAATTTCTTCGATTGCGCGTCGCTGGAAAAAACGGCTTCTGTGTGGTATCATTGTATCACCGATCGGAACACTGCAAAAAGAAAGTGAGGAATCACAAAATGACAAAAACCATTGCCGATACGATCCGGCATCACAGAAAGCGGCTGTCTCTGACGCAGGAGCAGCTTGCCGAGCGCGTCGGCGTTTCCTTTCAGGCGGTTTCCAAGTGGGAGTGCGGTACGGCGACGCCGGATTTATCCATGATTGTCGTGCTGGCAAACTTTTTTGACATCACGACCGACACCCTGCTCGGTGTGGACATTGCAAAGAAGCAGGAGCGCATCGATGCCATCATCGCCGAGTTTGACCGTCTGTCGAATCTCGGCAGGGAAAAGGAACGGTTTGATTACATCTGTGCGGCGTACCGCGACTATCCCGGCGATAACCGGATTCTTGACAAGTATCTGTGGTCGCTGTGCTACGACCCGTATCATAACAATGACGGTCTGCTTGTCCACGAGGAGGAGATCACCGCGCTGTGCTCGCGTGTCATGAACGAATGTGTCGATGACGAGGTACGGTATACCGCGATTTCCATTCTGTGCGGACTGTACCGCGACAAGGGCGACATTGCCCGCGCAAAGGAGATGATTGCACGTCTGCCGCGTGAGATGCAGGGTGAGGAAACGGAATGTCTGTATTCTCACGGCGAAAGCGAGGAATGGTGGACTGCCATTCGCGCCAATACAAATAATCTGACATCGATGCTGTATATCAAGCTGCGCAATCAGGCTTTGCACGCGCCGGTATCCAATGAGGAGCAGATCACGCTGCTGAAAAAAGCGGAGGCACTTTTGCAGATCATCTATGACGAGGGTGACTACGGTTTTGCAAATTATTACTTCGGCGAGCTGTATCTCTACATTGCCAACCGCTACCGTATGATGGGCGACGACGAACACTGTGCCGAATATCTGACACGGGGACTTTCGTTTGTCCGCGCATACGATACCCTGCCTGCGGAATTTGTGCATACTTCCCACGCTGTACGCGGATATGTCTTCCGTCCGAGTGAGGTTTACTCAGGCTATGAGGGCAGCATGATGAAGCTGGAGCTGGAAAACCTTGCGTCACTTTCCATCTACGACGATGTCCGGGATGCCGAATGGTACCGGGAGATCATCGAACGGTTTTCACCGTTTGCATCGGACAGTAAATAATTATCTGTATTGCAGGTATTCCATGAATCGCCTTACAGCCAGAGAAGCTGTCTTGCTGTTTTTCAGAGCAATACCAATATCACGATACGCAGGAATTGTCAGCGGTTTTGCGACGATTCTGTATGGAATCCGTTTCAAAATCAGATTCGGCAGGATACTGATACCCAGTCCGCTTTCCACCATGGACATAACAGCATAATCATCCCATGTTGTGAAATGCACCTTTGGCGTAAGATTATGCCGTTCAAAGATAGCGGAGATTTCTGCTTTCGCACCTTTTTCAAGAAGCATAAACGGCTCATCACACAGCGCTTCTACCGGGAACGCATCGCTGTCAGCATAACGGTGTCCTTGGGGGATAATTGCCATAAGCTCGTCTTTCTCTAAAAAATGCGTTTCATACTCCGGCAGCGTGGGTAATCGCAAAAAGCCGAGGTCCACCCTGCCGGTATGAATCCATTCTTCAATTTCCGTATAGTCACCAAGAAGCAGTTCATAGTCAATGTTCGGATAATCCTTTTGAAATTCCTTGATAATGTTAGGAAGCCAATGTGTCGCTACGCTTGAAAAGGTTCCGATTCGGATAATGCCGGATTGCAGACCGTTCAGAGCATCGACCTCCATCCGGAGTTTTTCATATTCACCGACAATTGCTTTGGCATGGGGCAGAAGTTTCAAGCCGTCGCTGGTGAGCTTTACCCCCATTTTACTGCGTTCCAACAGCGGAACTTTCCATTCCGTTTCAAGATCGTTTATCATCCGGCTGATACCCGATTGTGAGTAGTTTAATATCTCCGATGCTTTTGTAAAGCTGCCATATTCGACAGTCTTTACAAAAGCCATGTATTTGAGTAAGTTTTTATCCATAGCAACCTCATATATCTGGAATTGTGATTCATAAAATGAAAAACATTCGCTTTTCTCATGACTGATTATATGATATAATATTCCTGTAAATAAATCAACAGAAGGATAGGAACTTTCTATGAACAAAGCCTTTTTCAAGTATATTCTTGCACTTTTGCTGTTTGGCTCAAACGGAATCGTAGCCAGCCGCATTGATTTGAACAGTTATGAGATTGTTCTACTGCGAACACTGATCGGAAGTCTCTTACTGATCGCAATTTTCTTTTTGAGCAGAGGAAAGTTGACATTCTGGGAACACAAAAAAGATTTTGCGTTCCTTGTCGTGTCCGGCATTGCAATGGGAACAAGCTGGATGTTTTTATATGAAGCGTACACACAGATCGGAGTCAGCATTGCCTCTCTCTGCTATTATTGCGGTCCGGTGATCGTGATGATTTTGTCTCCGCTGCTGTTCCAAGAAAAACTGACCTCCACCAAAATCACTGGCTTCCTTGCAGTACTGATTGGCATATATTTTGTGAACGGTTACGGATCTGTAACCGCCAATCGCTTCGGACTTCTGTGCGGACTTGCATCGGCTGTGATGTATGCTTTTATGGTGATCTTCAACAAGAAAGCGGCGGCGATTACCGGCCTTGAAAATTCAGCACTGCAGTTATTGATTGCATTTGCAGCCGTTGCCGTTTTTGTGGGATTCAAGCAGGGCTTCAAGATTGACATTCCTACGGGAAGTGTGCTGCCGATTTTTGTTCTCGGTCTGCTGAATACGGGAATCGGATGCTATCTGTATTTCTCATCCATCGGAAAAATCCCCGTTCAGACAGTTGCGATCTGCGGCTATCAGGAGCCGCTTTCAGCCGTGTTGTTCTCCGTAATTTTTCTTAGTGAGAAACTGCTTCCCCTGCAAGTGGTCGGTGCGGTTCTGATCATTGGTGGTGCGGTTTGCGGTGAATGTTTCCCCAATCCCGATTACAAAGATCGATAAGGGAAAGCATTTTTATAATAACGATCGCCCGGACAGTTGCGTTCTTCTGTCCGGGCGAAGCTGTTTTTGCAGAATCAGTCAATGGTCATGTCAAGCTCAAAGCGCTGAATCTTGCGCAGGGTGTTCTTGGGGAATTCCTTTGCGCGAACCTTGAGAATCTTGATCTTCTTGTAGGAGACGGCGTTCTTGTTGTATTCGTTGATATAGGGCTGCAGATGCGCCTTGATGTCGGTGATGCCGTTCTTCTCAATGTAGTCCTTGTCGGGATAGATCTCCGCAACGATGGCATTGTGCATGACACCGCGCTTGGACTGTCCTTCGTATACAATGATATCGAGAATACCGGGCGTTGCAACCAGTTCATTTTCGATTTCCTCGGGGTAAACGTTCTTGCCGTTGGAGAGGATAATCAGGTTCTTCTTTCTGCCGGTGATGGTCAGAACATTGTTCTTGTCAAGACGTCCGTAGTCACCGGTGTGGAAATAGCCTTCTTCGTCGATGGCAGCAGCCGTTGCGTCGGGATCCTTGTAGTATCCGAGCATGACATTGGGACCGATGACGCAGATTTCGCCCTCACCGTCCTCGTTGGGCTCGTCGATGCGGACCGTGTCGATGTCAAGGACATTGCCGACGGAGCCGGGGACGATGTTCTTTGTACGGTTGACGGCAATGATCGGCGCGCATTCGGTGATGCCGTAGCCGTTGAGCGTGGAGATGCCGATGGCATCAAAGAAGGAGAGAATTTCGGGGTTGATCGGCGCACCGCCGGAGATAATCATCTTGACCTTGCCGCCGAACGCCGCGCGGACGGAGGAGAACAGCTTGGCGCGCAGGTCGATGCCGATGCGGCGCATACTGTTGGATGCGGCGATCATCTTGTATAAGAGCTTTTCCTTGCCCTGTTCCTTGACGGTTGCCAGAATCTTGCGGTAGAAGGTTTCCAGATACAGCGGAACGAGAACGAGGTGTTCGGGGGACTGTTCCTTCAGCTCACGCGTGATGTAGCGCAGACCGGAGGAGATGTAGATTTCACAGCCGATCATCATATGACCGATGAGCATGACGGAGGAGCCGTAGGTATGGTGCGGCGGGAGAACACCGATCGTCTTCTTACCGAAGTCGACATACTGAATGACGTCGGACAGGTCGGAGAGGACATTGTTCTGGGACAGCATAACGCCCTTGCCCTTGCCGGTGGTGCCGGAAGTGAAAACGAGCAGTGCCATCGCCAGCGGATCGATTTCCGCATTGAAATAAGCATCGGGATCCTGTGCAAAGAGATCGCGTCCCTCGTCAAGCAGTGCTGTCAGACCCGCGCCCTCATCCTTTGCGGCAAACACGACAGGATCGCAGAGCAGCTCACAGGCATAAGAAATGGCAGGAGCCTTCTCCGCAATGCTCTCCTCGATAAAGAGATAGCTTGCCTCTGCCTTGGATGCAGTGTCGGCGAGGTCAGCCGCCGCCCATTCGGGATCGAGCGGGACGAGCACAGAACCGATGGAAAGCAGCGCATAGTACAGAAGTGCCCAATCATAGGTAAGCTTGCCGATGACAACACAGTGACGGCCGGCACAGCCCATCGCAGCAAGCTTGCATGCAAGCGCTCTGACATCGTCTCTGACCTGTACGAAGGAAACCGCAACCGGCATCTCATCGTGTGCAGAGCGGCGATATGAGAACAGGCTCTGCTCACCGTATTGCTCGGCCGCCCATTCAACCAGATGGCGCACCGATGTAAATTCATTCTTTTCGTGAAGCTGATGTTTTTTCATAATGGATACCTTTCGTATAACGTATATTTGAGGATCTATATGGTGAGAGACATTCCGTCAGGCACGCATGCCGTCGAGCAGAATGCCGAAGCTGTAGCGGAAATTCTTGACAGCGATGTCCATCGGAAGACGGCGTCCGACCGCATCGGCGTTGTAGCCGCGGCAGAAGCACCAGATGGCATAGCTCATGATATCGGAATCAACATCCCGGATGTATTTGTGTTCTTTTGCGTAGTCGATCAGCTTTTTGATCTCCGTGTGCCACCATGTATAATTGTTCTGGGATTGGGAGTCGTTTTCAAACACATACTGATTGAACTGCATTTTGTTTTCGTATGACATAATGAGTGCGCGTGTGACAACATCGATGACATGCCCGAAAAACTCTTCTGCATTGTTGGTCTGCTCCGGCGTGATGCTTTCTCTGATCTTGATAATCATGTTCCGGTAGATGATCTCCAGAACCTCCTCAATGTTGTGAAAGCGATTATAAAACACGCGATTGGTGATACCGAGCTTCTGCAGGATCTTTCTGACAGTCAGTGTGTGTGCGCCCTCCGTGGTCGCCAGCTGTTCCGCCGTTTCGATGATTTTGTCCGACATCTCATCGCGGATGCGGGCATCACTTCCGTTTACCGGCTGCTGTTCGTAATTCAATGGTTCACCGTCCTTGCTGTGGCTTGGATTTCAAGTTCTTCTCGTTTTGGAAAACAGGAAGCACAATATCAGCACAGTGTGTGCTGGAATTGATATGAAAAATCAGCACAATGTGTGCCGAAATCCTATGTATTATACCACAAGTTTATGCGTTTGTCAATGGATAATTGCATTTCTCCCAGAAAAAACGAAAAAAAGGGCCGTTACCGATGCATTGGAGGCCGGATGATCCGCAAGACACAGACACATACAATATCCACAAAAAATTCACATATTAATTTTTGCCAAAACTCTTCCAAATATATAAAAAATCTGTTATACTATTATTGACAATATACGATAATCGTCAATTTCATGAAAGGCATGGTACTCTACAATGAATCATACATTATTTGCAGGCGCAGGCAGCGCCGATATCACCCCTGCGGTTGGCGGTCTGCTCTACGGCTACAACGACGATACCTATTCCACCTCCTGCCACGATCCGCTGGAGATCAAGGCGCTGGCACTGCGGACCGATGACGAACAGCCCGTTCTGATGCTCTCTTTTTCCGTCGGCGACTTCGGTACCGGTGCCTGCACGCAGACCCGTGAAGTCATTGCGCGCGAATGCGGGATTCCGCTCGAAAACATTCTTGCATCGGCGACCCATACCCACTCCGCTCCCAATGTCTCCGGTATCGCCGGTTGGGGAGATGTCGACCGTCCGTATCTGGAAGGCATCCTGATTCCCGGCGCAGTCAAAGCGGCAAAAGAAGCACTCACCTCCGCAGTCCCCGCAGAATTTGCGATCGTCTGGGGTGAATCCGAGGTTGGCATCAACCGCCGCGAGCTGACAGAGGACGGGCGTATTTTCCTCGGTCAGAACCCGTGGGCACCGCAGGACAAGACCATGACCATCATCCGCTTCCGCAATCTTGAAACCAAGGAAGGCATTTTCCAACTGGTGCATTACGGCTGTCACGGTACGGCTGCGGGCAACAACCATGAAATCACGCGCGACTGGATCGGCATCATGACCGACCGCCTCACCATTGAAACCGGAATTCCGACCGGCTTCTGGAACGGCTGTGTCGGCGACGTCGGCCCGCGCATTGCCAACGGAAGGACCACCGGTGACATTCATCATGTGGAAGAGCTCGGCGGACGTGCCGCACTGGATGCATCCCGCATTGCAGCACAGTTCAAATATGCCCCCTACGAAACGGCTCCCGTCCGTCTGCATGCAGAGGATATCGCGCTTCCCGTCCGTCCGCTTCCGGCAAAGGAGGAAGTGGATGCCTATATGAGCACCCATGACCGCGATGCCCATTATGTCAACATCACAGGTCTGATCCATGCCTACATGTGTGCCGCCGCCGATGTATATGCATCCGGAAATCCCCTGCCGACCGAAAAGCCGCTGCCCGTCTCCGTGGTCACCCTCGGTGATGCAGTCTCGTTCTGTCCGGTTCCCTACGAGCTGTTCTCCGAGATCTGCCTGCGGATCCGCCGTCACGGTCCGTGCCGCCACAATCTGGCGCTCTCCATCACCAACGGATTTGAAGCATATCTGCCGACCAAGGACGCTGTTTCCCGCGGCGGCTATGAGGTCGAATGCTTCTGCTACGGCAATGTCGCGGCGCTGGACGACAACACGGATACCGTTTTGGTACAGCATTTCCTGCGCATTCTGCGCGCAATGGACCGTACATAAGCGCAGATTCACCCGTTCCGTCAACTGCCGCAAAATTTTTTGAAAAATTTTGCGATTTGATGGAACAAAAACGGATTTTTTACGTCTTATTATATAGTACCCCGCAACACCCATTTTCACCGAAAGGAAGGTTGAGTCCTCTGAAACGCAAATCGCCGACACCAAAATCCCCCCCTGTCTATACACAGAAACAGCTGCTGCAGCGCCAGAAACGACGGGCGATGCGCGAGAGGCTGATGACTCTTCCGTTTCTGTTCCCGAGCCTTGCGGGTGTTCTGGTATTTTTCGTCATCCCGTTTCTGGTTGTCATTTACTATTCGGTTCTCGACAACCCGATCTCCAAAAACTTCGTCTTTCTGAAAAATTACGAAACGCTCATCAACAACAACGCATTCCGCATGGCGGTCAAGAACACGTTGTCCTTTTCCGCCATCGCCGTGCCGCTTGCGGTCGTTCTGCCGCTGCTGCTCGCGATCATTCTGATGAGCAATATCCCCGGACGCAGCCGTTTCCGCACGATGTTCATCACGCCTCTGATGGTTCCCGTTGCCTCCGTCGTTCTGATCTGGCAGGTCGTCTTCCATTATAACGGCGTTCTGAACGAGATCACGGCGATCTTCGGTCACGTTCCCATCGACTGGCTCAAGTCCGAATACGGACAGATCGTCGTTCTTGTCCTCTACTTATGGAAAAACATCGGCTATAACATGATCTTATTCATGAGTGCACTTGCCGCAATTCCGCGTGACATCATCGAGGTTGCCATGCTGGAGGGTGCCGGTCCCGTGCGCCGCTTCTTTGCAATCAAGCTGCGTTATCTGTCCTCCTCCATCGTATTTGTGTCACTGCTGTCGCTCATCAACTCCTTCA
>JAFTLK010000044.1 GCA_017455975.1 Clostridia bacterium | reverse complement strand
TGTGCATGCTCTCCGACCAGCCGGAATCCTTATCGGTGATGAAGTATAGGTCAATGGAAGTACCCTTGTGTGCTTCAATGGTGATGGCAAGATACGGAGTGGTCGCGGCATCGATGCTGCTATTATTTTTTGTGATAATGGCATCACCGTTTTCATATCCTGAGAATCCGTTCTCATCGACGAATGCATTTCAGATGGCGTTGACGGACAGTCCCTTTTTGGAGGTGTAGGTGATTTCCTCCACGGTTTGCAGATCAGAGAGATCTGGCAGCTTGTCGGCATAGCCTGTTTTGCGCAGAAGTCTGCGGTACTGCGGGAACAGGTGCGTGATGCGCTCCTTCTGTTCTGCCGTCGGGACGGTATTCAGCGCAGGATCGGCATCCTCTTGTGTATATACCGTGCGCAGGGCATCGAGATAGCCAAAGCCGCCGTTGCCTGCAGACGGCATGATGTAAGTACCTTCACCGTATTCGTTCCATGTGGAGAGCATGACGAAGTTTTCCTGCCATGTGTCTTTGACGGCATAGGTCGGCAGATATTCATCGCGTACCCACTGATGTGCCCCAGCAAAGTCGTCTGCGGTCATCATCGGATAGCGGATGCCGTGCCACGGAATGGAGTTGAAGCCGACGCTGACGGTCGGAACCGTATAGACGGAGCCGTTTGCCGCGCTGTCAAGAATGCGGTTTTTGTTGACTTCGACATCATAACCGGAGGTGCCCCAGTTGTACGCATAACAGCCGTCAAAGCCCATTTCACCGAGTGCATCGGATGCAGAGCCGCATGCAAGATAAATCACACCGTCAAAGCCGAGTGCTTTGACTTCTTCTTCCAAATACTCAAACATTTCACGGACAGCAGCATTGCTTCCTGCCGCGCCTGCAAGTTCCGCTGCACCGAAGACGCAGAGGACGAGCTGATTGTCGACAGTCATGTAACGCGGGTCTTTGAAATAATGCTCAATGAAATACGGAACGAAGGAGGATTTCCACGCATCGATATCTGCAGGTCTGTGCCCGTTGGAGGCTTCCCAGATCAGGCAGTACTTCATTTCGTCGCTGTATTCGGCGTTCATGTAGCCGTCATGCAGATGCGCGGACAGGTTGTTTGCACGCATCGGTCCGTCCGGAACTGCCGCATACCAGCAGAACGCCTGGAAGTCGATGCCGTGCTCGACCATGTACTTGATTTCCCAGTCTGCGGTTTCCGGTGAGCCTTCGTCGTAGTAGCCAAGGACCGGTTCTGCATCCGGATATGGGGTAATCGTGCTCCAGCCGTAGTGGGTGCCCTCACGCCAGAGTGAGCAGATATTCATGCCGATGGTATAGTCGTCCTCACCTGCGGGATGCACGGGTGCGGGAACATAATCATCGTGCGTGATCTTTTCAAAGACGCGGATGCCGTCAAAGGAGACAGAGGCACTTTTCTCGTTTGAGACAGCGACGGTGTCGAGATAATCGGTCGCCGCGGCAAACGGAACCTCACCGACAATGCGTCCGTTGAGACGGATTTTTGCGGTATCCTGCGCGGTATCGGCTTCCAGACGGATGCGGTACCACAGGTCCTTCACATAATTTTCGTAGATCGGAGTGCCGTTGGCATAAAAGGTCGTATCATCGGACGAAAATGTCACAATCGGGACATCACCGCAGCCGAGCGAATAGGAAATCGGCTGTCCGTTTGACAGCAGGAATTCCGTTTCCGCAATGACCGTACCGCCGAGCGGGTCAAAGGCTTTCGATGCGGAGCCGCGGCTGACAGAGAGCATTCTCTCCGAGACCGATGCACCGTCACCGCTCCAGCCTCTGGTCAGTTTGCCGTCCGGATAGAACGAAAATCGGTCGTTGACCGCGTAATTTGCGGTGATGCGGAGCGCACCCATTGCGGCGGTAGCCTGACTGTCCTCATCCGTTGCAAAGCGGAAGGAGCGGATGTTGGCGTCGTCTCCCGTACAGAGCAGGGGGGATACACCATAGTCTGTTTCATTGATGAAGGTCTGTGCGCGGTCGTTTTCAAGATCAAGTATGATCCGGAAGGTGTCGCTGGCTCCGGTTGCTTTTGCGAGTACTGCATCAGAGCCGGTCAGCTTCCAGCCGTCATCGGTATACAGACGGTAGATCGGTTGGTCGTCTTCATTGCGGAATTCCAGTGAAAAGCCGTCACCGCTCACTTTTGCCGAGGTTTCGAGCACCAGAAGACCTTCATCGGTGGTGTTGAACTCCCGGATCAGTGCGGTATCGGCTTCCTCGGAGATATCGGTCAGCGCACCGTATCCACCCTCGACCGCAGTCATCGGAACGCCGCCGCGGTTGTCCATCCGCCAGCCGGATGCGATGCCTTCCTTGTAACTGGCATACGATGTGAGGTCAACGAGCGTATAAGCCTCGCCGAGGGAAATCGGTTCTTTGGGTTCGATGACAATGGGAGCTGCAGTTGTGTCCGACGGGATTCCCGTTGTTTCTGCGGGGTCCGCGGTATCTTCATTGCAGGAGACGGAAAACAGCATGGCTGCCGCTGTGAGACTGAGGAGCAATTGCTTTTTGATAGTATGCATAGTCATATCCTTTCATTGTTAATATATCTGCTATCATTATAGCGAAGTTTTGTGCATCCGTCAAGAGTTTTTCGCAAAAAAACAGACACTGCCTAAAAGACAGTGCCTGTCATATTGTTGAAATGTGAGATTACCAGCCGAACTCGTCGTAGTGCGGTTCGATGGTCTGCTTGTTGTAGTCGTTGCCGCCGGGGAAGTTCGCGCTCTTGAGAATACCGGGGGTCAGACCCATTTCCAGCATCTTTTCGACGACGACAGAGGTGATGTTCCACATGATGTAGTCGGATGCGATACCGGAAGCGGCTGCAAAGCGTGCTTCGATGCCGTCAACCTCGAGCATTGCTTCTGCGGCAGGTGCGCAGTTGTCAACAGCGAGTGTGACAAATTCGTACAGCTTCTTGCCGGACGGATGGACAGGATCAACCTGACGCGCATATTCCATCGATGTGAACGCGATGACCTTGACGCCCTTTTCCATCGCTTCCCATGCGAGGTCAACAACGTGAGCGGTTCTGCCGGAGACGGAAGAAACAACGAGAATATCGCCCTCCTTCAGGGATTCCATGTGTTCATCCTTCTTGAACTTCTTGTAGAAGATAGGACCGCCGCCGCGGTAGATCAGGTCCATTTCAATGGAGTGGCAGATGTCGTTTAAGTAAACCTTGCCGCCGTTTGCAACAGCTTCGGCGATCATGGTGCCGGCCTTGATGATGGTTTCGGTCTGGGTGTCGCGTACCTTTGCGAACAGGTCGTCGACGGCTTTCTGATAACGGTGCATAAGTGCCATGGGATAAGTCCTCTCTTTCGTGGTTTATAAAAATGAATTATGATTGACTTGGTTTTGTACTCAAAAATCGAGATACAGCCCGCGCAGATCGGTGGGATCGGGTGCATCGGCACGGACGGTCGGGACGATCTTCTGCGGGTTGGGACGGTGCCGGAGATCGGAGGAGACCTCAAAAGCATGCTTTTTGTAGTCTTCGATGAGCTGTGCGCGGAATGCATCATCAAATATGACCCCGGCGCGGTGTGCATGTCCGATGACCGCACCGACGATTGGTTCAAACGCGGGAATGTGCAGATGTCCTTCCAGACCAGCTGACGCGAGCGTATCGCGGAAGGTGTCAAACAGCAGGGGATGGGAACGCCAGACGCTGCCTGAGATGGTGACGGGCAGGGAACGGGGCAGACGGTGTTTTTTGACCATGGCGACAGTCTGTGCGCCGATCAGATAGCCTGCACGTTCCAGAATCTTCAATGCGGCACCGTCGCCTGTCATAGCAGCCTGTGAGACAAGCGGCGTACAGGATGCGACATATGCGGTCGGTGATACGCGGTTCTGTCCGTATATAGCGAAGATCGCACGGCTGATGTTATCCCGTGTACCGCCGAGCTTCTCGGCAATCAGGTCGGTTAAGACCGTGCGCGGTCCGCGTCCCTCATCGTCCTCGATGGCAGCACCGAACGCTGCACGGCCGATCCAGTAGCCGGAGCCAGCATCGGAAACAGCGGCGCCGTAACCGCCGGTGCTGTAATGCTTGCCGTTGGAACGGGCGAACATGGTTGCACCGGTACCGGAGAGGGACAGGATTCCGTCACCGAACAGCTCCGCTGCATGCATGCCGAGATCAAACTCGCCGCAGGTCGCGACCGTCTCGACATCGCACAGCTCCTTGATGCGTGCGACAAGACCGCCGTCGGGAATGCCGGTGATGGTGCCGATCGGATGTCCTGCAATGTCCATTTCGCGGATCAGATCGTCGATGTTGCGCTGCACAAGCTCCGGGGCGGTGGTGTTGGAGCGCAGACTTCCGGTTCTGTGCGAGGAGATCATGCGAAAATTCTCATCATACAACAGGGCAATGACCTTGGTGCCGCCGGAATCCAGTGCAATGTTCAGTTTGGATTTCTGGGTCATGGGATATCCTCCCGCATTACATATAGAAAATGTTGTCCTTGTATTCTTCAAAGATACGGGCATTGTGCGCGTCGCCGCCGTCGATGTTCGCGCTCATGAAGACGGGCGGAACGATGCCGTCGGCGATCATCTCCTCAACGGCTTCGATGACGATGGCATTGAGAATCGCTGCACCGACAGTCGTGGAGGTCGGACCGATCTTTTCCGGCAGACCGTCGAGCATGACTGCCGCGTCGCCTGTGACGCCGCAGTTGTCGATGACGATATCGCAGACCTCAAAGAGACGCTTGCCGGACGGATGACGGGAGGTCACCGCATTGGAATATTCGAGGTTGGTGATGCAGATGGTATGAACACCCATGGCACGTGCTTCGATTGCCATTTCGACCGGAACGGTATTTCTGCCGGAAACAGAGTGCAGCAGCAGGACATCGCCTTCGCTGACGTGGTTCTGCTTGAGGATGATCTTGCCGAGCCCCTCAGTGCGCTCCAGCGCGCTTGTCATGGTGATCGGACGGGTGTTGAGCATAAAGCCGGGGAAGAAAATCGGGTTGACAACGGCAAGACCGCCGGTGCGGTAGAAAACTTCTTCGGCTAAAATACCGGCGTGGGAGCATCCGAAGACGAAGACGTTCTTCTTGGCTTCGATTGCTTTTGCAATCAGTGTTTTGGCACCGGTCATCTGTGTCTGCTGGGTTTCCCATGCACGGGTGATGGTTTCGGTAACGGTTTTGATATAGTCGTGACCTCTCATGATATCATTTCCTTTCCAGAATAGGGATTTGTCAATATCATCTTACCATAAATTGACGGTGTTTGCAAGATGTTTGGCAAAATTCGCGGAAAAATTTTCTGCTTGCGGTTTCTTGACAATTGCAGGAATGTCTGATATAATAGGAAAAACCTGCTGTTGTTCCGGCAGTAGGAAATGACAAGATATGGGGTGAATTTCCAATGATTGAAATCCGACGCACTACCTCCGAGGACGCTGCGGTTCTGTTTGCTATCCAAAAAGAAGCATTTTTACCGCTATATGAACGGTATCATGACGCCGGCAATCCGTATCTGCGTGGGATTGAGGACATCGCCGCAAGGCTTACACATCCTGCATTTCGATATTTCACAATCCTCTCGGATGGCGAGACCGTCGGCGGCGTGATGTACAAGATCAGCGGAAGAACACCGTTTTATGATCCGATGCCGCAGGGGATGGTTTACCTGTCGCGCATCTATGTGAAACCCGGTTGGCAGGGCAGGGGCATTGCGCGCACAGCGATTCTGCTGTGTGAGCGGGAATTTCCGGATGCGGTGCAGTTTTCTGTGGATTTTCCGGAGGATCTGGAGCGCAACCGCCGCTGTTATGAAGCCGCGGGCTATCACGACACGGGAAGTCGGATGGAAACCGATCCCGGTGTCGTGCTTGCAGGATATCTGAAACAGATCAAATAAAGCAAACAGCATCCGATTACGGGTCACACCGTCGGATGCTGTTCGATTTTTATATAGCATTTATGAATGCGGTTCTGTGATTTCCAGCGAATAAAACCGGTTCAGACCCTCACAGGCGTCGATGCCGAGGTGGAAGGTTTCGTAAAGGTCGGTGCAGCGCCAGAACATGCGGTGCTCGTCGGCTTCGATTTTCAGCCCGTCTGCGGTGGTTTCTACAGCGAGTGTGTGAACATCGCCCTCTGAGACAGGGAACTCGACACCGAGCATCTTCTTCCATGTGACGGTTTTTGGCTCATCCATCCACATACGCCAGACGTTGATGCCGTTTTTATAAAGAACAACTTCGAGATATTCGCCGTATTTTTGGACGCCGTTTTCGTTGTGCATCTGCTTTGCAATCGTAATCAGCGGTGCGCCGAGATCAAAGAACGCACAGCGGACGGCAATGCGTGCTCCGGCGGTGTAGGTTCTGCGGGAGAGCATGGAGATGTTTTCCCAGTCGCAGCCGTAGGTGTTATCGTCGGTGTGCCGGTTTTCCACGCAGTCATCGGCTTGGAGAAATTCCGGTGTGCCGGGAAAGCGGTAGGTGTAAGCATAAGTCATTTCATCGGTGTTCCATGCACCGCGCGAAAAATCGAGCTTCATTGTTTACTCCTTTTGATAAAAGCAATTTGAAAATACAGTTTCAGAATAATAATTACGATTCTTTCTGCCGTTTCAACATGACAACTTCCGTAACACCGTTTTCGTTGGCGGTGACTGTCATGGTGTCACCCTTGACCTGCATTTCGGAGTAGGTGCCTGCCTCCACAGTGCCGTCATCGTAGGTGATATTGAAAAGCACGCATGTGACACCGTCATAGGAATATTCATAGGTAAACTGCAGTTCCTCCAAAATGACCTTTTTTCCGGTGTTGTCTTCATAAAAATAGAAATAGCAGTCGTTCATGTCCACAAGCGGCTCCCCGTTCACCGTACATTCGGTGATCTTCCATGTACCGACAATGCTCTGGTTGTCGGAACAGGAGGTGAGAAGCATGAAAACCGGACAGAGCATGATCAAGAGGATAGCAAGGTATTTCTTCATAAGTGCCTCCATCGAAAAAGATTTCGTTGATATGACATTTGTTATTGCAATGAAACGCCGATCATTTCCGCATTTCTGATCGGAAAAGGATTGGTTTTATTGGAATATGCAATGCCATGCTCGATACATTGTATCGCATTGATAACACCGCCGTGCGTGACAAGAATCACATTGTGCTCTACACCGCGTATCTTCTGCTGAAAACAATGCCATGCATCGGCAATGCGATTGTAAAACGCGCAAGGGCTTTCACCGCCCGGATATGCTTGCTCCCAGCCAAATGTGCTCCAATATAACCCGGGGTACTGTTCATCTGCCATTTGATTTTTCATACCTGCCAGAACGCCGTTGTTTACCTCTCTGAATTGGGGCAGTTCAATCACAGGTACAGATATTGCAGAGGAAATGATCTGTGCCGTCTGTTTGGCTCTCGGAAGATCGCTTGTGTATATCGCTCCGATATCCATGCCGTCCGACAGCAGAATTTTTTTCGATAACCGATGAACCTGCCCGATTCCTTCTGCTGTCAGCGGCGCATTGCTCCAGCCGCCGCGAACGGAATCGTCATCTTTGCCGTGACGAATCAGGTAACAGATCATTTGGGTTACTCCTTTGCGCTCTCGCACGGTGTGAAGTGATGTGTGCCACCCACGCCCGCAGGCATTTCAGATTGCGAAGCAATATTTCACACGCGCAGCGTATTTCACAAATCCCGCAAGGGATTTATTTCGTTAAAAAAACCTTTTGCCCAGTAGACAAAAGGTTTTTTGTGGTGCCGGTGGCGGGGCTCGAACCCGCACACCATTGCTGGCTGGGGATTTTGAGTCCCCCTCGTCTACCAATTCCAACACACCGGCATCTTGTACTGTATCATTATATCATAATCCATGAAAAAAATCAAGGGGTTTTGCAAAAAATCCCCTATCTGTCAAAATTCGGCAAATCCTCTTTACATTCGCCTGTTTTCGTGCTATAATAATAAAAATTACACGTTCAGAACAGGAGCGAATGATCATGACCGTATATGAAAAAATGAAATCCGGGACACTGTATTTTGCCACCGATGAAAGCCTGCTTTCCGTACAGGCACAGTGTCTGGAGCTGCAGTACGAATACAATCTGACGCGCCCGACAGAAATGGTACGCCGCCGGGAACTGCTGCAGCAGATGTTTGCAGAGGTAGGCGAGGGAACCTACATCTAGCCGCCGCTGCACGCGAACTGGGCAGGGCACCATGTCCACCTCGGACACGATGTCTATTTCAATTTCAATGTTACGCTGGTCGATGATACCGACATTTACATTGGTGATAATACCATGATCGGACCGAACTGCGTCATTGCGACAGCAGGACATCCGGTCTGTCCCGAGATCCGTGCACAGGGCGGTCAGTTCAATATTCCCGTACACATCGGAAAGAACTGCTGGCTCGGTGCGGGTGTCATTGTCCTGCCCGGTGTGACCATCGGCGACAATACGGTCGTCGGTGCAGGAAGCATCGTCACAAAGGATCTGCCGGCCAATGTTGTTGCTGCCGGCAACCCGTGCCGCATTCTGCGCGAAATCGGTGAACGCGACCGGGAATATTATTACAAAGACAAAAAAATCGCGGATTGTGATCTGACATGAGAGCGTTCGGTCAACTGCTTTGCGTGATCCTTGCATGCTTGCTGCTCATCTCCTGTGCGCAGCCCGACGACGGCGTTGTAATTATCCCCTCCGCTCACGGTGAGGGGCAGGGAACGGTGACAGAGGTTGTAGATACGGAGGTTTCCGCCGCGGCAGAGGAGACAGCGGCCGCACCGACATCGGTTTCGCCGGAGGCACAGAGACTTTTGGAGGACCCCGATTTTCTGGCGCTTCTGGACGGCTACGGTGTGGATGCCGAGGATCCGCGTGTGCCGGGTATCCTGTCGGCGATGCTTGCAATCGGGGCTTTGTCGGGGCATGCCGGGAACACAGCGCTCGGCGGCACGTCGGGTATTGCTCCGGACGGTTCGAAAATACCGGCGGAATTGGGCGGTGAGACTGATGATTCGGCAGTTTTCTGGACAGCCGGCGGATCGGTCTGGCATGTGACGTCGGCTTGCTCTGCACTTGCAAAATCGAAATCCGTACAATCCGGTACGGAGACAGAGGCGATGGCTGCGGGCAAGTCACGGGTATGCAAACGGTGCGGCTCCTGAATCTTCACAGATTATTTACAATGAAATCGCGTGAAAATACAAAAGATTTCTTGTATTTTTCATCGGAATGTGTTATACTGATAACATATTATGGTGTTTGAAAGGACAGTTTTACGACAATGAGCAGATACGGCAGCAGCCGAAGACGTAACCAGAACCGTGCGGCGATGATGATCGTCGTTGTTTCCGCGCTTTGCATGACGGCATTGATGGTTCTGTTTTTTACAATGGCAATGAAGCAGAACACCGAACCGAAGCTCCCGACAGCGGATACCGCCGCCGGGACGGTCACAGCAGAAGCGGATGATCCCGCAGATACGGAACCTGCACAGCAGGGAACTGCGGCAGATATCGCGGTGGATGTGCCGCCTGCTCCTCCTGCAACGGAAGCGGTAACGACGGCAGCGCCCGTGACGACCGAGGCGCCGCCCAAAGAGACCGAGGCTCCCAAAACACCGGTCACACCGGATGTGATCCCGACCGTTTACGATGAAGCATTGCTTGCCGAGGTTGCACTCCCGGAGGGTACAGCACCCGACGGTTATGTGGATCGGCTGGTATTCTACGGCGACTCCACGACGCACGGCATGAAGGCATACAAGGTCTTCGGTTCGCGCGATACAAAACAGGTCTGGACACCGACCAGCGGCACGCTGGCGCTGTTCCGTGCGGCAACAGACCTTGTCTGGGATCCCAATTCACAATCGGAGCTGTCGCTGGCTGATCTGTGCAAATCGGTCAAGCCGGAATATCTGATCGTGACACTCGGCGTCAACGGTGTTGCGATGATGGATGAAACATGGTTCAAAACCGACTATCAGGGTATCATCAATATCATTGAGCAGAATTCTCCCGATACCAAGCTGATCCTGCAATCGATCTATCCGGTCGCTCGCTCCTATGAAAAGCAGCAGTCCATCAACAATACCAAGATCCAGACGGCTAACCAGTGGATCGTGCAGATCGCAAAAGCAAACGGTCTGCCGTATCTGAACACCTACGCCGCGCTTGTCGGGGACGACGGCTATCTGCCGGAATCCTACCAGAACGGCGACGGCATGCACTTCAATGAAGTCGGTTTTGCGGCGGTCATGGACTATGTCAAGTCCCATCCGCTGACTTGATCGCTAAAATAAACACAGTTTATAAATAAGAAAGGAACCAATACAAATGAAATTTTCCAGAATTTTTACAGCACTGCTTCTCTGCATGACGCTTCTGTTTTCGATGTCCGCAATGATCTCCTGCGGCGGCGATGACGGCCAGAGCGAGGAAACCCGCGACCCGAACAAGGCGCCCGCAACACTTGACAGCATCTACACGGCTGTTTCCGCGGCTGTTCCGAGTGCAGACAAGCTGGTCGATGCACAGGCGAGCCGTCTCGGCGGATTCTTTAACGGTGCTGTGCCCGAAGACTTTGCATCCTACAAGATCGTACTCCAGTCTATGTCCACCTCGATTGATGAAATCGGTATCTTTGAAGCGAAGTCCGCTGAAGATGTCAAGAAGATCGAATCCATGATCGACGATTTCTTTGAATTTTATCTCAGTCTGTGGAACGATGACTATCTTGCAGAAGAGAAGCCGAAGCTTGAAAATGCAGAGCGCGTCACCTCCGGTAACTTTGTCATGTATGTCATTCTCGATGACGATGCACGTGCTGCTGCCATCACCGCATTTGAAAACGAAACCAAGTAATAACCAGAAGAAACCCAAAAGCATCGGAGCGATCCGGTGCTTTTTGATAGGATCAGATATATGACTTTACAATCAATCAAAGAAAAATTCCGCATGACAGAGGAGCAGCGTCAGTTTTATAAAATGACAGCCTCGCTGACTCTGCCAATCGCGCTGCAGAATCTGATGGATACCGCGGTGTCCGGTGCGGACGTGCTGATGCTCAATTTCGTCAGTGAGGCTGCCATTTCCGCAGCTTCCCTTGCCGGACAGGTGCAGTTCGTGCTGAACATGATCTTCTACGGGCTGTCCTCGGGTACGGCTGTCCTTTGCTCACAGTATTGGGGGCGCGGCGACAGACGTACCATTGAAAAGATCATGGGCATCTCGCTTCGCATTTCCGTCTGCATATCGATGCTGTTTATGCTGGCGGGACTGTTTGCACCCGGTGTCATTATGAAGATTTTTTCAAACGATCCGGAGATCATTGCGCTCGGCATCAAGTATCTGCAGGCGGTCGCGCCCGGTTATGTTCTGACCGGCTTTGCGACGATGTATCTGTGCGTCATGCGCTCGGTTGAGCGTGTTGTAGTGTCGGCTGCGGTGCATTCCACAGCAGTGCTTGTCAATATTGTCCTGAATGCGTGCTTTATTTTCGGATGGGGGCCGTTTCCGTCGCTCGGCATTGCCGGCGTTGCGATTGCAACCTCGATCACCCGTGCCCTGGAGGTGCTGTACTGTATTCTCGATGCGGCGGTGTTCTGCCGTGTCATCCGATTCAAGGTCGGTGACCTGTTTGCACGCCGTAAGGTGCTGATGCGGGACTTTATCCGCTATTCCGTGCCTGCAATGGGCAATGACATGGTCTGGGGTCTTGCATTCTCAATGTATTCCGTCATTCTCGGTCACCTGTCCTCCGATATTGTTGCCGCCAATTCCATAACAACGGTGGTTCGTTCGCTCGGTACGGTTGTCTGCTTCGGCGTGGCATCGTCGGGAGGTATTATCCTCGGCAAGGCAATGGGCGAAAATCAGCTTGCAAAAGCGGAGCTGTATGCAAAACGGCTTTTCCGTCTTTCCATGGGAACCGCACTTGCAGGCGGACTGATTGTTCTTGCCGTCAGACCTTTTGTGTTGTCGTGGATGAATCTGACAGACACGGTGCATGGGTATCTGAGCATCATGCTGCTGATTACCTCCTATTACATTATGGGACAGTCGATCAATACGATGGTTGTCTGCGGTATTTTCCGCGCGGGCGGCGATGTCCGCTTCGGTCTGAAAATGGACATTGTGGCGATGTGGGTGTATGCCGTTCCGGTCGGCATGCTGGCGGCGTTTGTGTTCAAGCTCCCGCCGCTGTGGGTCTACTTCATTCTGTGTCTGGACGAATTTGTCAAGATGCCGGTGGTGCTGATGCATTACAAAAAGAAGAAATGGCTGTGCAACATTACGCGCGCGGAAACCGACTAAATGACAGCGGGAGGATTCACTATGAACATAAAAGAGATCGCAATGGTTCGCGAGCTTGCAAAGCAGTATATGGAAGCGGCTTGCACCGAGCGGCATATCCGGATGCGCAGACGGTTTCGTGATACCAATGACCTGAAATGCGTCCGTCCGCCGGTGCTGATGGATGAAATTCCGTGGCACGAGATGAATTATGAACACGCGCTGGACTGTGTCTGTGAGGACGACCGTCTGCGCGGCATCGAATATGCACTGCGTGTCGGACTGTACCGGGAGAAATACTTCAAATGCGACAACATGCTGGAGCCGTTCTGGGTGGTCAGAAAATCCTTCTCAAACACGGGCAACGGCTTTGCCATCAAGGAAGACCGGCTGGCGGTGGATCAGAACAACGGCATTGTTTCCCACCGGTACTATGATGTGTTTGAGGATGAGGCGGTGCTTGCGCAGTATCACGATCCTGTCATTACGCCGCATCCGGAAAGGGATGCCGAGCAAGTCGCATTCATGCAGGAGGTGCTTGGCGATACGATGCCGGTCGTTCTGCAGGGACACGGCATTTACTATGCGCCATGGGATCGGATTGCGATGCTGCGTGGGGTAGAGCCGATTCTGATCGATATGTACGACAACCCCGAATATCTGCATACAATCATTGCGCTGTTCACACGCGGCATGCAGGCGGAAATGGATCAGATGGAGCAGTACGGTCTCTATGACCCGCGTGTGATCTCCCTGCACTGTACACCGGGCAGCGTGACGCAGCCCGGGGGCAGGGAACCTGACGAGGGGGCGTTCGGATGCCGTCATATCTGGTTCCGCACGATGGCGCAGATGTTCTCGTCTGTCTCCCCGGATATGCACGACGAATTTGATATTCAGTACAGTCTGCCGCTTGCCCGGCGCTGTGCATACACCTATTACGGCTGCTGTGAGCCGCTGCATGACCGCATTGACATTCTGAAGCAATACCCGAATCTCCGGAAGATCGGCGTCAGCCCGTGGGCGGATGTCGAGCGGAGTGCAGAGATCATCGGCGGGGATTATGTCCTGTCACGCAAGCCCAACCCCGCACATGTTGCCGCTGTCACGGACCCGGAGGTCATCCGCTGCGAGATCACGGAGACGGTTCTTGCTGCGCAGAAATACGGCTGTCCGTTTGACTATACGCTCAAGGACATCAGTACTGTCGGCTACCGTCCGCAGAATCTGATGGTATGGGCGGAAGTTGTCTCGGATGTGCTGGATGGACTTTACGGAGAAGCATAAACAAAATCAGAAAACCGTGTGCGCATCTGCAGAACAGCAGGTACGCACACGGTGTTTTATGCGGTTTTATCAGTAGGTTCCGAGCCGCTTGACCTCATCGACGATTGCACGGAAGTTGTCAAGGGAAACGGTATTGGGAATGGAGTGGTCGGAGGAGAAGATATAGCCGCCCCTCTCTTTCATCTTCGGCACATAACGGCGAATCTCTTCAATGATCGCTTCCTTATCGTCCCAAAGTACCGCATTGATGCCGCCGTGGAAGACAAGCTTGTCGCCATACTTTTCCTTGAGCAGAAGCGGCTTCATGCCGGCCTTGACCTCCAGAGGATTGAGTGCATCGACACCGATTTCGATCAGATCGTCGATGCGGTCCATAATACAGCCGCAGGAATGCAGGTGGACGTATATGCCGCGTTCATGTGCCCAGTCGCAGGCCTTCTTGTGGAAGGGCTTGAGCAGCTCGCGGTACATCTCGTTTGAGAAGAACATGTTGTTCTTGTAGCCCATGTCGTCCGGCCAGGAGATGCAGTCGATCTTGTAGCCGGCGGCAAGGATTTTGTCAAAGCACGCAAGGTCGAGGTTCAGATAGGTATCGAACATATCCATGACCCAGTCGGGCTCCTCGTACATGGCGACGAGCAAGGTCTCTGTGCCGACCATCCACGAATGGGTGACGTCAAAGCCAAACCAGAAGTTGCCTGTGATCCAGCGGCCTTCCGCGACCCAGCGGTCGTAGTTGTTTTTCAGATAGTTCCAGTCTACGCGGTCGTCGGAATATGTCATACGCGCCTTCGCTTCCTCCCATGCCTCGGGAGAATTGACCTTCATGGAGATGAACTCCGGTGTGGAGTCCTCCAGCTTGAAGCTCTTCTGTGTCGCACCCCAGCCGGTGGTATAACTGCGGTATTCGTCGGTTTCCTCGATGGTCTGTGCAGGGTAGCGCGGGGAATTGTCGCATCCGATGCCGGCGGTCAGGTCGATGTCAAAGTATTTCGTCCATTCGATGTCGGTCGGCAGACCTTCTTTGTGCCAGCGGCGGAAGGTGCCTGCCCACGGGCTGTCTATGATCGGAATACGGTCGGCTTCACGGTGTTCGTACATACGGCGGAAGCGCTCTTTGGATGTCATGCTCATGGTATGTCTCCTTTGGGTGCTATTTTTTTCGGTATTGTGTAGGTGTAATGTGTTTCACAGTACGGAATTCGGCGATAAAGTTGCTCACGGAACTGTATCCGACCCGTGCGGCAATATCTTTGATGGGAAGTGCTGTGCAGTCGAGCAGTTCACAGGCACGCATCATCCGATACCGTTTCAGATAAGCATACGGGGTGTATCCGGTATGTTTTCGGAATGTACGGATGAGATTTTCGCGTGACATATAAACGGCAGCGGCCATGTCGGACAAATCCATTTGCTCAGCGTAATGCTGTTCGATATACTGAACAACGGTTTTGACGAACGCATTGTTATCTGACAGGATGAACCCGCGCGAGATGCTTTCTTCCAGAAGCAGATGCAGAAAATCCGCAATCTTTCTGGAATTGAACAGGGTCATCGGGATTCCGTCAAGCGCGGATGTCAGGATGTCTTCAAAAATGGCTGTATAGCTGCGGATATGATTGATTTCCAGCGTATAGATATGGTTATGGTACAAATGGCTTAAAATGTTGGTGATATTATTGCCCGATGTATGCATCCAGTAAAACTCCCAGTGCTCCTGCATCGGGTCTGTATAATAACACGTTTTGACACGGCAGGGAATGACCGTCACGGTATTTGACTGGATGCTGTAGCGAACATTGTCCAATTCCAGAATACCGCCGCCGGAAACGGTAACGAAGATTAGATTGGTTTCATTCTGCTCTTTGTGATCGATATAATAATTGCGGTTGGAATCGTGCCATCCTACATAGTTGACCCGATCAATGACATCATACAGCATTTTCGGATTGATGAAATGTTTATCCCGTGTCAGTCCCATTTCCATAAAAGAGCCGAAATGGGGATGGAAGAGCTTTAATGGCTGTTGTTCCATTGCGCTTACTGTTCTTCAAAAGACTGGATCATCTTTTCTAACTGTTTGTTGATGTTTTTTTCGTTCTTTGCCCACTTGGATGCAATATCACGGTCGTTGGTCATGGTCATGGCGATCAGCTGATTGGCAATGTTTGCGGGGTCGTAGATTTCACCAAGATCATAATGGCGGTTTGCAAAAATGATATCGAGCATTTCACGGCTTTCTTCGTCACGGGAAACCTTGCCCTGAAGATTGAGATCATAATATGCGGGAACCACCGAATAGTGTGATTCGGATGCCAATGCTTCAATGAAATAGCCGGTCATTGCAGGATTGTAATTGGTTTGCGGAATACAGGTCATTGTTCCGACATAGGAGTTGACAGCACTGCTGTAATTGGCATCGCTTTCACTGTATTTCGGAACGGGCAGAATACCGAAATCGGTATCCATGCTCCGGAGATTTTCAACGTCGCGCAGACGAATCCACATCATCAGTGTACGGTCAGCCTGGAATATTTTCACCATTTCATCAGACCAAAAAGATTCACCGAAATACGCCATGACATTCATGCAGTAATCCTCTTGATACAGCAGGTCGAAAATCTCATCTATGATTGTAATATTGCGGTCAGTCATCAGCGTCATTTCGGGAATATCATTGGCGTTTTTGGTTGCGATATTGATACCGAAGCCGGTAAAGAAGCTGGTTAGCGTGTCGCGCTGGTACAGCATACCGTAAAGGTCGTTTTCTGTACGTGCGCTGTCACCGTCCAGATCGGAAGAAACAGAGGTTACCATTTTTTTCAGAACCTCAAACGTCCATTTGCCGTCCTTGACGATTTCATAGATATTGCCAAAGGTATCATCAATATCATAATTGTTGTAAACGCTTTTGTTGAAAACGATCGCACCCGTTGCTTGCTCATCCATCAAAGTGATGTCGGATGCGATGCCGTACAGACGGTTCAGAATCGATACCTCTGTTACACAGTTGGTGTCGTACCAAGGCGCAGATAAATCCATGGTGTCAACGGTGAACAGATCGATCAGCAATCCCTGACGTGCCTGCGCGGCAAAGTTGCGCAGATAATGTGTGACGACATCGACAGAACTGTCTCCTGCGCGCACAAGTGTTGTTACTGTTTGGGATACATTATCGCTTTGCAGCGATGCAATGGAGCAGTTGTATTTTTCCTCAATTATTTTGTTTCGGTTGTATATGGCATCGTTGAGGGATTCACCGGTCTGTTCCTCCACAGCGATATCCGTTTGTGTCCAAAGCGGAACGCTGTGAATGTTATTGAGAATGGTGAATGTATGTCCTTCAAAATCCAGATCGGCGGGGACCTTGGGCTCAATACGGGGTATTTCCGTGGTTTCTGTTACGGCTTCTGTTGTGAGGGTTTCGATTGGTTGTGTTTCCTTCGGTGTGGACGAGCCATCCTGTGAGGCACATCCTGTTACTGCGAGGATTGCGAGAAGCATCACAGCAACACCTGAGTTGATTTTTCGATACATTTTTGAATCCGTCCTTTCCTTCCTTTGGTGTATTTTTTGTCATAACGCGCACAATTCTGTCAGAGTAACTTAATTATACATCATGAACTGTTCTGATGTCAAGGATGACCGGAAGGATGTCAATAATAAAAATACAGAAGTCAATATTCTGATATTATTATGGTGCATTTCTTATGGTTCTGTCAAGAGTTTTCTTGATTTGAAAAAAATTTGCCGCGACTGTTGACATTGTAAACAGAATGTGCTATAATGTGTTTACAAAGTAAACCGGATAAGAAAGAGAGGGTGTCACATGACAGAGGAAAAACGCAGCATTGATATTACCGAGGGTGAGTGGAACGTGCTTGTGTGCCTTTGGGAGCACGCACCGCAGACGGCACGGGAGCTGACGGAGGCCCTTGCCGCATCGGTTGGCTGGTCACGCTCAACGACGCTGACGGTTCTGCGCCGCATGACCGAAAAAGGACTTCTGCTGTGCGAGGAGGGCGGTGACGGCATCCGCACCTATCGCACGGAGCTTGTGCGGGATGCGGTAACCCTGCGCGAAACCGAGCATTTTCTCGACCGCGTTTTCGGCGGCAGTGTCTCGCTGATGCTGTCGGCGATGACGGCCGGGAAACGGCTGTCGGGCGAAGAAATTGATGCCTTATACGAGGTTTTACGGCAGGCGGAGGAAGCAGAAAAGGAGGGCAGCTGATGTCGGAATGGATCCTTACATCGAGTGTTGTGATAACGGCGGTTTTGCTGATACGGTTTTGCTTCAAAGAACGGATAGGTGCGAAGCTGCGGTATGCGCTTTGGCTGATTGTGCTTGTGCGGCTTCTTACTCCGGTGCAGATCGGTGAGAGTGCGATCAGCGCGGCACAGCTGGACAGAGAGCTGCCGCGCATCAGTGCACAAATGCAGGAAACGGTTGTCAGAGAATGGAAATACCGGGATCTTGAACCGGACCTCAAGGATGCGCTGATTGCACGGGACAAAGAGGACTATGACCCGTACTACACATTCTCGGAATATCTTGCATATCGGGCAGATGATATAACGGCGATTTTGCGCGTGATATGGTATATCGGCGGTGCTTTGACAGCAGCCGTTTTGCTGATGGGAAACATATCCATGTATTGTCGGCTGCAGCGTTCGCGGGTGCGTTTGGATGATGCGTCGGCGAACATCCCGATTTACCGTACCGATGCAGCAGGCGTGCCGTGTGTATTCGGGTTTCCTGTGCCGTCAATTTATCTGACAACTGCTGTGGCGGATGACCCTGTGATGTATCGGCATGTGCTGGCGCATGAGTGGGCACATATCCGACAGGGAGATTCTCTGTTTGCGTTTCTGCGGTGCGTGTGCCTCGTTCTGCACTGGTACAATCCTTTGGTATGGGCAGCGGCATATTTGTCAAAGGAAGACGGTGAGTTCGCATGTGATACGGCAGCAATCCGGAAACTTGGTGAGGAGGAGCGTTATGCATATGGCAGAACACTGCTTTCGCTTGCCGATCCGCGCAGAAAGAAAAGCGCTGCGGTGAAATCCTTGCTGTCTGCGTCCGCCGATGCAGCAGCGCAGTCGGAGCGGGGAATTGCTGCCCGCATCAAACAGATTGCGGAGAGGAAAAAGACAGCAGCGGTGCTGTCCTCCTGTATTGTGCTTGTCATGCTTGTTTTGTCGGTTTCCGGCTTCTCCGGTATCAAATCAGGCATCATTGCGGCCGATCTTGTTGCGCCGTCCTATGTCATCGACGCGGCAATCGCATGGGAAGAAGCATGTGTCGCAGAGCAGAACGCGGGGATTGCAGAAGTCTGGCAAATGGCAATCGAACGCACGGGGGAGAACTTTTCGTATGAGGAATCCCTCATCAGCGATTGGCAGATTATCGGATTGGATTATATAAAAAATATCGCACCGGTGCTCGGACGTGAGCTTGAGATCTGGAATGTGCGCGTGCGGGAATATTCCGACAGCAATCGCGGTCATGTGGTGAATGATCGGTACGGCGGCAGTATGGACGGCAGCGGATGGTTATATCGCGAAGATTTCTATCTGATTTTTGATGCTGAAGACAAAACACTGCTTCGGCAGTATCACAGTATGGAAGAACATTATATTCCGACCGAGGACAATATGCTCCACGGAACGGGGCTGAACGATGATTTCACAAGGGATTTGCTGTACCGTATGCGCTTTTTTGAAGAATACGGTTATTTCGGTACCGATGAAAGAGCATTACGGAAAATCGGAGCACTATCACTGATGACGGTATATGATATCGCCTCCGGACATGCACCCGATTCGTACCACTATGTTGACGATGTTTGTTACAAAGTTGAATTGATTGGCGCATCCGAGCATCCTCGCTGGGGTGAGGAACAGATTTACCGTGTGCTCGTCAACGAGACCGGTGAGGAAGTCGGGCGTGCGCTGTATTATCCGGAATATGAAGACATTGCGATTTTGGAGGAGTGAGAGATATGATCGAAAAGCATGAAAAGACCTGCCCGTACTGCGGCGGACGCTCACC
>JAFTLK010000409.1 GCA_017455975.1 Clostridia bacterium | reverse complement strand
TTCGTAAAGTTCGTCAACTGCGTGGAACAGCTGCAGCTCGTTGTCGGTACCGCGCTCGCCTGCACCGTGGAGGAGCAGCAGCACGGGGTATTCCTTTGCCTCGTCGTAGTTTGCGGGCAGGTAGAGAACGTAGGGAATCTGATAGCCGTCAAGGTCTGCATTGACGTAGACTTCTTTCAGCGTGCGTCCCTCGTCCGGGCGGATGGCAGAGACGGAAACTGTCATTGCGCTGAGCAGAAGCGTCATGCAAAGAAGAACGGACAGGAAAAGTTTTGCTTTCTTCATGATGATGGTTCCTTTCGTTGTTGGTTTTTGAGGGATGAATCAGGAGATGACGGCGACAAGATACGCGTAGGGCGGGGGCTTGCTCCCGCCGCTCATACGATTTCCACATGTTCTCGGTTGACGAATTTTAATGAATAATGAATCCAATTTTACAATCGAAAACGCTCCTGTTTACGGCGAACAAATGATGACAAATCGTATCTTCCTACCACCGTCTGATGGTGACGATGCATTGTTCCCCCACAACGGCGGGAGCAAGCCCCCGCCCTACGCGGTATGGAGCGCGTCTGCGTCAACCGTAATCCACCATCCAATCCCATCTTTTACAATTTCAGCATCCGGTCGATCTCCGCGCCGATGACTTCCGCCATGCAGAGGAAACCGATGTCGTTGGGATGGCAGGTATCAACCGTACAGCAGTCGCGGTATTCGGCGGAGAACAGGGAGCAGCCGTCGATGTAAGCGGCACGCTTTGGATTTTCCGCGTATGCCTTGTGATAGGTTGCGTAGACGATCTCACGGCGGCGCGCGGCATCGTCGGTGTAGAGGTTATCGGGCTTGGTGACGAAGATGATCGGCAGATCGGGGTTCTTTGCGCGGATGGTGCGGTAGAGCTTTTCGTGCGTCGCCTCCAGATGCTCGGCGGTCGGTGCGTTGTGGTCGTAGTCGCAGACAAAGACGGACATATCGAGTCCTGCCATGTAGTTGACGATCGCGTCCTCACCTCTTGCAGAGCCGGAGAAGCCGAGGTTGATGTGGTCGATGTTGCTGCGCGCGGAGATGATGTTCTGATACGCATTGCCGGGTCTGGATGCGCAGCCGCCCTGGGTAATCGAGGAGCCGTAGTAAACGACCGGCTTGATGGGGGCATACTTGGCACCGCCGGTCAGTGCGGAGCCTTCGCGCAGACCGATTTCCAGCGAGATGACGTCGTTGTACAGCGGGAAGTGGATCGTGTAGTCGTGCATCTGACCGTCACCGGAGAGGTGCTGGACGGATTCGTAGCCGGTTTTCATATCCCAGTTCGGCATAAAGGAGCGGATGTAGGTGTCCACGCCCATCTTATGCTCATATAGGTCAAAGCCAGCCATACCGATGAGCGGCATATGCGGCATATGGGTGACCGACTGCATTTTGCAGCGGATGGCGACATACGGCGAGTCGGTCGAGAAACGGACACGACCGCCGGCGGTATGGATGTGCAGACCGTAAACACCGTCATTGGTCGCGCGCGCGACATCCTCCGGCAGACGCCGGAACACCGGCTGGTTTTTGTAGTCATACAGACCGTATACGCAGAACGGGTCACGCCGGACATCAATGAAGACGATGTCGTCAAGACCGAGCGCGGTTTCTACTTTGAGGTTCTTGTCAATTTCATCAATACGCATGGGGGAGTACCTCGTATTTCAAAATATGATGTAGGGGCGATTCACTCTTCGCCCGCACATTCTGTGTGGAAACATCCGTGATAGAAATGAAACCGGGACAGTATCGACTTTCTATCCGATGGCTTTACAAATTGTAAGAAACGGGCGATTCGTGAATCGCCCCTACAGGGATACAGGACACCTGTCATCACAGTCATATCCCCGCAAGTTCAAAATTACTTCTTATACATCAATCTGTACGCATTGGTATTGCCATTCGCACTTTCGAGCGTCAGCGTCATATCCTTGGCATCGACCCACGGCAGTTCACGGACGATCTTGGCGCCCTGCTTGTTGGCACAGGCTGCGACCTCGCCGGTTTCCCAGTTGGCAAGCTCGATTACCTGATCGCCGATCTGCAGCGTCGCGCGGACGGTATCGGAAACGGCCTCAGGTGCGTCGTTGAGATACCACAGCTCGAAGCTGAAGTTCTCGCCGGCAGACCAGTCGAACTTCGGCACACGTGCCGTCGGAACAGAGTTGCGCAGAGAGTCGCGAACGGAGTAGTACGCCGGCTTCTTCTCGGACGGATAGGTGAGCAGGCAGTTGTTGGCAGCGGACAGCCACGGCTCGTTGTAGCACCAGTTGACAGCCATCGAGCAGTACGGCCACTGACGGCGCGCCTCTTCAAAGATCGCCTTATAGCCCTCGCACTGCATCCACTGTGTGCCCTCGACGACATCCTCAATGCAGGACGGCTCGCCGAAGTACTTGCGGTAGATATCCATGCACAGCCAGCGTTCCTCGGACCATGCCTTGAAGCCGTGGTGGTAGACCCAGGACTTGGACTTTTCGATCGGGAACAGTTCATCCTCGGGGATGATCTTGCGGAGATTCTCCACGTTTGCGGCAGACGGGACACCGAACTCGGAGTAGGCAGTACCCTTGGCATTCTGGAACATCTGGAAAACCTGCTGTCCCTCAAACTCAAAGACATAACAGCCGTGGAGCATACCCTGCAAGGGAGAGGTCATGATATACGGACGCTCAAAGTCGAGCTCATAGCAGAGCTTGTTGAGCAGACGCAGCGCATGGGACTGGTCATCCATGCACGACCAGTCGTTGAACAGCTCGTTGCCGCCGCACCACATGATGATCGACGGATGACGGCGCAGTTCCTTGATGGCGGCAGTTGCTTCCTGCTCGAGAATATCGAGGTAGTGCGGTGTGCCGACATAGTTGTTGCAGGCGAGGACAAATTCCTGCCAGACCATGATACCCATCTCGTCGCAGTATTCGTAGAATGCCTTTTTCTTGAAGCCGGAACCGCCCCACAGACGGAGGATGTTCATGTTGGCTTCCTTTGCCGCGATCAGCTGCTCATAGTAGCGCTCGTCGGTGATGCGTCCGAAGAACAGCTCCGGATTGACCCAGTTGGAGCCCTTTGCAAAAATGCGGCGGCCGTTGAGTTCAACGGTGATCGGCACGGGATAGCGACCCTTGGGGAAGCTTCTCGGCTCGTGGTCGGCACCGCCGCCGTTCATGACGAGCTTGACGGTACGGAAGCCGATTTTGCCGGTATATTCGTGTTCCGCGTTCTTTGCGGTGTAGGTGTAGAGGTTCGGCTCGCCCTGTCTGTTGCACCACCAGAGCTTGACATCTTCAATGACGCAGGTGGGCTTGTCGCCTGCATAGACGACATTGCCGTCGGGGTCACAGACGGTATAGGTCACGGGCAGATCGCAGTCGGTCTCAAAGCGGAGGACAGCGGTCGTGCGGGTGGGATTGAGCGTGTAGAACGGCTCGCAGTTGCGGATATAGCCCTTCGTTCTCGTCTCGACGTAGCACGGCTTCCAGATACCGGAGATGATGAGACGCGGGTTCCAGTCCCACTCATAGGTGGACGGCGGCTTGCAGGACTGCGCTGCCATCTCACGGGGCGTTGCGAACTCGCCGGGGAGCTTGGGATGCGGATGGATGCGGACAACGAGCTTCGAGCCGGGATGCGCGATGTCAGTCAGGTCGATCTCGGTCTTTGTGTACATACCCTCGTGGGAGTACACGCACTTGCCGTCGATGATGATGTCGAAGATGTAGTCGATACCCTCTGCGACAAAGATGGCGCGCTCACCGTCCTCGACCTTGTAGTCGAGCGTGGTTTCGTACTTCCAGAAGTTGTCTTCCACTTCAAGGAAGCGCTGTGCCGTGGTCGAGTACATCAGCGTGTCGGCGATGCCCTCCGCGACCGCAAGGTCATACTGCAGGTTGCCGGGGACTTCTGCCGGGAACGACTTGATGACGTCGTTTGTGTCCGAGGACGCAAGAAGCGCGCCCTGCCAGGTCTGGTAGAATTTCATGGGGGTTCTCCTTTATATGGATTTTGTTTGGATGTTCCTGATAGATGCTCTTGATATCTGTAGGGGCGATTCACGAATCGCCCGAAACATAGGGTTTCGATGCTGTTTCTCCTATGCGAATGCGCTTCCAATTTCGCGTAGGGCGGTGCCTTGGTGCCGCCGCACATAGAGGTCCGGTGCCGATAACGGGATACGCAGATGCTTCTCTGGTTGTAGGGACAGGCATCCGGGGATTGATCCCCGACTGTCCCGAAACAGACATTATGAACGGAACTTCTATTTGTTATTTTTCTGATTTCGTCATATGGAAAACATAACTCCCTCAGTCACGCTTCGCGTGCCAGCTCCCTCGCACGCATCAACCATAGGTTGATGCAGGGAGTCTTTACTATAATTTTACCCGATTATCCCCCGTTTGTCAAGGGATTTTCCACACCGCCAAAGAAAAGTACGGAAATTTCGTAAATTTTCAAATTCCACTTCCATTTTCGGTGATTTTCTGATATACTATAGGAAAAGATGGGATGGATTGGATGATAATTGAGGCAGGCGATTTCAAGTTGCGCGTAGGGCGGGGGCTTGCTCCCGCCGCAGTGGGAGAACAATATCATAATTTCGCACACCAATTTGTGGGAAATGATAGATTTCCTATCTTACCGTCATCTAATTTGATGCACGGCGGGAGACAAGCCCCCGCCCTACGCGAGATTACAGCCGTCTGCGCATAACCAATGCATCTTCTATCCCCCAAAAGAAAGGACGAAAACTATGGCAATTATGGGTCTTGACCTCGGCACGAGCGGATGCAAGAGTGTGGTCTGCTCGCCCGACGGCAAATACATCTCCGGTGCGTACCGGGAATACACGGCACAGCGCGATGCAGGTGCGCATGAGCTGGATGCCAACGTCATGTGGGACTGCATCCGCGAGGTCATCGCGATCGGTGCGGCGGACTGCAGAGCCGGGGGCGACGACGTTGAGGCGATCATCGTCACGTCGTTCGGTGAGGCAGGTGTTCCGGTCGATGCCGACGGTAACGTTCTGCACGGCATTGTGCTGTACACCGACAACCGCGGCGAGGACGAAACGAATGCGCTGGTGGCGGCGTTTGGCCGTGAACGGCTGATGCAGACGCTGTACATGAAGCCGCATCTGATGTACACGCTGCCCAAGCTCATGTGGTACAAAAACGCACTGCCCGCCATTTACGAAAAAATGCATCACTTCTATCTGATCGAGGACTATGCCGTCTGGCGGCTGTCGGGTGTGTCGCAGATCAGCTATACACTGGCATCGCGCACGATGGCGTTTGACGTCGTCGGCAAGCGGTGGAGCACCGAGGTACTGTCGGCGGCAGGCATCGATCCTGCACTGCTGTCCACGCCGGTTTCCGCAGGTACGGTCGCAGGTACGGTGCGCAGATCGCTTTGCGAGGAGCTGAACCTTTCGCCCGATACGCTGATTATCACCGGTGCGCAGGATCAGATCACGGCGGCGCTCGGTGCCGGTGCGCTGATTCCCGGCACGTCGGTCGACGGCATGGGAACGGTGGAGTGCATCACGCCGGTATTTGACCGTCCGTTTGACGATATGTCCTTAATCAACCGCGGTTATGTCTGTGCGCCGCACGCCATCGACGGGCTTTACGCAACCTATGCGTTCTGCTACTGCGGCGGTGCGCTGGTGCAGTGGTTCCGCGATACGGTCGGACTGGATGCCAAGCGTCTGGCGGCGGAGCAGAACACCTCTGCCTACCGTCTGCTCGATGCGGAGCTTGCCGCGGACGCGCGCTGTGCCGGTCCTACCGGAATTCTCGTTCTGCCGCACTTTGCGGGAACGGCAACACCGTATATGGACCCCGCGACGCACGGTGCGATTGTCGGTCTGGCGCTTGACACGCCGCGTTCGCAGTTCTACAAGGCGGTCATGGAAGGCATTACCTATGAAATGAGTCTGAACCTCGATATGCTGTCATCGGGCGGTGTTCCTGTCGACGCGCTCAACGCGACGGGCGGCGGCTCGCGCTCTCCGATCTGGATGCAGATCAAGGCGGACATCACGGGTCTGCCTGTGAACACCCTCGAAAATCCCGAAGCCGGTGCGGTCGGCTGTATCATGCTCGGTGCGGTTGCGAAAGGCTACTACCGCGATCTGCACGAAGCGTCCTCCGCCCTTGTCCGCATCAAGGACACCTATCTGCCCGATGCCGCGATGCATGACCGCTACGCTGAGCACTACGAACGGTACTGCCGGATGTACGACGCGGTCAAGGGAATTTATGGGCTTCAGAATCCGTATAAATAAGAACCACGCACCCCAAGAACGCGTAGGGCGGTGCCTTGGTGCCGCCGACACCTTCTCCCGGGAGATGCTTGCATCGCCGTGAGAACAGGTGTCGCGCCGCAGGCGTGACGGATGTGGGTTGTGTCTTGCCAAATAACCCACATCCGTCTTTTCAAAATTTCCGCAGGGGCGGAAATTTTGAAAATCCACCTTCTCCCGAGAGAAGGTTTCAGTCGTGCGCACTCTATCATATTTGTAACCCATAATCATCATCAAACATCAACCAAAAAATCAACTCCACGAAAGGAATCACATATCATGAGCACATTTACCTTTGACGGAAAAGACTTTCTCCTTGACGGCAAGCCCTTTGTCGTTCTCTCCGGCGCGATGCATTACTGGCGCATTGTTCCCGAATACTGGGAAGACCGGTTAAAAAAGCTCCGCGCGTGCGGCTTCAACACGGTTGAGACGTATGTTCCGTGGAACCTGCACGAACGCAAGGAAGGCACCTTTGACTTCTCCGGCAGCCTTGACATCGTCAAGTACATCGAAACCGCGCAGAAGCTCGGACTGTACGTCATCGTCCGTCCCGGTCCCTACATCTGCGCAGAGCACGAATTCGGCGGTCTGCCGTCTTGGCTGCTCTCCTATCAGAACATGGCACTGCGCTGCAACGATCCGCTGTATCTTGAAAAGGTTCGCCCGTACTACCGCGAGCTGCTCACGCGCATCCGTCCGTATCTGATCACGAACGGCGGACGCATCATCATGGTGCAGATTGAGAACGAATACGGCTCCTACGGCAATGACAAGGAATACCTGCACGCCGTTGCCGACATTTACAAGGAATACGGCATGGACTGCCAGCTGTACACCTCCGACGGTCCGTGCTACTGGATGCTGACCGGCGGTACGCTGCCCGAATATCCGTGTGTCGCCAACTTCGGCTCTGACCCTGTCGGCGCGTTCAAGACGCTGAACGACTTCCGTCCCGGTCAGCCGACGATGTGCGGCGAGTACTGGTGCGGCTGGTTCGACCACTGGGGCGAGCATCACCACATCCGCGACGCGGAAGAGCTTGCCGATTCCATCGTGCCGATGCTCGACATGGGCGCGTCGTTCAACTTCTATATGTTCCACGGCGGCACGAACTTCGGCTTCACCAACGGTGCCAACCATTCCGGCGGTTATCAGCCGACGGTCACGTCCTACGACTACTGCTCGCCCGTCTCCGAGTGCGGTGACCTGACCCCTGCCTACTTTGCAGTCCGTGACCGCATCGCAAAGGCAACCGGCGTGATGCCCGAGCTGGATGTTGAGAATCTGCCGAAGGCTGCCTACGGTAAGCTCACGATGACCGAACGTGCACCGCTGTTTGACAACCTTGACAAGATCGGTACGGTTACGCACGCCGCAGCACCCAAGTCCATGGAAGAAATCGGTCAGGACTTTGGCTATATCCTTTACTCCTCGGAATTTTTCGGTCCGATGGAGGAGCTGCCGCTCGTCCTCGGTCACGTCCACGACCGCGCGCACATCTACCTCGACGGCAAGCTGGTCGGTATCCGCGAACGCTCCGGACGCATGGACGAGGTCAAGGTCAAGCTCGGTAAGGGAGAAACGCAGAAGATCGACATTCTTGTGGAAAACTGCGGACGCGTCAACTACGGTCCGAAGCTCTTTGACCGCAAGGGTATCTACGACGGCATCCGTCTCGGTCAGATGTTCCACTTCGGCTGGGATATGACCGCGATGACGATGGACGATCTGTCGGATCTTGTCTACACCGCCGACACCGTATCCGACGGTATGCCCGCATTCCTGCGCGGACATCTGACACTGGATGACAAACCCGCCGACACGTTCATCCGCCTTGACGGCTTCCACAAGGGCTTTGTCGTCGTCAACGGCTTCAACATCGGACGCTACTGGAACGACCGCGGTCCGCAGAAGACGCTCTACATTCCCGCACCGCTGCTGCGTGAGGGCGACAATGAGATTATCGTCTTCGAGTCCGACGGATATGACGCTCCCGTGGTCGAGTTCTTTGCGGAACCGGATCTCGGTGAGGGCAAGATCAGCTGATTCAACCCAATACACAATACACACAGCCGACCCCTGTATCAGACGGAGGTCGGCTGCTGTTTTCATCAACACGTCCGGATTGGATGACAGGTATGGCCGGAGAACAAGATCGCAGGCACAGTGACGACCGTCGGTATCCCGAAGCCCGTCATCCAAAATGAAACAATCCTGCAACGAAAACTTCACATTCCCGAAACAATCTTGCGATATAATAAAGGCAGAAAACTAAGGCAACTGCCGCGAATTGTGCGGGATTGCCCTAAAAAGGAGGCATTTGCTTGTCCCGCAGAAACGATACGGGGAATCCTGCGTTCCGTACCCGCGCGCGTCGGTACATCAACCGACATTTTCATATCATTTTCCAGCGAATGGTCTACGTGCTGCTGTTTGCAACGATCCAGATCGCATTTTTTGTCTGGCTGTTTGTTTATATGACCCGCCTGACACCGCTGTTCCTCGTAATCTGTGCCCTCCTGTCCTTGCTTGCCGCCATGCACGTCATCAATAAGAACTCCAATCCCGCCATCAAGATCGCATGGCTGATTCCGCTGTTCACCCTGCCGATTTTCGGCGGACTGCTGTATCTGATGTTCGGCTATCGCCGCGTCAACCGCCGTCTGACCGCCGTCACCGAGGATATCCGCGCCGATTACCGCACCGCCGGCGGCACCGGGGCTCTCCCTGTCACCGGTGCTCCTGTCCCCGTCGATGAGGACACCGTTGCCGCACAGGCACCCCGCGATGCGGCACTGCAGTCCGCCTATATCGCGCGCGCATCCGGATGTCTGCCGTTTACGGGCACCGATACAACGTACTATCCGTCCGGCACCGCACTGTTCGGCGACCTGTGTGAGGCACTGCGATCCGCAAAACGCTATATCTTCCTCG
>JAFTLK010000408.1 GCA_017455975.1 Clostridia bacterium | reverse complement strand
TTAATTCCATCATCGCCCACGGTCACCGCGGGCATGTTCCGTATCTGACATATGCATCATTCCGTATTCTGCTGTGAATTATGTTATCCGATGTATGTTTGGAAATGTTTTTTATTCTGTTTCTGTTCTGTTAAATCCCCCACAAAAAAGCAAAATGGGCTGCCGAAAAAATTTACAGCAGCCCCAATGAGCATGTTTCGCATATAGAATCCCGCTTCCGGTCAGCCGTCAAACCCCGCCAGAACAGCACCGATCTCATCCGCGATCTCTGATGCCAGCGGCGCACGTACCCCCATACGGGCGGTGACAGATTCCGCGGCACAGCCGTGCAGATAGGCCGCAAGTGCCGCGGCGGTCAATGCATCACAGCCCTGAGCACAGAGCGTCGCCGTGATGCCGGTCAGTACATCTCCCGAACCGCCTTTGGCAAGCGCACAGGTCCCGGTCGGATTGAGATAGGTGCGGCGGCCGTCGGTGATAACCGAGCGCGCGTTTTTTGCATTGACAACACAGCCGAGCCGCCGCGCAAGGTCTGCAGCATGCAAAAACGGCTCCTGCGTCAGCGCGGCAACCGACAGACCCATCAGACGGGACATCTCACCGGGATGCGGCGTCATGATACGCGGTACAGAGGATACCGACGACGGAACACCGTCTGCAGCAAGCAGATTCAGCGCATCCGCATCTATGACGGTCGGACAGCGCGCCTCTGTCAGAACCGTATGCACCAGCGCCCGTGCGGCAGCCGATTGTCCGAGTCCGGGACCGACAACCACGGCATCCGCGCGGGAAAGTGATAATGCCAGCCGCTCAGCAGCACCTGCAGGATCTGCAAAACTGCAGGTTGTGACAATGGCTTCCGGCAGACGCGTCAGAAGCGGCGTGCGGTTTTGCTCTGCGGTGAAGATCTCCACCAGCCCCGCACCGCTCCGATAAGCCGCCAATGCGGACAGCAAAGCCGCACCGCACATGGTCTCCGAACCGGCAGCGATCAGCACACGGCCGTTGGAGCCTTTGTTAGAGTCCGGCTCACGCGCAGGCAGAAGTGCGCGGACATCCGCATCCGTCAGCATAAAAACAGGCATGTCGTCATCGGCGGCAGACAGCACATCGTCCGCGATCCCGATATCCAGAACAGAAAGCGCACCGGTATACACTGCGCCGGGATAGAGGACATGTCCGCGCTTGGCATGGCTGATGGCAAGTGTGTGTGTCGCACGGAAGGTATGCATGCTGACTTCTCCCGTGTCGGCTGAGATGCCGGAGGCAATATCCAGCGCAAACGCCGGAATGCCGTGCCGCGTTGTATATGCATTTGCCGCATCGATCAGCGCAGCAAAAACCCCCTCCGGCTCATGCGAAAGGCCAATGCCGAACAGCGCATCCACGACCGCACAGTACGGGCAAGCATCCGGGTCATCGAGATTCTGCAGAAACTGCGCAGATGACAGCATCGGTGTTCCCGAAGCGATCAGCTCGTCATAGCGATACTCGCATTCGGGTGAAAGTACGGCGCCGTCTCCAAACGCAGTTACGGCACATGCCGGAACACCGTCCTCATTTAACAGCCTGGCACAGAGCAGCCCATCACCGCCGTTGTTTCCGCTGCCGCAAAGGACAGCGACCGGCGCCGACGGCAGCCCCGGCATATCATGCAGAACACGGATGATCCCATCGGCACAGGCCCGGGCGGCACGCCGCATCAGCTCTCTCGACGGGGTCCGTGATTCGATCTCCGTACGGTCACAGAGATACATTTCGGATGAGGTCAGAATTCGCTTCATGACAGTATCCCCCGTCAGACCCGATAGCGCAGAACGCCGGGCACGACCCGGATGTCGATCTGCCCCATAAGGGCAATCTCTCCGTCGCGGCAGACGATCTCCATACCGGAAATGCTGACGGAACGGCAGCGGACATAACGCAGAATATCTGCAAGCAGCTTGGTCGGCCGACCTTGGGCATCGACATGCTCCCCGGCACGGTACGGACCGATCAGAGAAAGGATCCTGCGCCGCGGAATGACATCGATCATGACAAGCTCGGCAAGTCCGTCTGTCAGATCCGCCGTCGGAGCTCCGCGGAAGCCGCCGCCGCAGTATTGACCGTTGGCCGCGGCACAGAACAGAAACCGGCCCGAGACAGTGTGCTCCTCCCCGGCTTCATCGGTATAACGAATCTCCAGCGGCGTTCCGAGCGGCTTGAAAAACACCTCGGCAAGTGCACAGTAATACGCAAGCGAGCCGCGGATGAACGGCTTTTTCTTCCACGCGGACATCCGGTCGGCAACAGCACAGTCAAAGCCGATGTTGACCATATTGAGCACATAGCAATCCCCGCAGAACAGAAGATCCAGTCGAAGCTCCGTACCGGCAGGTTTATCCGCAAACAGCTTGATAAAATCATTGCCGGTCCCGGCCGCACGAGCACTCAGAACGGCATGCTCCGCCGCATCGGCATCCATGATCCCGGATACCGCTTCACCGATGGTGCCGTCACCGCCCCATACGATCACGCGCACATCCTCCGTCAGTCCGGCCAGTGTCTCGCCGAGATACCGTCTGGCGTCACCGACGCCGGTCGTTATATAGAGGATCGCATCCTGCGATGCTTCTTTTTTTGCAGCCTCCAATGCGGCACCGTGCCCCGCGGCAGGATTGATGATGTGATATTCTTTCATAGTATTCGCATCGCCCCGTGTGACGGAGGCGCCTTTCTTTGCACAGATTCCGATATCGGTAAAAATGTCCCGAATGTGGGACGAGGTGTTGCAAGTTCTTGCAACACCTCCTTAGAAGTTTCCCTTGCCCCTCAGCTGAGGGGCATTTTCATGCAATTTTTGCATGAAAACCGGAAAATTCGGGTCACTTCGTGACCCCGGCTGCAGCAAGTTTTCAACTTG
>JAFTLK010000407.1 GCA_017455975.1 Clostridia bacterium | reverse complement strand
TGTGTCCGGCAGGAGAAATCCTGTGGACAACCTACTACAAAAACAACGAGCCGAAATATATTATCACCTCGAAGATCGGGAGCCGAGAATTTTATTTTCTGTACCCGATTGAGAACGGTGTTCGCGGTAAGCGCATCGGGAAGGTGCGCTCACCCATCGAATTTGAAATGACATACCTGAAAGATTTTTTCGAGAAATGAAGGAGAATACATATGCCTGTTTGTAGAATTATGAAAGAAAACAATTATACCTGCGTCTCTAACTACTATCTCCGCGACAATTCGCTGTCCTTCAAGGCAAAGGGACTTCTGACTTTGATGTTGTCCCTGCCGGAGGATTGGGATTATACGATTGCGGGTCTTGCCCAGTTCACCGCTGACGGTCGTGTCAGCATTGCAAATACGATCCGCGAATTGGAAGAATGTGGTTATATCCACCGCAGTCAGACCCGCGGCGAAAACGGTGCGTTTGCGCAGAATGTGTATTGGATTTATGAGGTGCCGCAGACGGAAAATACACCGTGCGCAGAAAAAGTGGAAACCGCAGATTTTGCTGAAGAAATATCTGAAAATGATGTTTACGGTGATGCCGACCCAATGGAAGATATTGAATCAACGGAAGAAATTACGGCAGACTATAGTAAAAATCTGCCCGTACCATCTCCGAACCAGCCCATCCCGTCGACGGGTTTTCTGTCGGCGGAAATCATGCCGACAGAAAACAGCACACAACAAATAAAAGAAATACAAAAGACTGAAAAACAAAATTTGATACGATACGATCTGATGCGGGCGCGCGCGGCGGATCGGGTGGAGTATGCCGTTTTGCGGCAGGAATTTTCCACAGAGCAGTTGGATGAACTCATTTCGCTGATCGTGGAAATGGAATCCTGTCAGAGCGAAACCATGTTGATTGCGGGAGCGGTCTATCCTCGCGATTTGGTGGTGTCGCGGATGCAGAGTTTGAACGCAGAGTGTATCCGCTATGTCCTGGACTGTCTTCGTGAGGTGAAGCCGCAGGTCAAAAACATGAAAAAATACCTGATGGCGTCACTGTTCAACGCTCCGGCAACGATGGAGAATTTCATGGAATCGCGGGTGCAGCGCGAGATTTTCGCCAAAATGGATATGAAAAACGCAGAAACGGGAGGAATTCACGCATGAGCAAACCGAAGAAAAATGACGATGATAAGCTGATTCACGATACAGAGGTGCTTTTGCAAAAGTACAGGCAAGTCAAGTGGGCGTTGGATGTTGCTGCAAACAAAGAAATGCGGGAATTGAAGCATGAAACGGGCATCACCGAGGAGTATCTTCACGCCGCAGTGTTCGCCGGTGCTGATATCAGCAACACAAGACTGGAACGCCGTGCACAGAGCATGGAACGCAGTCGACAGATGCTGGCGCTTGTCAACGAAAGCGTGGAACTGATGCGACAGTATCACCCGATGGGTGAGATTTACTATGAGATCATTTCGCGGTATTATTTGAGCAAGCAACAGAAGTCTCAGCCGCAGGTGCTGGAAGAAATGGAGCAGCAGGAAATTTACCTCTGTGAGAACACCTTCCGCAAGTACAAAAAGGCGGCGATCAAGGTCATCGGAGAAATTTTATGGGGGTATGAAGACCGGGAAAGTGTTGGCATCCTCAAGCAATTCGCAACGAAAAATTATGGGGAGGATTGAAATTCAAAGGCAACGACTCTTGCTTCTGTGTGTGAAAACGCTTATAATTAGAACTGAAAGAAAAAACTTGAATATGAAAGGATGGCACATATGAATACGAACATGAACCTGAGCACAAATGAAATTCCCGCATATACGGAGGTCAATGGAATCACGTATCAGCTTGTCGGGGATGTTTATCTCCCGCTGATCGCAGTCGATGACAAACCGAGAAAACCGCTTGGATATTGGGGCAGACAACGTAGGAACTACCTTATGCGTGAGCAGTCCGGAACCTATGCGGAACTTCTTTTGACAGGTACGATTTCAGATCACCTTGAAGAAATCGAGGAAGCAGCGGAACGGCGGTCCGAGGAATTGATTGCTTACATGAAAAAAGAAATGGGCATCACCGAAGAAATGAAAGCCCAGTTACCGATGAAATGGGCAGCG
>JAFTLK010000406.1 GCA_017455975.1 Clostridia bacterium | reverse complement strand
GTGACTGTCCGTGCGGTACTGAAAAACCACGAATTCCGCTTCGGCTGCAACATTTTCATGCTGGATGAATTTGAAACGGAGGAAAAGAACCGCATCTACCGCGAAAAGTTCCCGGAAATCTTCAATCTGGCGACCGTGCCGTTCTACTGGAGCGATCTGGAGCCTGTGGAGGGCAAGCCGCGCTTTGCCGCCGATTCCCCGAAGGTCTACCGCCGTCCGGCAACCGATCTCTGCGTCGATTACTGTCTGGAAAACGGCATTGAGCCAAAGTGTCATTGCCTCAACTACGACAATTTTGCGCCCGACTGGGTCAAACATGAACCTGTTTCCGTACACAAGCGCAAGCTCGAGCGACGGATGCGCGAGATCGCGGAACGGTACGCCGACAAGATTCCGTCCTTTGAGGTCACAAACGAAACACTGCAGGGACGCAGCTCCAATCTGTCGAAGTTCTATTATGAGGACGATTTCCTCGAATGGAGCTACCGCATGGCGGATCGCTATTACCCGAACAACCGCCTGATCATCAACGATTATGCCATCTGGGAGCCCGGCTCCTACAACGACAGATGCCTTTACTATATGCAGATCGAGCGTCTTCTGAAAAACGGCATCACGCATCTTGACTCCATCGGCATGCAGTTCCACAGCTTCTTCTCCCGCGAGGCGGAAGCAGGCATGGCGGCACAGCGCTACAATCCCGACAATCTTTACCGGCTGATGGACAACTACGCGAAGCTCGGTCTGCCAGAGCAGATCACCGAAATGACGATTTCCGCGTATTCCGGAAGCGAGGAAGACGAGGAAATTCAGGCGGATCTGATCGAGGGTGTCTACCGCACGTTCTTCTCGCATCCGGCAATGGAAGCGGTCATCTACTGGAACTATGTCGACGGTTATGCCTTCCGTGCGCCGCAGGGCGATATGACCAAGGGCGAAAATGTCTATTACGGCGCACTTCTGCGCTTTGATATGAGCGAAAAGCCGGCATACAAACGTCTGCGCCATCTGATCCGCGAGGAATGGCACACCGATGTGACGGTTCCGGCGGTCAACGGCACGGCATCCTTCCGCGGCTTCTATGGCGATTATGAGATCACCGTAACGGTTGGCGGCAAGGACTATCCCGCAAAGTGGACGCTGTCCAAAGAAGGCAAAAACAACGTAACGATCAGAATTTGAGGAACAATATGAAAGCATTTGATCTTCACGGCCGCCGTGCCCTTGTGACAGGTTCGACACAGGGCATCGGCTATGCCATTGCCGAATGCTTTGCCGGACAGGGAGCAGAGGTCTTTATACACTGCTCCCGCGACAGTGCAAAAGCAGAACGCATTGCCGCAGAAATTGCTGCAAACACAGGTGCCATCACGCACGGCATCGCCGTTGATCTCGGGGATGCGGACGCGGCAGAGAAGTTATACGCCATGACAGGTGCGCTTGATATTCTTGTCTGCAATGCGTCGGTGCAGTTCCGCCGTGCATGGAATGAGATTCCTTCCGAAGAATACGATACCCAGATGAACGTCAATCTGCGCGCAACGTTTTCGCTGATGCAGACGTATATTCCCGGTATGCAGAGCCGCAGATGGGGGCGTGTTCTGAACATCGGCAGTGTCCAACAGGCAAAGCCGCACACGCAGATGGCAATTTATGCGGCATCCAAGTGTGCCATCGCCTCCCTGACCGAAAACATCGCCGGACAGGTGGCAGCCGACGGCGTCACGGTCAACATGCTGCTGCCCGGTGTCATTGCTACACCGCGCAACGATGCGGCGCTGTCCGATCCGGTATACTGCGAACAGGTACTTGCAAAGATTCCCGCGGGATATGCCGGGGAAGCACAGGACTGCTCCGCCGCGGCACTGCTGCTTTGCTCTGATGCGGGACGGTACATCACGGGAAGCGCACTGTATGTCGACGGGGGGATGCATCTATGATGAATAAAGGACACTTCACCGATCCCGTCACGTTTGCGGATGATCGGATTCTGGTTGCATTTGACGGTGAGAGCGGAGTTACAAAAACCATTTGTTACCCGCACGACGCATATCAAATGAACTGGATCCTGGAAAATTCTGACTGGGGTTATGTGAGCGGATTTGAAGTGAAATCTGTATATGCTGCGGACAACGGTATCGATGTCTGTGCCGTTCAGAATGACATCCTACTGATCGTCAGAAAACGGATTGCAAACGGGATATATTCGGAACAGTATGTATTCAGCAATCAAGGAAATACGGCAGTTCCATTTTCAAAGGAAACACTCGGGATCCATTTCCCTTATAACTGTACCTTCGAGAACAAAACCAATCTGCATGATATGTCATGTGTAACGCATGTGTGGTGCGGCGGAGATTATGCATGGATGTATTCGGCAAAGCCGAGTGGAGTAAAACCGTATCTTGTGTGTTATATAACGGAAGGTATGATTTCCGATTACAGCATCAGTTATGATGTCAGCCGCATCAGCTGCGGTGCAAGCTATCGGGGTGCAATCGTTCTGCATCCGGGAGATGTGGAGCTTCAGCCAGGTACGCAGATGCAGTATACGTTTGTGTTTCAGTTTTCCGATACTGCTGCGGATTCGGGTACACCCAATCCGTATTGCAGAATGACACTTTGCGCTGACCGGTACAGTGCTTTTGTCGGAGAATCGATCTGCTGCCGATTCCAAAGCCTCGATCCATGGCAAACCGCAGAAATCATCTGTAACAGTGAACCGATCCATTATGTCAAGGACGGTACAACCGCAGAATGGAGGCTCTCTTTTGACACCCCCGGCGAAAGAACCGTTTGTGTCCGTGTGAACGGAAAAACGCTGTGGATGAAGCTCAATGTGCTTCTGCCGTTGGAACAGCATCTGATCAAAAGAGCACAGTTCATTACACAAAAACAGCAATATCAGGAAGCGGGACATGATCTGGACGGCGCATATCTGATCTATGACAGAGATACAGAATGTCAGTATTATGACAGGGAATTCGGGGATCATAACGCCTGTCGTGAGAGACTTGCGATGGGTGTGGTTGTGGCACAGGCGCTGCAGATTCAGTATGACGAGAACATGATGCACTCGTTGCGGCAGCACCGTTGTTTCATTGAAAGAGAAGTGTATGACAGAACGACATCGACTGTTCATGACAGTGAATATCGTGCGTACCAGCGGCGTACCCGTGCATACAACTATCCGTGGATGGCTGTTTATTATCTGGAATGGTATCTGCTGACCAGAGAGCGCGAATGCCTGCAAAATGCGGCAAACATTATGATTGCCTATTATGAAATTGCAGGAGGCGGAAAACAGGAGTCCCCCTGTATCCGCAATCATGAAATCTGTCAATATCTGCTGGAAGAAGGAATGGAAGCGCTCCGTGAGAGGCTGCTTCAACATACACTGGCACATGCAGACAGAATTATCAGAGATGGCAGCAAATGTTTTTCCGAGGAAGTTCGCTGTACACAGTTCATGTTCAACGGCAAAGTCAACATTTTGTGTCAGGCATACATTCTGACCGGAGACAAACAGTATCTGCAGTTCGTTTCGGAATTCATGAGAAAATCGGACGCTTTTTCCGCAAAACAGCCGGATTACCATGTGAACCGGATTGCTGTCCGATATTGGGATTTGTTCTGGTTTGGAAAAATGAGAACCTACGGCGATTCTATGCCGCAATGGCTGAGTGCGCTGACAGCAGAAACCTATCATTTCCTGTATGAAACAGGCTTCGGTGAGACATACAGAGACTCTGCCGAGCAGGTACTGAAAAACAATCTGTGTGTATTTGCATCGGATGGTTTTGCTTCCGCCGGATATCTTGTACCGTATAAAGTGGTACAGTACACTTCTGATCCAACATATAAAAACAGCTGTCTGGTTCCCGGTATCACATACGGACATCGGTATGACAGTTATGCAAACGATCAGGATTGGACATTGTATTATGCGGTAAAGCTCCTGATGAAAAATGATTTGTCGAACAGATAAACGGGATACCTTCCCAAAATATATATGAGAGGAGATTTCTAAATGAAATCAACAGTATGGATGCTCACGCTTTTATCCCTTCTATCCTCTGTTTCACTGATTGCCTGCAGTGATTCGACAGACACGCCGCAGGTCAGTGGAACAACCGACAGTATGACAGAGACATTTGCAGAAACAGAAGAGACTGCTGTTCCCCTGAACTTGCCCGAAGTCGATTATGAACAGAGAACCTTTACCGTGCTTGCAACAGAACATGCATCATACGAATATGTTGCAGAGGAATCGGGTGACATTGTCGAAGATGCTGTATACCGCAAAAACCGCGCCGTCGAAGAACGTCTGGGAATTGCATTCGAGTTTATCACAGCACCCGGTCACTGGGCAGATAAGGACTCATTCAACGCGCTTATAAAAAACAGTATTATGGCAAATGACGGCGCATATGATCTGATCAGCGGTACCATGGTATGCGTTCTGCCGATTGCAGCAGAAGGCTATTTTCTGAATGCGTTAGATCTGGAACACATCCAGTTTGAAAATCCGTGGTGGGTTCAGGATATGAAAGAAAAGCTGGCGATCGGCGGAAAGCTGTTCGGCTTTGTCGGCGATGCTTCGCTTTCCCTGTACAAGGACCTCAGCGTTATTTATTTCAACCAGAAGCTGATTGCCGATTATGATCTTGAAGATCCGTATGCACTTGTCATAGACGGTAAATGGACAGTGGATAAAGTGCTTGAAATGGCAGCGGCCGTCAGCTCTGATGTGAACGGCGACGGAAAAATGACAATCGGGGATGATCTTTTCGGGTATTATTATCATGCAGTGCCGCAGCGTACATGGCAGACTGCAACAGAATTTTCGTCGATTGCTTATGATGATCACGATATGCCGTATATGACGCCCTTGCAGGATCGGGATACCGAGTTGTTCTTCAAAGTCCTCGATTTCTTTGAAAGAGAAAACGTGGTTGGTATTGACGGTATCCCGCATCCGGATATCTGTGCGGTTTTCGCAGCGGATCAGGTGCTGTTCTTAAACGAATTTCTATACGGTACGGATTATCTGCGCGACATGAAATCGGACTTTGGAATTGTCCCCCAGCCGAAGCGGGATGAAGCACAGACCCAGTATCATACGCAGGTTGGTACCTCAACTTCGACGTTCTTTATACCGACGACGGTAACGGATGCAGAACTGACATCCATGGTCTGTGAAGCATTGTCGTATTACAGCTGGCTTGAGGTCATACCGGCATATTATGAAGTAGCGCTCAAAGAAAAATACAACCGTGATGATACAGTCAAGGAGATGCTCAATATCATCCGCGATTCAGCTGAGGTAAACTTCACCTTTGCATATTCTACGATGTTTAACCCGTCAATCAACGAATTGCTCCCCAGCTATTGGCAGAAAGCAAATAACGATGTCGCTTCCTGGTACGCGAAAAACGAAAAGTCATGGACAAAAACAATTGAGTCGATTGTGGAACAATATCAGGATATTGAATCTTGAATTTGCTGTTATGGCAGGAAGGTTTCTGAAACTCGGCTGGAGCAAAGGCGATATACATTCCTTTGAGGATGGGCGTTGTATGCTATACATCAATACATTGACCACAGTAATGGTATGTGTGATATAGCTGATGAATTCGGCATCATTCCGACACCAAAATATGATGAAGCACAGGCGGAATATATTCACTGCATGTAATCATCAGCAGAAACAGGGTGCTTGAATACAATATGCCAAAAGACAATCAGCGGTGACATAATTGCTAATT
>JAFTLK010000405.1 GCA_017455975.1 Clostridia bacterium | reverse complement strand
TCGTCCGTCGGCGGGTCGAGCAGCGAAAATTCAGCAAGCTCGATCTGGTGCTCACGGATATCGAGAATCCGGATATGCAGACCGTATGCATCAAGCTCGATGATCTCCTCACCGTCATCCGGAACCGAACCAAGCTCGGAGAAGACCATACCGGTGAAGGTATCAACTTCATCGACAGGAAGCTCTGCTTCCGTTTCCCGAACGATATCGGACAGCGAAACATTGCCGCGCACGGTCCAGAGGTTTTCACCGGTCTGTTCCAGCTCGATCTGGGTTCTCTGCGGGGCCTCTTCATTGTCCGAGGAGAAATCACCGATCAGACGGGAGATCAGATCATTCATCGTGATAATACCGTGCATGCCGCCGTATTCGTCAAGGACAATCGCAAACGACTTGTTCTGCGTCTTCATGTTGCGGAACAGAACGTCCGCAGCAACACTGACGGGAACGAAGTACGCGGGCTTGACCGACTGCTCCATGACACTCTTTCTGTCATGGGTTTTCATGCGGAAATAGTCCTTTAAGTACAGAACACCGATGACATTGTCAACGGATTCGTCGCAGACGGGATAGAACATGTGACAGCTGCCGTGGATGATCTCGCTCCATGCCTCGTCATCCTCCTCCATCCAGAGGATCTTGACATCGGTACGGTGCGTTGCGATCTCACCAGCGGTCAGATCGTCAAATTCAAAGACATTCTCAATGATTTCGCGTTCTTCGTCGTCTATGGTACCTTTCTTTGCACCGGAGTCGACCATGTCACGGATGTCCTCCTCGCTGACTTCATCCTCATGTGCGTTGGGGTCAATACCCATCAGACGCAATACAGCGTTCGTCGATACGGTCAGAAAGCTGACGATCGGACCGAACAGGCGGGAAATAACATAAAGCGGGGTGGAAAGTGCGAGTGCCATTTCTTCGGATTTACGCATGGCAACCTGTTTGGGTACCAGCTCACCGAGAATCAGCGTCACATACGACAGCACCAGCGTGATAACAATGACCGCGAAGGTATCGAGTGTTTTTTCCGGAATCGTCACACCTGCACCGATGAGTGCATCAACGATCGGACCGGAGAAGTTTTCAGCAGCGAACGCGGAACCGAGGAATCCGGCAAGCGTGATCGCGACCTGAATGGTAGATAAGAAGCGTGCTGTTTGATTTGTCAATTTCTGCAACCGTTTGGCGCGTTTGTCGCCATCCGACACAAGCTTTTCCAGCTTGGATTCACTCATACTGATGACAGCAATTTCAGCGCATGCAAAAATTGCATTGCATGCGATCAGTGCCGCCTGCAGAAGCAGCATGAGTCCTATGTTTCCGTCCATAGTGGTTGTTTCTTCCTCCTGTTATACCTTGAAATGATTGACGTTGGTTTTGAACTGCATTGATTGTGCATTTACGACCGCATTCTGTTCGGCGGCAGAATATGCACATCCGTCGGATCATTTCGGCGGCATCTCCATTCGGGCATCATCCGCGTGCATAAAGGAGGGGTACTTCGACCGCTGGCGTCCATAGAAACATTCATCTCCTCTCATCATATAGTAAGACATCTTTATTATATCACAGCAAATTCATTCTGTCAAGTATAATCATACTGCTGTACGAAAGTTCACGATTCTTTCATATTTACAGGCTGTTATATTTTCCCTTCAGAACAAAACAAGGCGGCCGTACTCCGTTTGGGGAGTACAGCCGTCATGATAATCTGTTTTTGCATCAGTGACCAAGCGTATTGTCGCGGGAGAGCGCAACGGTCAGCGCAACACACGCCTCGGCATCTGCCATATCAAACATTTCGGCGGAGGTATGCAGATAACGCATCGGGATGGAGATACAGCCGGCACGGACACCTGCCGCAACCTTCTGCATGGATGTTGCATCCGTACCGCCTGCAAGCAGGATTTCGCGCTGATACTTGATGCCGTTGTCTTCTGCCGCACGGAACATCTGCTGAACGAGCGGCCAGTCGCACATGATCGTGGAGTCCTTGACCTTAATGGCAGCGCCGTCACCGAGCTTCATAATCATCGGATCGGAACCGACCATATCGCCGACACCGCAGACGTCAATTGCAATACCGATGTCGGGACGTTCCGCATAAGCGGCAGTCAGACCGCCGTTGCCGTTGATTTCTTCCTGTACGGAGAAGACGTAGAAGATATCGTTTGCGGGACGGTCACCTTCCCACAGCTGCTTTGCGGCTTCAATCAGAATCGCGCAGCCGATGCGGTCATCAACCGGATGTCCGGCGTAACGGGTGCCGACCATCGGAATGATCTCTGCTTTGAGTGTAAAGGTGTCGCCGGGCAGCGCGACTTTTTCTGCTTCTTCCCTGTTTGCGGCACCGACATCGACGACACACTTGCCGACCTGTCCGTGACCGTCACAGCCCACCACGGGAACGAGCATACCGTGCGCTCCGTTGTCAAAGATGATCTCGCGGTAGGATGCGGAGATCATATTCGGACCGCCGATGTTGACCGCATGCATATAGCCGTTGTCGTCAACCTTGGTGACCATGAAGCCAACCTCATCCATGTGCGCGGAGAACATAATTTTCTTCTTTTCCCCCTCCGGTGCCGTGCCGCGAAGGACACCGATGACATTGCCGAGTGTGTCGATGCGGACCTCATCGGCATAAGGAGTGAGGATGTCACGGATGGCAGCAGCAATTTTCTGCTCGCGTCCGGAAACACCGGGGACTTCACAGATCTGTTTCAAAAGTTCAAGCATGATAGTAATTCCTTTCGGTAATAAGAGTTTCAAAGTATGATACCGCTCAGATATCCAGTTTTTCGACCGTACCTTCATTGTCGGTCAGAGAAACGGCAATCGCATCGCGTGTGACGGTAAACGCACCGCCGATATAACGCGCACTCTGCGGCTCACCGGCAATGACAACGGAGAACTTCTGTCCGTAGCTGTCGTTTTCGTCACCCGGACGGTACACACCGGCGCGGTGCATGTGTCCTGCGATCATCAGATCGGGATGCACATCATCGGAGAGCAGACGGGTCCATTCGCGGTAGATATCCTGCTCGATGTTGAACGGCGCACGGTCAATGCGGGTAAACGGCATATGGCACAGTACAAAGGTATGTGCAATGTCCGGTGCGCGGAATGTTTTATCGGCGCGTGCAATGATATCGCGTAGGTATTCCGTCTGTGCCTGGCGGAACGCATGACATGCAACGGTATGTCCGTATTCAATCGACGCATCCTCCTTGTCCTCTGCACAGTCGAGCAGAATGAAATAGAGATCACCGAGATGTACTGTATAATACGTCAGACCGTTGACAGCAGGCGTATAATCCTTGATTCGGTCGGCACAGTAGCCGCGCATATCGTGGTTGCCGCGGGAATTGATGATCGGAATCTCACCGTGCGTCAACGCTTCCGCGATCTTGTACAGCACC
>JAFTLK010000043.1 GCA_017455975.1 Clostridia bacterium | reverse complement strand
CGGTTTTCCGCACAGCCGCGCCGCCGCATAATCCATCACCGTACAGATCCGTGCCGTGTCATCCGGGATCTCATCCGCGCGCAGGAGCGTATAAAAGGTCGCAAGTCCGTAGCCTGCGGCGACCTTGTGTCCTGTCTGTTCTGTAATGACCGCCGCCGCACTCCGCTCGCCGATGGCGGCACGCTGATCCTGCCATGTATACAGCGGCGTCAGCGCATGACCGTTTGCATCGGTACAGAGCATGCCGTGCATCTGGCCTGTAAAGCCGATGGCGCATACAGTCGGGCAACGGTGCAGAACCGCGTCGAGCATATGCCGGACGCGGTCAAATAAGCGGTCGGCATCCTGCCGTTTGTCGCCGACGAACAGTGCCGGGAGATCGGCCGCATTCCGAATGCTGAAAATACCGACCGGAACACCGTCATCCAGCCGCAGAACATATGCACAAACCGTTGTGGTTCCGATGTCGATGCCGACACAGCATGGCCGATCGGTCAGCGGCTGTTCCTTTGCAGCTGCATGCACCTGTTTTTCCATATCTCCGCCTCTGTCATCGGGCAGCACCCCGATTTCCTCATCCAGCCAAACCGTTGTCAAACCGCGTTCCGTAGTAACTTCCATATGCACACTCCATCCAGCGACTTCCGTCGCAGCTTTCCTGTATTCGAATATTCATATTTTACCATAAAACCGGGATGATTACAATAGGTTGTGGGGCAATTACCGTATTTCGGCGATCGGTTTTCGGCAGAACAGCAGCAAAATTGACGGTGTATTTGCTGAGGGACAAAGGTGAATTTTCTGAAATCCATATTGCATTCTGCCATGCACTGTGTTATAATAGAACCGACAGCTGTCGGAGTATACGCTGCATCTGCACATATCGGGGGAGGTGACCGTATTTTGGACAATCGTATATTTGAGGACTTCATGTCCCAAAGCTATCGGATGTTCTATCGGTACTGTCAGCACACCCGCGGGCAAACGCCGGAGGATGCAGATGAAATCGTCAGCGAGGCATTTGCCCGTCTCTATCGGATCTGGGAGGAACGGCAGGGATATGATGAACGGCTCAACAAAAAATGGATGTACAATGCCATGGATTATATCATACTGGAATACAGCCGTGCACGGCAGATGCGGCCGACCGAGCCGCTGGATGCATACTGTGAACAGCTATCCGATCCCGCCCAAATCGATGATGACCTCAACTACCGCGATTATGTTGCCGGAATTGAGAGGGAGCTTGGTGATGCGGACAGAGAACTGTTCCGGCTTCTGTATATCGATCATACTGCCTATTCCGATGCGCGTGCCCGTCTGAACATCAGTGACGGTGCTCTGCGCACCCGGATCTCTCGTCTGCGGGATCGGCTTGCGGTCATTCTGAAAAGGAAAAAATAGACCCAATAAAAACAAAAATTTCCGTTGTACCTGTAACATTCCGTGCTTTTTCTGTCATACAGACATTGAAGGGCAGTGACAGAAGTGCTTTCAATACAGGACGGCCGGAAAAAATCTTGGTTAAAGGAGATTGCCGGATTTGACTGAATACGAACGATTCAAAAATCAAACGCTCAAACTGTTGGGCGATATCATCAGTGAAGAAGCCGCAAAATCGGACGGTGCGGCGGATCTTGATCTGATTGAAGCATGTGAATCTCTCATGTGCACGCTTCTGGAGGGCAGCGAAACCCTGACCGAGCGTGAGATCCGTGCACGTGTGCGGAAGATCACCCGCACACAGAGACGCCCGGCGTCTGTGCTCCGGCCGCGCGGGTATGTCTCCCGTGCTGCGGCAATTCTGTGTGCCGTGCTTTTGCTGTGTATCAGCGTCTGCGCGGTCTGCGTCATGCATCCGGCGATCCGGAAGAGCATCACCGATGCGATCGGAGGGGATCCGGATGTGCCGATGATCCGCTGTGAGCGGGGAGATACCGTTGCCGAATACCGCACCATGGAAACGCTGATGGTTGCGCAGGAGCTTGACTTCATGTATCCGCATCTTCTGCCGGAGGATGTCCGCATTGCGCGCTTTGTTGCTGCGTCGGAGGAACCGTTTTCCGCACAGATTTATTTTTCGGGTCAGGCGGGGCATGTCTGTATCGAAGCATCAGGAATGCCGTCCGATATTACGGAGGCACAGGATGCACAGATCGTACAGTTCGGTGAGCGTTGGTTTATGATCTGGCAGGGACGTGTGTGGTGGCATGCGCTGACATCGGATGACCGTTACAATTATTTGATTACATATTCTGATGAGGCAGGATTGTTTACTGTCATGGAAGGGTTTTACAGCGGTATCAACAAGGAAGGGACACTGCCGGCATGGGCGGAGGCTCCTGTCATCAGCTGCACCGGCTGCGGCAATATTGACCTTGAAATGAAGCACGGATTTACCGAGGAGGAAACAGACCGCGCGTACTGTACCGTGTCGCATCATTATCACTGTATCTGGACGTGCGGAAACTGCGGTACGGAGGGCACCGTCAGCCATAGTGAGAATGGCATCAATCATAGATACCACTGTTACGAACGCGAGAACGGTTATATGATGCAATGTATTGATTGCGGATATGAATTCCCGCTGAAATAGCAATGCCGGTACGGACTTTGTAGCGGGCACGGCGCGGAGCTGCTTAAACGAATCAACAGAGGGCTGTCACAAGTTGAGAAAGCATGTGACAGCCCGTGTGTTTTTTAATGTTCGATGCGGTAATCACCGCGGTTTCGGTCGACGATGATCTTTGTTCCGTCTTCATAAGTCGTGCAGGTGATGCCGTCGCAGAGCTCTTCATGGTTTTCGATAAAGAGTGTCTGCAGATACGCCATCGGCGCAAATTCGCGGTACAGCTCGGCGAGGATCCGGACGGTTTCTGCGGTATCCTCCGCACTGGAGCAGGTGAGGTCGTCCGTGCCCATCCAGCTGCTGCCGTCGGACTTGAACTTTGAAAAAATATATACGGTCGGACGGCCGCCGCGTTCATGCACCTCCAATTGATGCATACGCGGCTTGATCGGTGCATTGACCGTGGCAGTATAGGGATTGGACAGAACAATGCCGTGGAGTGCCACCTGCCATAGCGGAACAGATTTTGTGAACAGCGGCGGCAGCTTCGGATTCATGGTGTCAAAGAAGGAAACATACAGACCGTAGTCGAGGTATGGCAGCGTATGGTCATAACCGCCCTCTGAGGAGAAGCCGCCGAACAGCGCGTGGCTGATGCGTGCGATCTCCAGAAAATCGTCATGCGCCTGCCGCCGGGTGACGGGATGTTCGGGCGAATAACACGGACGGAGACCGACGGTGGAGATGACATCAATATAATGCAGCCCGCGGAAACCGAGTGCGGCAACCGGCGGGAGCTGTGTACGTGCGATCTCCAGTGCCTTGTCCGGGCAGACCCAGCGCGGCAGACCGCCGCCCCAGTTGATGCCATGGCGCGCTTCGGTGCCGTCGCGGTTGATGCATACGATATCAGGGCTGTAGCAATCCGCAATCGAATATGCATCGGTGGAATTGGTATGACAGGTGATCTGATATCCGAGTGCGGCTGCATCCGCGATCAGTCGGCGCAGTGCCGCCTCGCCGCCGAGCAGCGGCTCGACCGGGAGACATTGCGGCCATCGTCCGTCATGACCGGATTTATTCCAGCCGACAAGACAGATCTCCGCCTTTTCTACGCCTGATGCTTTCATCTGACGGAGCAGATCGCCCACACCGTCGAAGGTGATTGCAACGTGGATCGGCGGTTCGTTTTCGTCCGTCTGTTCATCGATCGGAGAGGGAACCGGCTTCCATGCCATGCGGATGCGGACATACAGGGAATCCTTTGCATAGTCAAGTGCGTCGTTCATACGGTCGCGGATCGGACGGATACCGCGGTCACAAAGCAAGTACTGCCTGTAGGCGCGTCCCATACCGGAATACGAGGCATCGCGCCCTGTCAGCAGGTGGTATTCAACCGCGATTGGCTCCAACGGACGGCCGTTTTCAAACGGGAAGCGCGGAAACATGGAATAATGACCGTCCTTTGAGCGGACAACGAGCTGATAATCATAGGTGTAACCGGTGACGATGGCACACCAGCCGGATATTCCGTCGGTAAACCCGAACATCGTCAGCTGAAAGTCAGACGCGATGATCTCGGTGTCCGGATGTCCGGTGAAGCAGCAGATATGGTCATCCGGCGAACCGTTTCCGCGCGGCAGGACATAATATCCGGAATCTCCGGTGTTCGCGTCTGCCAAATCGTATGCCAGATCAATGTACCGGATGTCGGAGATCCCCTCATGCTCCGGTATGGCGCGCAGGCGCATGCCGTTATTCTCAATACGGACAGGCAATGCGACAACAGAGCCGTCAAACAGTACAGCACGCGCCTTGATGGTGTTTATCATATGGTGTGCTCCTTTCTTTCCGCGCAGCATCACAGAAAAGCGCAGTTATGCGCGGATGAAGATCTCATGTGTGCCGGATCCGATGTCCTCGCCGCAGTAGGGCTGACCGTCCAGCGTGACCTCGCCGCGGACGACGATCACCGCGGAAGCGCCGGCAGGTACGGTCAGACGGCACAGATGTCCGTCTGCTGTACGGTCGATCGTAACCGCAGTATTGCCGGCGGTCAGATCAAATGCGGCATCAATATGATCGGTCTGTGCGGCAAAGCAAGGTGCGAAGCGGATCTTTGTAAAACCCGGCTCTGCCGGTGTCAGACCGCAGAGCTGTGCCGCAGTGAAGTAGAGGAAGCCGCCGTGCATTGGGTGGTTGTAGGAGGCGACGCCCTTTTCGGGATCGGCCTTGTCCTGCATATCCGGTGCTTCCCAGATCGAGGTCGCGTTGTCGTCGAGCATCGTGCCAAAGCTCGGATGTTCACGGTTGAACAAAAAGCGCAGTGCGTCATCGCCGTATCCCGCCTCAAACAGTGCGGGGACGAGATATTTATTCGCATAAATACCGGTCGGCATGGCATAACCGTCCGCGGCCATGTTTACATGCAGGGCGGCAAGCAGCGCATCGTGCTCGCCCTCCGGATACAGACCGAGCATCAGCGCACAGCCGTCGGTACCCCAATAGCCGTAACTATGCCCGTCGGGCTGATAGAATGCGCCGATGAATGCATTCCGGATGTCGGCGGCCAAACGGTCGTAATATGCGGCACAGCCGATGGACAGCTCCCTGCAAAGCTCGGCCATGCGGATGCAGATCTCATAAAACATCAAGGTCGAGGAATGCGCAACGGGCATGCGGCGGGCGTCGGTTTCACCGCCGGGCGGGCACCAGTCGCCGAGTCCGCGGCGGATGATATAGTTGTCCGCATCGTCGAGTTCATGCTGTACCCATGCTTCCATCAGATCAAAATTGCGGATAACCGCTTCTCTGTCACCGCAGTAGCGGTACATGTAGTAGGGAATGATGATCTGTGCACAGCCCCAGAGAGGGGATGCCTCTCCGCATCCGCGTTTGCCGGGGGCGATCATCTGCCATGTGCCGTAGACCTCACGTGTGGTACGGATATCGTCCAGATATTTTTCATATGCCGCTGTGCTGTCATAATGGAGCAGACCCCAGTTGCAGACAACCTCGGCATCACCCAGCCAGCCGCATTTTTCACGTGCGGGGCAATCCTCCGGGAAGCCGTGGTAGTTGGACAGGAACGTATTGTGCATCAGTGCCGTCAGGCGGTCGAGGTCCGCACAGGAGGAGCGGAACTGCGCTGTGCGCGTAAGATCCGTAGCAAGCTGAATGCCTGTGACAAGCGAGGGCTTCGGGACGGTACCGTAGCCGTCTGTGAAATCGTGGAAGCCCGTAACCTCGACATAACGGTAGCCGTGATAAGTCAGACGCGGAATATAAGTCTCGCCGCCTTCATCACCGCGGCAGATGTACATGTCCTGCTGGATGCATTGTGTTGCAAAAGCACCGGTTGAGCGCACATCGAGCTGTCCGCCCGGCGTCAGGTTTTCGGCGTAACGGAAAACATAAACCGCGCCGCGCGGGGAATGCGGCAGATGAAATTCCGCAGTCCCGGCCATGTTCTCGCCAATGTCAAAGATCCATGCGCCGTCATCCTTGCCGGATGCGCAGTGTACCGATTTTGCGGGCAGTGTGCGCAGGGGGCGGATCGGCGGCATCAGACACGGTGTCAGCACACCCTTGGGCGTTTCGTCGATGACAACAGGACCCCAACCGCTGTCGGAGCTGTCGTAATCGGCATAACCGGGAGTCTCCAGACGGCCGTCATACGTTTCTCCTGCGTAAATGTTGTTGACGGAGATCGGGCTGTATTTGTACTGCCAATCAGCCGTGTTTGAGGTGATGCATTTCACATTTCCGTCCTCCAGCGTGAGCTCCAGCCGCAGCATCAGACAGACATCACCGTAAACAAAGCCGGTGTGACCCCAGACGCGGCTCTGCGAATAAAAGCCCTCGCCGAGCAATACCGTCAGGGCATTGCCGCCGTCACGCACAAAGTCCGTGACATCCATGCGGCGATAGAGAACGGTCTTTTCGTAGTTGGTCATCGGAGGATCAAGCACATAGTCATGGATCGGGCGGCCGTTGAGCATATATTCGGCAACGCCGAGACCGCAGGCATAGAGAATGGCGCGGCGTACACCGCAGACATGAAACTTTGTGCGCAGATACGGTGCCCAGCCGGTGATATGCTCTGCCGGCTTGATCCATTCCGCCTCCCATTCCCCGGGCAAAATCTCCGTTGATACGGTATGACGGCAGGATGCAATGTCGCCGTAGTTGTCGGTGACCGTGACGCAGACGGTATAATCGGTGCGGGAGGCAAGCGAAAGTGCAGGGACGGTCAGATCAAAATAAGCTGCATCATCGACCGTTCCGGTGTCGGCGACGACCGTATCGCCGTGCATCACGGCAATGCGATAGGAGGTCTGACGGACGTTTTTGCGGTCGGATTCAAGCTTCCAGCCGAACCGCAGGCCGTGGGTACGGACAAGGGTTGGATTTTTTACATAATCAATAGAAAAATCACGAATTATCAGCATAACGGATCCTTTCGGTTTATTTACAGTAAATCATACATTCACCCGGACGCGGGAGACGGAACTTTTGGGTGGGATTGAGCTGCTCCAGCATATCGACAAAGACAGCGGGATTGCGTGCGTTGATATCGTACAGGTCGATGTGCACCGGGATCAGCCAATCGGCGCGGCAGCGGTCGGCGAGCAGAATGGCTTCCTTCTCATCGAAGTTACCGATGATATCCTGCTCTCTGCGGCGGTAGTAGTCACGGCCGTTGACCGGCAGGATCATAATGTCGGTATGCATGACACGCTCTTCAAGCCCGTCATACGGGCAGCAATCGCCCGCATGATAAAGCGTGATGGCGTCCGTCCCATCACCGAGCGTAATGCGGAAGCCGCCCTCACGGTAATTGCCGTTTTCATCGGGGTGTAGTTCTTCATGGGCAGAGGGGACATTCTGCACGCTGATGCCGTCGGGAAGTGTTACACAGGCATCGTTGGACATGGGCACGATGCGATCATCGGACACGCCGATATCGCGCAGCTTCTCCGCAACCGCCGGAGTACCGAAAAAGCGTGCGTGTGCATTGACGGACAGTATGCCGCGGATGGTATCCGGGTCTGTGTGGTCGGAATGGTCGTGCGTACAGAGCACGGCATCCACGAAATCCAGCGCCTCGGGTGCGATTGGCGCGGGATAACGGCGGTGCCAGGGCACCAGCGCCGATGCAAAATGGCGGTCGACATAATCGGTCAGATAGCCGTCGATGAGCAGCGTGGTATTACGCCAGCGGATCAGAAAGCCTACCTGTCCGAGGTAATATAGTGCGGCCTGACGGTCGGTCAGCACGCAGGAAAAAATCATTTCTTTTGTCAGCATACAGTACTCCTCCGGTTCCATATTGTCTCTTTGGTTGTATTGTAGCATATTCGTGTGCGAATGTCAAGATCGCTAACCAAAAAATCCCGGCGCTGTTGTCCGTTATCAGCAGACACAGCGTCGGGATTTCGTTTTTGGCAATCAGAACAGCAGAAGCGAGAAATAGGTGACCGTATCGGCACCGTTGATGTAGTGAATGCCGCATGCGCGGGACAGATTGACCACATCAATGCCGCAGGCCTCCATGGATTGCCGGGCACGGTCAGGGAAGCGGCACGGCGCATCGGGATAGGTACAGGTTTTGCAGATGGTGCATGCGCCCGCACCCAAATGGACGTATTGTCCGGAAAAGGCGTTCATTTCCGAGGAGATCCAATTGTCCAGCCGTTTGTGTGCAGCGGCAGCCTCCTGCATGCCCTCAAAGTCGAAGGAATCCTCCAACGCATGACATGTTGTGAAGACATACGCTTCACGGTATGCGCGATACTTGTCACGCAGATCCTCCCAGTGACCGACACCGGGCGGACAGGTCCAGCAGGTGCCGTATTTGCCGCAGCGGTTGGCCTCACATGCGGCGCGCACGTCTGCGGTAAACGGAATCGAGGCAGGCTCGACCCAGGCCGATTCATGGACATGCGGCAGATCATCCCCGATTTTAGACAAACAGGTCAGAAAATGTTCTTTTGCTGTGGATGTCATTACCATTCCTCCTCTGACGGAAACATCATATACTCGATAAACAGCTCATTGAATGCTGCAGAACGGTTGAGGTCGATCGTCTGCACGGCGGCGGCTTCCGCGGAGATACGTTCTGCCAGCGCGGGTGAGGACAATAAGAGTGCCGCACCGCCGAGCGCAGTATTGCCGACGCTGACCAGCTTCGGCCGCAGCTCTGCCGGGAACAGACCGATGGCAGCAGCTGAATCCATATTCATGTAATAACCGAGTCCTCCGGCAATGCAGACACGGGAAAGTGCGGTCAGCGGAACGCCCGCCGCATCGCACAGCGCTTCCATGCCGGCACGAATCGCACTTTTGGCAAGCTGCAGTGCGCGGACATCCTCCTGCGTCAGACATAGTGCAGATCCGTCCTCTGCCTCGGCATACGGAAACGGATCGGTTTCAAGGCAGCCCGTTTCGTCGAGTTCTGCCCGATCCAGAAGGATCGCCGCAAGGTCGATCAGACCGCTGCCGCAGATGCCGAGCGGGGGCTGATCGCCGATGGTTTTGGTAATGAGCTGACCGTTGACCGCGGAAACGGCGCTGACCGCACCGACAATTCCGCCGACACCGGTGGAGATCCCGGCACCCTCAAGTGCCGGACCTGCCGCAGCGGAAGCCGCATAATAGAGGCCGCCGTGGTCGGTGCCCGTAAAGAGCACCATTTCGCCGTTGGTTCCGATATCGATCAGCATGACGGGTTCGTGCTCCTCCGACAGACGGAGCAGCAGCATACCGGCGGTGACATCGCCGCCGATGAAAGCATGTGCGCCCGGAGTAACGGTGACAGTCTCGACGGGCAGCGAAAGTGTCCCGCCGGGTATGCGGCGCAGGTCAAGGAATGCAGGTGTGAACGGATAGGCGCCCATGCCGGCCGGGGAGATGCCGCAGAACAGATGCAGCATCGTTGTGTTTCCGGCGACCGTCATTTCACGCGGCATACGCGCGGACGGCAAACCGTCACACAGCTGTGCATACATGGAGCGCACTTCAGTGAGCAGAACAGTCTGCTGCAGCTGCAGGTTTTCCTCGTTTTCAATCACCGCGCCGATGCGGCTCATGACATCCGCGCCGAAGCTGCGCTGGGGATTGCGTCTGGATACCGTCCGGACGATCTCCCCGCTGTCGATGTCAACCAGAGCCATTGCAAGGGTGGTTGTTCCGATGTCCAGCGCCGTACCGAGGGTCTGTGCGCTGTCATGACGGGCAGGCTCTGCACCCTCCTCCGGCTCTGCGGAGAACGCGGTCAGACCGCCGCCGACGGTTTGCTCCAGTTGAATCTGTGCACCGGTATCGGGACACCATGCATGGCAGGAGCGGATCATACCGTCCGCATCCGGTGCTTCTATGGAAGTCATTGCCGCGTCTGCAAAAAAGCTGCCGGACACGACAAGTACACGGCATTTGCCGCAGGTACCCTTGCCGCCGCAGTCCGCGGAGACCGGGTATCCGTTTTTGGCAAGCCATACAGAAAGACGGATTCCCGCAGCGGATGCGGGAATGGTCACAAGATTATGTTTCATCATACGGTTATCTTTTTGATTTCTTCGGCGTAGTACTGTACCAGCTCGAACTTGGTTCCCGGCATCAGTCGGTGATCGGGACACGGAATGAATCCGCCGAGTGAGGCAAGTCTGCGCATCTTTTCAAGTTCTTCGTCAACCGCAGCTTTGTCGCGGCGCAGAACGGTCTTGTCCATTGCGCCGACGCCGAGCATACCCGGGCCGAATTTTTTGCGTGCCGGCTCAAACTGATCCCCCCATGTACCGACCTCAATCGGGAACATCGTGTTGACGCCGTTTTCAAACCAGACGGGCAGCAGCTGTTCGGTTACGCCGTCGCAGTCGAGGGAGATGATGTCAATGCCATACTGGCGGCAAAGATCGGTTCTCTTTTTATAATGCTTTGCGCACAGCTCCTCAAAAATTGCGGGGGAGAGCAGGGGACCGGAATTAAAGCAGATATCCTCCCAGAAATGTGCAAAGTCAAACTTCGCGCCGGTTTCCAGAATGGTCCTGACACATTCGTACTGCATATCGGCGTAAGCATCCACAATATCGGCAAACAGGTCTTCGTCTTCGTCGTAAATAAGATAGCTCATACCGATGACGGAAACCATGGAGCGGATGTCACCGAGCACCGAGCCGAGGCTCAGGCCGATCGGGGAATCGTAGCTGCGTGTTTCGTTGAAGGTTCTGAAATAGTCCAGCGGAACACGGGACGGATCAAACTGCATCTTCGGACGGTAGAGCGTCTCAAACGTCTCTCTGTCTTTGCAGAGATAATCGTCCTCCGAGGGAATCGAGGTGACACCGGGCTTGATCTTTTCGATCAGACCCGCGCCGTTCTGTACGCGCTGTGTGCCGTCGGGGAGCACCTCGAGTACTTTAGCCTCGAAGCCCGGCTTCAGACCCATGTGAGCACCGGTGATGTGCTGCCAGTTGAAGTCCCAGCCGATCAGACGGTCAAGCTCACGGTCAGCGTCATTGCTGTCGCCGTAGTTCTGTGCAAGCTCCAGCGGGATTTTTCCCTGTTCTGCCCATTCATATAGCAGCTCGCCCCAGTAACCGAAATGAACAGCGGGCATGCGGTCAACGGGCTTGTAATGTAAAAGGTTCAGTGCGCGTTCGCGGTTTGTCATGGGATGTTACCTCACTGTTTCTGATAGACCGGACATGCGTTGATGCTGCCATCCGCATGGGTGATCTTTTCGGTGTATTCCCGAAGCAGTGCCACATAGGTCCGATAATTTTCGATGGAGACATCGGGCGGTGTCTGGTGGTCGACGGAGATGATGAGCTTGCCGCGCTGCATCGACGGCAGAACACGCTCAAATTCCGCGCGCATGGCTTCCTCACCGAACTTCATGCACATTTTGTCAAAGTGACCGATGAATGCCATGTCGGGCTGCTTGTCAAGGTAGGTCGCAACGTCGACGCCTGCCTGACGCTCCAGCGGGAACATGCCGTCCGCACCGGTCTCGGCATACCAGTCAACGGCGAGTGTGATGTCGCCGTCCGAGTCGATGAAGACAGGAATCCCGTATTCATGAATGACCGGAATGACCTTCTTGTAAAACGGTGCAAGAAATTCATCGAACAGTGCCTTTGAGATCATCGGACCGGAGTTGTAGCTCATGTCCTCGGCAAAGCTCATGAAATCAAAGCGGAAGCGCGAGAAGACATAACGGAATACCCCGATCAGCCAATCGGCGTATTCATCGCACATCTGCTTGTATAATTCCGGATAGTCATAGAAGCTGTAAAGGTGGTTCTCAATGCCGAACATGGTGCGCGGATACCAGAAAAAGCCGTCCACCGTGAAAAAGTGTACGGTATCGCCGCGTGCACGGGTCGCCTCAAGCCACACAAAGTGCTCGTCGGACATGACGGTTTCGACAGGCGGGAACAGCGTCTTGCGGATCTCTGCCCAATCATCTTCATCCTCCATGATACCGAGCCCGTGACCGGGGGCATTCGGTGTGTCCTTGGTGCGGTAAGATGCGCCGGACTGCAGGCAGCGGTCAAGACCGAAATAGCCCTGGATATCATCAACGGAGGATACCGATTCCGGCATGCCTTCGCCGTGCCAGCGCTGCACCGTCAGATGCCACCAGGGTGCCCATTCAATGGCAGGTGAGCGGTCGACCGCCTCGCCGCTGAGAAAGCGGCGAAAGCGTTCGGATGCGTTCATGGTTGTCATAGGTTATTACCTCATACCCCTGCCGCCGCATCTGCTGCAGCAGCAAAGAAGGCATCAATGTTGTCCCATTTTGCCGCCGGCGGAATATCACAGCCGGAGGACAGGACAAAGTTCTTATGAGCGCCGCAGGCATCGATGAGTGCCTTTGTCGCCGCGTACATGCTCTCGGGTGTACCGTTCAAAAACTGATCGGAGGGCGAAATGTTGCCGCAGATCGGACGGTCGGAGGGCATTTTCTCAAGGAAGGGAAGCAATTCGACCGCGTCACCGAAGTGATACGCCGCAGCACCGTTTGAATAGAGCGATTCCATCATCAAAGGCGTGTTCGGACCGCAGTTGTGGTAGATGACGATAAAGTCATCATCCTGCACTGCGTCGATGATTTCTTTTACATACGGTGCGGAGAATTCCTCCTCCAGCGCCGGGGACAGCAGACCGGACAGCGGTTCTGCCATGACGATGCCGTCAACGCCGGCATCTTTGTATGCCTGTGCGTATTTTTTGAGGAACGCGGTGGTCTTGCGCAGCGCCGCGTGGACAAAATCCTCGTCTGCAATGCAGTTGACCAGCGCCTCGGAAACGTCCATCAGACGGCCTGCAAGCGAGAACGGACCGATGATGCCCGCGAGGACGGGACGGTCAGTGATTCGTTCCTTTGCCCCCTTGGCGGAATCGATGTAAACCTGGGTTCTGCCATCACCGACCTCGGGAACACGCAGAGCCTCTGCTTCGTCCTCGTCGGAAATCAGAACACCGACAACGGTCGGAACCTCGTTTTCCTCTGCCAGAATCTCACAGCCGAAGGCTTCCGCCTCGACGGAGAGGTCCATCATGCAGACAGCGGCAGCGGCGTTTAAGCGCTCTGCTACCTTGACAATGCCCTCTACCTGTACACTTGCGTCATGGGTGAACGTATACACGCTGGCACCGACGAGCTGGGAGGACGGGAAGGAGAGGAGCGGCATCGGACGGCGGCTTTCGGGAAGTGCCGCCAGCCATTCTTTCATGTTGTATTTCATGGTAATACCTGATGTACGGATCAGCCCTTGAGCTCGTTAATCAGACGGACAGCTTCCTTTGCAGCGGAAGCAGCATCGAGTGTGTAGCAGTCAGCGCCGATTTCATCAGCGAATTCTTTTGTGATCGGAGCGCCGCCGACCATGACGCGGACCTGATCGCGGATACCTTCTGCCTTGAGTGCTTCAACGACATCACGCTGACCCATCATGGTCGTGGTGAGCAGAGCGGACAGGCAGACGAGCTGTGCGTTGTTTTCTTTTACAGCGGCAACGATGGCAGCGGGATCAGCGTCGACACCGAGGTCGATACATTCGATGCCCTGACCCTCGATCATCATCTTGACGAGGTTCTTACCGATGTCGTGCATATCGCCCTTGACAGTGCAGATCACTGCCTTACCGATCGGTTCCACGCCTGCATTGGTCAGTGCCGGCTTGAGGATCTTCAGACCTGCGTTCATCGCGCGTGCTGCAACGAGAACTTCGGGAACGAATACTTCGTTGGTGCGGAACTTTTCACCGATGATGTTCATACCGGTGACAAGACCTTCGTTCAGAATTTCAGCGGCGGGAAGGTTTTCTTCCAGTGCCTGGGTGACGAGTGCCGCGACGTCCTTTGCCTTGCCGCGCTGCAGCTTTTCGGAAATTTCAGTGTAAATTGCGTTGCTCATGGTGTTTTCCTCCTGTATGGATGATGTATTTTTTTGTTGTTCTTTATATTGCTTCCGGAAGACTCCGGGGGTTGCTTTGTATGCCTGACGGAACTGCCGATAAAAGGTGGGAATGTCACGATACCCGCAGAGCAGGGCAATTTCGTCGTTTGCCATGTCGGAATTGGCGATCAGAGTTGCCGCATGACGCATTCGCACGGAACGCAGATAATCGGAAAAATACTGCCCTGTAACGGCGCGAAAGATCCGGCTGACCGTTGAGGTACTTTTGTACAGCGCCGCGGCAATGTCGGACAGTGAAAAATCGGGGTCGGCGTAGCAGTCGCGTACCATGCGCAGGGCGGCCGCAGCAATCGGGGATTCCTCTGCCGTCCGGTAGGAATGAATGCTGCGCTCCTCGTCGGACATGCGCTTGATGGCAACGAGCAGCAGCGTCAGACGCGCGCGGACAGCCTCATGCCATCCGATGGCTTCCTCGCGGTTTTCCCGCTCGATCTCCTCACAGGTCTGCAGAAATATGTCCAGCTGCTTTGGCTTCAATGACAGGTGTACCGCGAAATTATTGCCGGAAAACAGGCCGAACAGATACGATGCGCCGCCGATCTCGTTGATTTCCTCACCGAACAGATCGGCAGGGTCAAACAGCAGATTACAGATGAGCGGCGGTTCCCCCGCATCGTCGGCAAAATACCCGTGCGGAACCGCAGTGTTGAGTACATAGAGATCTCCTGCGGCGATCGGGTAGGCTTCGTTCCAGATACGGTGAATTCCCCGTCCGCCGATGACGCAGCTGATTTCGATGAACTGATGCTGGTGCAGTGCCGCCAGACCAATGCCGACCGGATCGGGTGCTTCACACAGTACGCGGTTGATGTAAACCGGTGTGTTGAGCAGGAAATCGTCTTTTTTCAAAAGAGCCGGAATATTGGATATTGCAGACATCGGCATGTTCCTCCCCTGCCCGAAAACAGCAGATACTTTCAAATAGTATTATATCACAATTCAGATGTGTTCGTAAAGGGGTTTTGTTCGGGAATTTCAAAAATATTTGAAAAACATGCAACAAAACCACATAGTCACATTCCGACACAGGCGCAATATTCCAACAAAAAGTCAGATTGCGGCAGAATGCCGATGCATCTGCCGCAATGAAACCAAAGTTTTGTTTTGTGTCTGCTTTAATCAAGCGCGGTGATTGCCGCCGTCAGTGCGCGCACGATATCATCGGACGGCATGGATGGTGCGTCGTGTACACGTGCCTGTTCAGGCAGATACGGAACATGGATAAATCCGACCGCAGTTATTTTCCCCGAAAAATGATGCAGAAGCGTATAGAGTACATCGTTGCAGACAAACGTACCTGCCGAGTAGGAGGTCTGTGCGGGAAGTGAGCAGGCAGCAATGGCTTCGGTCATGCGCTGAACGGGAACTGTGGCAAAGTACGCCGCGGGTGCGCCGTCGATAATAGGGGATTCACATATGCGCGTGCCGGCATTGTCGGCAATGGATGCATGCCGGTAATTGATGGCGACCATCTCCGGGGTAACGGCAGCCCGTCCTCCAGCCTGTCCGATGCAGAGAATCACATCGGGCGGGGATGGCATGGCGTCTGCCGCTGCAAGTACGGTTTCAGCGGCTTTTCCAAAGACCGTCGGAATCTGCAGACGGGTCAGCGCATACCTGCCGACGGTGTCGGGAAGCCGCCTGACCGCCTCCCACGCCGGATTGACGGATTCGCCGCCGAACGGGTCAAAGCCTGTGATCAGAAGCTGTTTCATAGGGTTTATGCTCCGATCACAAAATCATGTGTTCCGCCGTGCAGAACGGAACCTGCATACAGCGCATCCACGGTTTCGGGCAGCTCAATGTGCAGATGCACGCCATCCGCCTCCCGCGTCCAGTCAACCAAAATGCGTCCCTGCGGTGAATCGATATGTCCCCGGGCAAAGGTAAGACCGTCAAAGAAGTGCGGCTCGATATCGACAACTTCATAGCCGTGGGCGTTGATGCGAATACCGATGATCGTCTTCATCATCCATGACATGAAGTCGGAGTACATATGGTGGTTGTGCGACGCCTGCATGTTCCACATCTCGTAAAGTGTCGTCATGCCGTCGTTGTACCAGTTTCGATACGACGGGAAGCCCTCTGCCGTGACGATTTTGTAGGCGTAGTCATGCAGACCGCACTTGTTGAGTGCCATGTACAGATGCCGCAGACCGACCATGCCGCAGTCATGATGGAAGCTGCGTTCCTCGACCAGCCGTGCAAGCTGTCCGGCAAGCGGTGCGAGGTCGTCATAAATATCGTGGTAGATCAGCATGGCAGCCGCCGTCTGCTTTTCAATGACGCAGGTGCCGTCCGCGCGCAGGTATTTTGCCTTGACGCGGGCAATCTGACGCTCCAGCGCTTCGGTATAGGGGGTTGTGTCAAGATGGGCGTAGTGCGCCGCGTCGCGTGCGATGCGCCAGAACTTGACGCGGTAGACGGCGTTGATGAAGGTATTGTGTACTTTATCGGCATCGTTCGGCGGCGCCCAGTCGTCAAGACCGAACGAAATATTGCCCTCCGCATCCTCGCGGGTTTCAAGATACGCAAGATAGCGGTCAAAATACGGAAGTGCACGGACAAGATATTCGCTTTTTCCGGTGTGCAGGTACAGTCGGTAGGGAACCTCAAACAGCACGCCGTCGGAAACGGGTCCGTTGCCCCAACCGTAGCCCCAGCCGGAGGACGGGCAGATGCCGGGCATCGCACCGTCGGGAAGCTGTGCGTCAAAGAGATCCTGCAGCCACTTTGCAAAGAGATTTTCCGTCGTGAAATCGGTCAGCATCTGCTCGCATGATGCCTGCGCGTCGTTGCACCAGCCGAGCTTTTCGCGCGTCGGGCAGTCCGTCGGCATCCAGAACAGATTCGACCATGTTGCCATCTGCCCGGCGCGGAAAATGCCGTTCAGAAAATCATCCGAACATGCAAACGAAGAGCGTAGCTTGACATCCTGATGAACGAACACGCCGGAAACGGTCGAGAGATCGGGATTTTTCAGTCCCGTGACCTCAATGAAGCGGAAGCCGTGGTAGGCAAACTTCGGTGACCAGACAAACGGTTTTCCGTCGCAGGTGAAGCGGTCGTGCGCAAAATCGGATTCCTTATAATGGTTTCCCATCTGGAAGTAGTCCATCTCGCCGTTGGCATCGAGCTTTTCGGCATAGTGGATGTCGAGGATATCGCCGGATGCCTGCCGTCCGTCGACCGACAGACGGACAAAGCCGGACATATTCTGTCCGAGGTCAAAGATATAGCGTCCCTCCCCTTTGTCCCACATTTCGATGGCAGGATAAATGCGGTCTGCGCGGATCGGCTCGCACGGCGTTTGGCGGAACGTGCCGACGGGAGGGGTGGTATCGGAGACAGCGTTTGCCCATGCGCTGTCGTCATAGTCAAGGGACATCCATGCGGGATCGTACTGCCGCGCGTCAAAATACTCGCCGGAGCGCAGCTGGTTGTAGATGACAGCCGATTTGTCCGTACACTTCCAGTTTGCGTCGGAGGACAGCACGCGCCGTCCGTTGACCTCCAGCACAAGGATGAACTTCGGATTGTCGCGCCACGGGGCAATGTTGTGATCCCATGACGTTGCAAACGGCTCATTGTACCAGCCGTTGCCGCACTGCACAGCCATGATGTTGTCACCCTGACAAAGCTGTTCTGTGACGTCGTAGCGGTTGTACCACAGTGTTTTGCGGTAGTCCGAGCAGGGCGCGGTGAACAGGTCGTCGGAGACCGGCGTACCGTTCAGATAATAATAGCCAAGACCGAGTCCACAGACATACAGGGTCGCGGAGGTAATCGGCTCGGTAACGGTAAAGCGGCGGCGGAACAGCGGTGCGGCACCGTCAGCCTTTGGGTCGTATTTGCGCGGGGTTTTGATGAAATTTACACGTTCAAAGGGATGTGTCATCGTGATTCTCCTTTCGGTGGCTATGCTGCTGTCTTCATTATAACAAATCACGGGCGGAAAGTAAAGGGGTTTGGAAAAGTTTTCATCTGTTTTATCACGCCTCTTGACGGCGGCGCAGTTTTGTGTTATGATGAAAGAAAACCGATGGAGGGATACGGTCATGTATGTCACACTGATCTGCGGAAAATTATGCTCGGGCAAGACCACCTACGCACACAAGCTGCGGCGGGAGCATCACGCGGTTCTTCTGTCGTGCGACGAAATCACACTTGCGCTGACAGGATTGGATGCGGGAGAAGCATTTGACGGTATTGCCGCGCGGACACAGAAGTACCTCTATGACAAAGCGGCGGAGATTGTCGGGGACGGGATTCCCGTCATCCTTGACTGGGGCTTCTGGACGGTGCGGTCACGGGCTGAGGCACGGGCGTTTTTTGATGCGCGCGGGATTCCGTATACGTTTGTGTATCTGGACGTGTCGGAGGACGAGCATGCGGCGCGGATTGCACGGCGCAATGCGGCAGTGATGGCAGGCGAGGTGCTTGCTTATTACGTCGATGAAGGGCTGGCGAAAAAGTTCGCATCGATGTTCGAGCCGCCGGAGGATTGGGAAATTGACGAGAGGATCACAGAATAACAGAATCAAAAGCATACGGAGCAGAACGCGCCGCCTGTCGGGTGCATCTGCTCCGTATCGTATTTTGGGTTTTCAATCATTGACAGCCGTTACTGAATCAGCGTATCCAGCCGCTTTTCGATGATTTTTCTGTTCCGCTCCACGGTGGAGCCGAGGTCACGTTTGTCGGTTTTCATCATCTGGAACATGAAGTTGTCACGGATCACGTCACACAGCGTGGAGTCGCCGATGTCGATGACACGGGACGAGAAGATCAGATCCAGCATCTGTGCGGAGGCCTCGTCCCGGGTGCCTTTGGTCTTCAGGCTGATATCGTAGTATGCGGGGATAACATCGTGGTAAGAGCGGTAATTCAGAATTTCGAGCAGGTATCCCGTCATGTCGGTATCGGCATTGGTGGAGGGGACAACCACAGGGAAGTAATAGCATACTCTGGTATGGTAGTTTTCCTGTGCTTCATCGTATTTCGGATACGGAATGATGCCGAAATCGGTATCCATGCCGCGCATGGATTCGATGAAGAAGAACGACATGTCAATGAACAGTGCGCGGTCCTCTTCAAAGACGGTACGGCACTCGGTCGGGATATCCAGCTTATCGCCCTCTGTCAGATATGCGGCATTGCTGTCGTGCACAAGTGCCATATATGCATCAAATGCGGAAACAAACCGTTCTTCCGTCATGCTGATGTACGGAATATCGTCCGCGTCCTTTGTGATCGAAGTCACGCCGCCGCCGATCCAGAAGCCGGGTGCTACCATTTTCGGATGGGAGGTGTAGCCCCAGCGGTCGGCTTCATCCTGCTTGCCGTCACCGTTGATATCGGCGGAAACCGCCTGCATCTGGGCAAGCATCTGCTCGTAGGTCCATGTGCCGTTTTTGACGGCGGCATAATGATCGTCCAGATCAAACTGTGCGGCAAGCGTTTTGTTGAACAGCAGGCAGAAGGTCAGATCGTAAATATCCAGATTGAATGCACCCTCGGCGATATACTGTACACCGCCGATGGACAGCGCATCGTTGATGTTCTGATCCCAGTATCCTTTTTCAAGATTGAGATTCGGAAGCGCATCAAAGGGGATCAGCAGACCCTCCTTCCACCAGGTCAATGCCTGCGGACAGCGCAGCATGATCAGATCATAGGCATCCTCTCCCGCCGTAACGGCGTTGCGTACCGTGCTCTCCGTGTCGTTGTAATCGTACTGCACCAGGCTGACATTGTAGGTTTCCTCGATGGTCATGTTGCGGCGGAACTGCGCATCGTTGAGCACATCCCCCGTTTCCTCATCGGGAATGACGCTGCCGTGGATGTTCGGGCAGTTGTTATACGCGATCATGAACTCCGCACCGCCGAGATCACGGACGGGCAGGTCGGTTTCATAAAACGGGTCTTTCGTTTCTGCTGTGACCGTCCCGGCGGTCTGTCCGGAGACGGGATCGGTGACTGTATCGGCGGAAACGGTACCGGAGCTGTCAGCGCAGGATGTGCACAGCAGAAGTACTGTAAGCAATCCACAAAATATCGCTTTATCGGTAGTCATCATATAATTTATCTCCCATCTGTTCTTTGATTTCGGCAATGGGCTTCATATCCTCCTGTCGGAACCAGACGTTCATGGCGCGCATTTCCTGACAGTCGGCTTCCCGACGGCACCACTGGTAGTAAGGAATCAGCACAAAGTCTCCGCCGTCAGCCCGCCGTCCGATGACGCGGTCACCGTCGGTATGCAGACAGGGATCCGCCGCAACGGTGAAATTCACGTCTCCGCCGTTGTCCATCGCCTCGGCACACATGACATACGGACCGACCATGATGCAGACCCGTCCGCGGTCAGCCTCCACCGCAGGATTGGCGCAGACCCGGCGCGGCGGTGTGTCAAAGGACACCTTCAGACAGTCATCGGCCGACCATACCCGGCGGATGACGGCATAGTGATCGTCGGTTTCATACGGAATGTCACAGCCGTTCAGCGTCAGTGTGTACCGCTCGGCGTATTCCGGAATCCGGATGCGGAGGGTCAGCACTCTGCCGCGGGAATCAAGCGTGATACATCTGTCCTTCTGTGAAACCGTGAAATGCTCGTTTTCGTAGGTGCTGCCAAGGAGCATATGAATGTTCAGAGCATCCGCGCGATAGGTGTAAATGTACTGCGAGAGGGAGGAGAAGAGCTTTAACAGCATGGGCGGACAGCACGGACAGCCGTGCCAGTCCCAGCGGCGGATGGAGCCGTCGGAGATCAGCGGATTCTGGTAGAAATACCGACGTCCGTCCGCATCCATGGATGCCAGCACCGTGTTGTACAGCGCACGCTCAAACACGTCGTAATAATTCCCGCGCCCCTCGATAAGTCCCATTTCCCCGGCGAAGAAGATCAGACCGACCGATGCGCAGGTTTCCAGATATGCGCCGTTCGGCAGATTGTAGTCGATGTCAAAGCCCTCAATGTCATGGCGCGTGCCGATGCCGCCGCTGACGTGCATTTTTCGCTTTGTGATGCTGTCCCAGATGGCGTGAAGTGCGCGGTCGTATTTGCCGTTTTCCTCCTCATAGGCAAGCGATGCCGCTCCGGTATAGCAGAGCGTTGCGCGTACCGCGTGACCGACCGCTTCATCCTGTTCGGCAAACGGCGCGTGATCCTGATTGTACTGCGTGGAAAACGGCGGACACATCGTGCGTCCTTCATAGCAGCCGCGGCGGTCATACCAGTGACGCACCACGCGCAGATATTCGTTGATGTCAGCGCCAAGCGATGCTGCCAGCGCATCGAGTTCTCTGTGGTCACGCAGCAGGCGGTACAGGCGCAGCATGGCTTCTTCCGGCAGGGAGTGTCCCGGAACGGCGTTGTACTTCGGTGCATCGCCGATTTCGTTTGCAACGCGGTTTGCCGCACGGATGGCGGTGACGAGGAACTTTGTTTTCTTTGTTGCAAGATAGTGAGAGACTGCCGCCTCGATCAGCGTTCCCGTGTTATAAATATCATGCGTATAAATGATATGTCCGTCCTTGCCCCACGGAGCAGTCTGTGTGCGGATGTTCCATGTCAGCGGAAGGTCGTTGTATTTCTCACCGACGGTGATGATATCATCGATGATCGGATCGATCATGCCCTCCAGAGACGCATCATATTCCGCCGCAAGAAAATCACAGACACCGCGGATGGATTCGAGCAGCAGTCCGTTTGCAAAATGCGGTCCGTGATGTTTCGCCTCCCGATCATTTGCCAGATCGGCGTAATTGGCAAGATATCCCGTTTCCTCGAATTTTTTGAAGACGTGCGGCACGGTATTTGTTCTCACATTTTCCAGATAAGGTGTCCAAAATTCATCTTTTACAGAAACAGCACCCGCCGCCGGTCTCATCCATTTTTCTGTCAAAATATTTCATCCTTTCTGTTGACTTTTCAGAAGATTTGCTTTATAATTTTCATGAACTTTCCGGATTCCGATTTTATTATATCATAATCACGGGTGGTTGTAAACCTGACATAACACAGGAAAGGTGGAAAATTTTCGGATGTTTGTACTGCGTTTCCCGAATGAGACACCGATCGCCTTCGCGACAGCAGGACATTTTACAGCGCCGCCGGATGCCATCCATCCCGACCGGATTCTCGATTCGGCGGTCTTGCTGCTCGGCGATACAGGCTCCTATCCCATTGCACAGGACGGCAGGGAATATCTGCTGGAGGCGGGACGCTTCATGCTGCTGTTTCCGCAGCATCATCACAGAGGATATGCGCCGGCATCCGACGGACAGTCGCACTTCTGGTGTCATTTTTATCTGCCGCAGACCGGACTGCATCCGGTAACGGACAAATGCCGGCTGACCGATGCTGCCAACCGCGGCTTCTGCATTCTCCCCGAATACGGCAGGCTGCAGCATGCGGAGAAATTCCGCGTGCTGTTCCGACAGCTCATCGATGCATCCGAGGCTCCCTACCGCGACAGGGATGCGCGTGCGCATATCTGCAATGCCTATCTGACGGTGCTTCTGCAGGAGCTGTCACAGGAATGCATCCGGTGTGCATATGAGACAGAGGCGCACACCGCGTCTGTCGGTACGCATACGGTCATCGAGCACATCCGGGAGGAGCTGCGTCTGCGTGCATGCAGTGAGGATATCTGTATTGCTGATCTTGCACGGGCATACCATTACCATCCGGGCTATCTGACGGAGCTGTTCCGCCGCCATACCGGTATGACGCCGGCTGTCTATATCCGTCAGCTGCGGCTGACAACGGCACAGCAGCTGCTGCTCAATACCGATGCAAAAATCGAGGATATTGCGCATCAGAGCGGTTTTTCCGATCCGAAATACTTTATGAAGGTCTTCCGCAGGATCGTCGGCGTGACGCCGGGCGAGTATCGCCGATGTTGGTTCCGGATGCATGAGAATCAATGAAATGGGACGATTTATCAGAAAAATTCAGCCCTCTCTGTCATTATTTGGTGATAGAGGGGGCTGATTTACTGTTATGATTCTGTTGTCATAATCTGCCCGTCAAACCGCATCGGTATCGCACCGTTTTCCTTTTGTACAGCGGCGATGACATCGTTTTTCCGCGCACGTGCGGGATCGTCACAGACAATGTCATGGATTTCATACGGTCCGTATCGGTAGTGACCGACCGAGACAGCAGCGAATTCTCCGTCGATCAGAATATACTGCAGCGGGTCATGGTCATAGGAGAGCGCATCGAGCCGCGGTCCAAAGCGCGCCTTCAGTTCATTTGCAAAGGTCTTGACGAGGAAATCACTGCGGTGCAGGGCGTAAACTGTATGTACCGCGGGCAGATCATGGGTGAGAATGCAGATATAATCCTCTGTCAGCATGACCCCGTCCTCACCGACCTCGCAGAAGATACCGTCTGTAATGAGCTGCGCCATTGCCGCGCGGATTTCCTTTTCCGGCAGTGCATAATACGACTTTGCCATCGCGGCGGTAAACGCACCGAGACGGCGTGCAAAGCGGGGAAGCACCACTTTCAGCGCATCATGGCGGGACATGGGATTGTCTGCGATCCCCGGAAACATTTCGTCAAAGGCGTACCAGCCGCGATCCCATGCGCCGTCGTACTGGTCTTCATAGACGGCAAACGCTTGTTGCAGGCGGTGGAGCGCCGGGGTGATCTGCTTGACCAGATACCCGGTTTCCTCCTTCAACTGTTGGATGGTCATCGGACCCTCGCGTGTGATCAGATCGAGCAGTTCAACCTGCATCCGGTTCGGCTTTGTAAGCGGCTTGCGGTACAATGCGTAAAACAGCGGCAGATCGTCCGACAGTACCCAGCCAAGTCCGCCGTGATCGAGGCGCAGCTTGATGAGGGTACGGCTTGCCTGACGGGCTTTGTTGTATTCCCGGTCGTCAAAATCGACGCGGTGTGTCAGCTCCGGCGGAAATCCAAATCCGTGCCAGTAGTAGTTCTGCCCGGGCTGCAGATCGCGGTAAAGCGCGTCGTAGTCCTCCACGGGACAGCGGCGCGTCAGATACTGCCGTTCCATGCGCAGGGCAATGATTTTGTCGTGCAGGGTATCGGCATATGCCGTGTGACACCAGCGTCGGCACTGCGCAATGCGTGCACCGGGCGGATTGTCGCCGTGTTCTTCGTCGTCACAGGAATAGGCTTTTAACTGTGCGCAGGGGATGTCCGGGCATTGTCCGCAGTGCAGATAGCCCTTTTCCTGACAGCAGACGGCAACGGGACATTCTCCGTGGAACGGATGCCCGGCAGTTTCGATGCAGCCGCCGCAGGAGCAGGGGACACGGTATTCACACGCGGTGCAGTCCAGTCCGCAGCGGGAACGGACCGTCAGATCGGTTTCGTTGTTCATATCATTTTCTCCAATGCTTTTTTTGTGTCTATCATAGCACACAAAACATGACAGCGGGATGTCATGTTTGATATTTTTCCAGTATTTTCCGCACCTCTGACAGATACAGCGCGACAAATGCATCGGGTGCGGTGACAGTAACCTGTGTGCCAAACGACAGAAACCAGGATAGCGCCTGTCCCCATGTGGAAAATCCGATGTCGGCGTGCAGACCGTCTTCGTCGGTGTACATATCCCCCCGCAGTCCGTACTGCTCAATGACGCGGTAGGATGCCTCGGGGGCATAAACGGCGGAAACGGTGAGATGATCGGTCATGTTCGAGCCGAATTTCAGCCGCTCGGGCGGAATGTCGCGCGGGACAAACGGTGTCCCTGTCACGGTGAGGGACGACATCCGGTCGAGCTTGTAAAGCCGGAAATCCGCGCGCGCCGGACACCAGCCGAAGACATACCACGCCGACCAGCGATAGACGATTTTCAGCGGTTCGATTTCCTTGTCCTCATGTCCTTTTTCGTAGTAATAATGAAAGGCAAGCGTGCGGCAGGTGCGGATGGCATCCTCGATTTGTGCGATTTTGTGCGTCAGGCTGTCTGTGTGGAATGCGCCGAGGTCGATGGAGATATGCGGCTCGTCATGGGCTGCACCGAGCTTCTGCCGCAGACTGTGCGTGTGGGAGGTTTGCGAGACGCTGTCAAGGGAGGACAGTCCCGATAAAATCGCCGCCAGCTCCTCCTCGGTCAGAACTGTTCCGTCAAGCGAGAACCCGTCCATCAGCGCAACGCCGCCGCCGCGTCCCTGTGCTGTGACGATTGGAAAGCCCGCTTCCCCGAGCGTATCGAGGTCGCGCAGAATGGTGCGGGGGGAAACCTCAAACTGTTCTGACAGGGCGGTGACCGTGGTGCAGCGATGTCTTTGCAGTACGGTCAGAATCCCGAGCAGGCGGTGGAGCTTCATGGGAGCACATTCCTTTCCTTGTTTTTGTTCATTATACAGCATTTTGACAAAAAAAGCAAGGTGATATGACAGAATACATAAAATGTTCACGGCTGCGGGGTAATCATATTCAAAAATTTTTGATAAAATTTTGAAAAAGAGGGAACTTTTTCGGAAAATGAACGTCTATTATATTGAAATCTTAAATATAGAAAGGATAACTGTATGCAAATAATCAAAACTATATGGACTGCCATCATTCTGAGTCTTCTGATTTCATGCGTACCCGGTACAAATGAAATACCGATCGGGACGAATGCATTGTCAGAGATCAGGGAAACTGCTGCAGACATGCTGACCGAGACACCTGCTGAGGATTTTTATCTCAGTGACAACGGCGATGGTACACTGGCTGTCATTGGCTACAAAGGGGAGGGGACAACGGTTGTCATTCCTGCCTATGTGGACGGAATACCGATCACAAAGCTCAGTGATACCTGTTTTCACGACTCTCAAATGACATCTGTCAAGATTCCGGAAACGGTAACAGAGATCGGCTGGGGCGTATTCCAAAATTGCAAACAGCTGACCTCGGTCATTTTGCCGGATACACTGAAAACGCTTGGTCACAGCGCATTTGAAGGCTGTACCGCACTTGAGGAAATTCATCTTCCTCCGATTCGAGAAATTCCGTTGTATGCGTTTATCGGTGCGGGTGTAAAACGGGTAACACTGTCTGAGGGAACTGAGATCATCGGTTATGCTGCGTTCAATGGGGCGGCACTCGAATCCATTGTACTTCCGTCTACGATGAAACAGATTGACGGTGCGGCGTTCGGTCTGTGTCAGAATCTGACAAGCGTTGTACTCAATGACGGTCTTGAAATGATTGATACCTATGCGTTCGGCGGGACTGCTCTGACGGAACTGGTGATTCCCGCAAGCGTTATCAGTATGAGCGAGAATGCGCTGCCGGACTATTTTATGGGGTCGGGTTATGCCAAATATCCGTTGACTCTGCATTTCCTCGGTGACGCACCGGAGAATTTCTATGACATGGACAGTGCCGGCTCCGGTGACTGGTGTACGATTGTATACGATAAAGGAGCAAACGGCTTCACCTCACCTTACTGGTACGGATATCGCTGTTATACTGATGGAGATAGAGCAGGTGTGCCGACAGAAAACGGCTTTGCCTATGAAAAAAACGCATCCGGCAGCATCACCGTGTTCCAGTACCTCGGTTCAGAGCAGAATGTGAAGGTCCCCGATACGATTGCCGGTTTGCCTGTGACGGAGATCGGGATGCGCGCGTTTGCAAATACGGAGATTACATCTGTGATTCTGCCGGATTCTGTCATAAAAATCGGGGAGGGTGCGTTTAACCACAGTGCGCTCCGCTCCATTGATCTGCCGGACACGCTGACCTCCATCGGAAACTACGCGTTTGCGTATTCAGCACTGGAGCATATCATTTTGCCGGATACGCTGACCGAGCTTGGCACGCATGCACTGCATTATACCGCTTTGACGGAGCTAACTGTTCCCGGCAGTATTAGGAAAATCCCGGATTCCCTGATCGGTTACGACCAAGAACTGACATCGCTGACGATTGGTGAGGGTATCACAGAAATCGGATCTTTTGCATTCGGATGTACGTCACTTACCTCCGTTGTGATGCCGCAGAGTATGCGCATCATCGGAGAAGACGCTTTTGCCAGCTGTGCTGAACTGGAAAAAGTGAT
>JAFTLK010000404.1 GCA_017455975.1 Clostridia bacterium | reverse complement strand
CATGATCGGGTTCATCGAAACGATGCACGGAATCCCGGTCGGACGGGTTGCCTCAACGACGAATTTCATCATAATCAGCGGACCGATGGTGATGACCGCGTCAAAAGTTTCGCCGGCTGCGAACAGCTCGTTCAGCGGCACGCAGACGTTGCCCGCCCTGCCATGGGAGCCGTCATCGGTCATCACGTGCAGAACATCGGAGCAGGCGCGGAATTCGTCCTCTAAAATCAGCAGATCCTTTGAGCGGAACCCGATGACTGCGGTCACAGACGCGCCCATTTCATGCAGTTTCTGCGCAATCGGAAGCGCAATGGCACAGCCGACACCTCCGCCGACGATACAGACCTTGGAAAGACCGTCAAGATGGGTCGGAACACCGAGCGGACCAACGAAGTCACAAATGCTGTCGCCCGCTTCCTTTTGGTTGAGTGCCATGGTTGTCGCGCCGACGATCTGGAAAATGATGCGCACCCAGCCCGCCTCCCGGTCATAACCGGCGACAGTCAGCGGAATACGCTCCCCATCCTCGTCCACGCGTAAAATGATAAACTGACCCGGCTGTGCTTTTCTCGCAACAAACGGCGCTTCGATGTCCATCAGCGTCACAGTCGGGTTCAGGCTTTTTTTATGCAGAATCTGATACATTGAGATACCCTCTTTTGTTTTTGAATAAATACTATTTTATCACACATCCATCGCAATTTCAATAGATTTCTGCATATTTGTGCATTTTTTTGCATAGCCCACATCACCCGGATCTCGCGGTCCGATGTGCGGAGGCTGTGCACGGATCCGGTAAAAAGCACGAAAAACAGAGGGAAAACATGAAAAAAAGCGTGTATCTGTATTGCAATTTCATTTGATGCATGTTATAATATAATATATGTGTTTTGTATTCAGGGAATACAATTTGAAAGGAGCCTCATCATGAGTGTTAAAGTACCCGAGGGCTATCGCTCTCTTCTTGATATCCGCCAGACCGAAATCGCCATCAAAAAGGTCAAGGACTTTTTTGAGCGCGACCTTGCCATCCAGCTCAATCTGACCCGTGTGTCAGCCCCTCTGTTTGTCGACCGGAACAGCGGTATGAACGATACGCTGAGCGGTACGGAGCGCCCCGTCAGCTTTGACATCAAGGGCATCTCCTATGAGGTAGAGGTCGTCCAGTCTCTGGCGAAATGGAAGCGCTGGGCACTCGGTCATTACGGCTTCCGTCACGGCGAGGGTCTGTATACCGACATGAACGCCATCCGCCGCGACGAGGACACCGACAATCTGCACTCGGTTTTCGTCGACCAGTGGGACTGGGAGCGCATCATTCACAAGGAAGAGCGCAATGTGGAAACGCTCAAGAGCATGGTACGCCGCGTTTACCGCTCCATCCGTCATACCGAGCGTTACATCGCCGAAGACTATGCATTCTCCGACTGCATCCTGCCTGAGGAAATCACCTTTATCACAGCGCAGGAGCTGGAGGATCTGTATCCCGGCTGTACGCCCAAGGAACGCGAATACAACATCGCAAAGGCAAAGGGTGCCGTCTTCATCATGCAGATCGGCGGCGCACTCAAATCGGGTGAACCGCACGACGGCCGCGCGCCCGACTACGATGACTGGTCGCTCAACGGCGATATCATCGTCTATTATCCTGTTCTCGACATCGCGCTGGAGCTGTCCTCCATGGGTATCCGCGTCGATGAGGAAACGCTGCTCAAACAGCTTGCCATCCGCGGCTGCTCCGAACGTGCCGATCTGCCGTTCCAGCGTGCGCTTCTGGAAGGCAAGCTGCCCTACACCGTCGGCGGCGGTATCGGTCAGTCCCGTATGTGCATGTTCTTCCTTCGCAAGGCACACGTCGGCGAGGTTCAGGCGTCCGCTTGGAGCGAGGAAGATACAAAAATCTGCCGCGAAAACGGCATTCAACTCTTATAATAACATAAAATTTCATACCACAGGAGGACACATCATGATCCGTGAATTCCCGCGAACCACCGTCGGCGGACTCTCTCTGCCGCGTATCCTCATCGGTACCAACTGGCTGCTCGGCTGGAGCCATACAGGTGCCGCAGCTGACCATGGCATCAAGGAAAAATTCCAGAAACCTGAGGACTTCTATCCCGTCTTCCGCGCGTATCTTGATTATGGCATCAATGCCGTCATGGGACCAATCAGTTCCACGCCGCTCGCGCTCGATGCCATCCGCTATGCCGAGCAGAAGGCAGGACAGCAGATCATCATCATCGACCCCCCCGGTATGAATGTAGATGACACCCCCGAAGCACGCAGAGAAGCAGAAGCCGTCATCCGTCACAGCGCGGAGATCGGCTCGTCCTTCTGTCTGATCCACCACGCCAGCATGGACCAGCTGGTCAACAAAAACAAGCAGGAGATCACCCGTCTGCCCGATTATCTTGCAATGATCCGCGATGCAGGTATGCTGCCCGGTCTGTCGGCACATATGCCGGAAGCCGTGCTGTACTCCGACCGCAACGAATATGACGTGGAAACCTATATCCAGATCTTCAACTGCATGGGATTTCTGATGCAGGTCGAGGTTGAACAGGTTGCCGCGATCATCCGAAACGCAAAGAAACCGGTCATGACAATCAAGCCGTTTGCCGCAGGACGTACAACGCCGTTTGTCGGTCTGAACTTCAACTGGAACGTCATCCGCGACTGTGATATGATTACCATCGGCGCAGGCAGCGAAATGGAAGCAAGAGAAGACATCGAGCTGTCCTTTGCAGCTTTGGAACGCCGCGCGCCGAATGTTGCCGGCAGAAGCTCACCTGTCAAGCAGCAGGTGCTGGGACACAACTGAAATATTAACCAAAAAGCCAAGACCGCGTGGTCTTGGCTTTTATTTATGATGTTACAGTACTGTCTCCATCCCCATTTTCTGCACCTGCATTCCGCACTTTTCGTAAAACTTCATTGCGGTGGGATTGCAAGCCCAGACATTCAGGGTCACATTGTAACAGCCGATGTCCTTTGCGTAGGCTTTGACATAGTCAAAGAGCTTCGTGCCGACGTGCTTGCCGCGGCAGTTCTCGTCGACGCAGAGATCGTCGATGTAGAGAGACTTGATCGGGGTCAGCACGTGTTCGTCTGCATAGTCCATCAGGATACAGAACGCATAGCCAAGAACCCTGCCGTCCTCCTCAAAGACAAAGATCGGACGGGTGTCCTGCTCCTGTTCGATGTGAATGCAGAGCTCCTCATCGGTGTACTTCTTGCTCGCCGGACGGAACAGGTCGGGACGGCCGTCATGGTGGACAGCGGCAACCTGATAGAGCAGGGAATTGATGCCGTCAAGGTCAGAAATCTGTGCAAGTCTGATACACATGATCGGTCATCCTCTCTTATGCATCAATACCGAAGCGGACGAACGCATAGCGGTTGACGTATCCGCCGCACTGATTGTTTTCGTCCCAGCCGTTTTCCATGGAGAAGGTCGTCGGACCGACACCCCAAGGCTCCGGATCGTGACCGTGATGCGGTCCCATCAGGTTGCGGTTGGAGTTGGTCAGCGCAACGGTGATTTCGTTTACACCCTCTGTGAGGAATTCCGCCAGATCAATGCGGTCTGTAAACATCAGCATGCCTGCCGGCTTGCCGTTCACAGAGACTTCTGCAATGGCATATCTGCCGTTGACCGTCAGTACCGTCGGCATACCTGCCTTGTAGGTATAGGTTGTCTTCAGCTGCATCGTGCCGGCAAAGAACGGATAGCCGCACTTGACGACATTGGATGCATCAAACGGAATCTGATCCTGCGCCGTAATAACAAACGAGGTATCGTTGTAAATGCAGCTGCAGCGGACGGAATCCTCAAAGGAATCGGTTGTCTTCAGCGCAAAGTGACCGGTCAGATACATACACTCAATTTCGGTATCGAAGACAAGACAGTTGCGCAGGGATTCGCTGACACCGGCATAGAGGACATAATAAACATAATCGCGCTGCCAGTAGTCAAAGGACACGGTGATTTCGTTTTCGCCGGACTTGACATACGGCAGAATATCGGTTGTACGGAACGAGCGGTCAAGCCACCAGTCAGAACCGATGGTCAGCGCCCGACCGTTGACCGTGTAGGATGCACCGGCCAGCGGCTCGGTGACGAGATTCAGCGATGCGGGAAGTGTGTCGACCGAGAAAACAGCCTTCAGCGTGACCGGACCCTTGTACTTATCGCGCAGCAGTCTGTCTCGGATGCACTCCAGCGGTCTCTGCTCGGAATACGTCTTGCCGCCGTCAAAGGAGATGGCAAAATGATCGACGGTCAGCTGGTTTTCGGGCAGCTCTGCGAGCGTATAGGGAGCATCGGGCGTGATCGGCGCGAGGTTCTTTTCGGCAGAACGTTCCTTTGCGCAGATCGGCGCGATCTCGTCGCTTTCGATGTACAGATGTGCCTCGGAATAGGCAAAGTCGGCACCGATGATGAATTTGCCGTCTTCCGCATGACCGCATACCGGCTTTGCTTCCAGCGTATCGAGATCAACCTCGACCATGCCCTTGACGCCGGCGACGGAAATTGCCGCACCGTTGACAGCCGCGTCGCCGAGATTGACGATATAAACGAGCTTGCCTGCATTGGTATTGCGGATCATCTGACGGAAGCCAGCCTTGTTGTCCGCGGTGAGCTTGACCTCTGCCGCAGCCGCGATTTCCTCAAAGGTTGTTGTGTCCGCAAGCCAGGAAAGGTCGGCTTTTTTGCCCTCGATTCTGGTCGGCTTGTCGCCGTAGCACCAAACCTTACCGCCGTTTGCAAGGAACTGCTTGAGCAGGGCAACGGTTGTTTCATCGATGGTATCAAAGGACGGAATGACAACATAATCGTAAGTACACAGACCGACACGGATCTGTTTGCCCTCAACGGAGCCCATCTTTGCCATCATGCATTCATCGCCCCAATGATAGGGAATCTGTGCCTGCGACAGCTTGTCGGACAGCGCACGGAATGCATCCTCTACTTCCTTGATGGAATGGTAATCCTCACCGCGCTTGTAGGTCAGGTATGCCGCGTGCATCGGGTGGATGACGAGGGTATTGGCATATTCTTCACCGAGGGAGAGCATGTAGCCGAGGTTGTTGAAGTAGTTGTTGAACTGCTTCATCTTTTCCTGCCACGGCAGATGCTCGGAGTAGTTCGCCGGATAGTCGCGCTTTCTCTGTCCGCGGATGGAGTATGCATACAGGTGCTGGCACATGATGTTGACACCGCCGACATACTGCAGTTCAGCAATGCGCTTCAGCTCGGTCGGTGTGACGTCCCAGCCGCAGCAGCCGAACATTTCGGAAAGCGTCTTCTTCTTGCCAAGCTGTGCGCAGGCAGAACCGAGCTGCTTGGGCGAAATATCGGCACCGAGACCGCGTCCGAGATAGTCGATGCCCGGAATGTGTTCGTATTCATAGAACGGCATGACACCGCCGATGCACATCATCTGTCCTGCGAGCGAGGTTTCCTCGACAGCGTGACCGGTCAGACGGCAGCCGTTTTCCTCACACCAGTCATAGACCGGCTT
>JAFTLK010000403.1 GCA_017455975.1 Clostridia bacterium | reverse complement strand
TTTGCGCATCGCTTCCACGATCTTGACCTCGGTCGCAATAGAAGCGTGGTCGGTTCCGGGAACCCAGAGCGTGCAGTAGCCCTGCATCCGCTTGTGGCGGATGAGGATGTCCTGCAGGGTGTTGTCAAGCGCATGACCCATGTGCAGCTGCCCCGTGATGTTGGGCGGCGGAATGACGATGGTGTAGGAAGGCGCATCTCCCTTGGTGTCGGGCGTGAAATACCCCTTTTCGCACCATTCCTTGTAAATGCGGTCCTCAAGCTCATTCGGAGCATACGTTTTGGCAAGTTCGTGTTTCATTGTTGTATCCTTTCTCGTACATGTATGGTACGGCGCAATCTTGATGCACTTGTCGCATCATTGCAATTTCGGTTTAAGGAACTGTAGGGGCGATTCACGAATCGCCCGTGATTGGGGGGGGGGTACTACAGTCATTCTTGGTATGAGTGGAAGAATTGCCAAACAGCAGAGTTTTCAAGCCAACGGCTGGAAAATCTCGCGCATAAAACCGCTCCGCGGTTTTATGCTTCTTCCCAGTTGTGGAAGAATGCAGTGATGTCGTCGTCGTCCTCGAGCGCGTCGATGAGCTTGTTCATGTTGGTGACAGCATCTTCGTCGGTGACGTTGACATAGGACTGCGGAATTTTGTCTTCTTCGGCGGAGACATAGGTGTAGCCCTTGTCGGCAAGCGTCTTTGCGACAGCCGCAACATCGTCAACCTCGGTGTAGATTTCAAAAACTTCGTCCTCAGCCAGGAAGTCGGTCGCACCTGCTTCCAGTGCATCTTCCATCAGCTGGTCTTCGTCGACATCTTCCTTTTCAATGACGATGACACCCTTGTCTTCAAACATGAAGGAAACGCAGCCGACGGTACCGAGGTTGCCGCCGAACTTGTCAAAGTAGTGACGGACGTTGCCTGCGGTTCTGTTTCTGGAGTCGGTCGTTGCCTGAACGATGAACGCGATGCCTGCCGGGCCGTAGCCTTCGTACGTGATTTCTTCGTAGTCGGCAGCGTCGGCGGAGGAAGCCTTCTTGATGATACGCTCGATGTTGTCGTTGGGAACGTTGAGCGTCTTTGCCTTTGCAATCAGGGTTGCGAGCTTGGAGTTGGATACGGGATCGGGACCGCCTTCCTTGACGGCGACAGCCATTTCCTTACCGACCTTGGTGAAGACCTTGGCGCGCTGGGCGTCGGTCTTTTCTTTCTTGTGTTTGATGTTGTTCCATTTGGAATGTCCGGACATGATAATTCTCCTTCTCTATATCTTTCTTTCTCAGATTTTTTCGTTTTTGCCGATGCAGATCAGATCAAATGCGGTGCCGAGTACATACTTGACGGCGAGCGTCAGCTTGACACGGAAGGTGCGAAGCGTTTCATCCTCGCAGGACAGGATCTGAATGTCATGATAGAAGCGGTTGAAGTCCGCACAGACATCGAGAATGTAGCGCGTGATGACAGACGGCTCGGATTCGTGCAGCGCCTGTGCGACCTTGTCGGGGAACAGCGCCAGCGTCTTGACGAGGGCATTTTCCTCTTCTGTCAGTGCAGTGCCGGTAAGATCGACGGGTGCGTGCAGATCGGTCATGCCGGCAGCCTGTGCCTTTGACACGATGGAGCAGGAACGCGCGTAGGTGTACTGTGCGTAGGGACCGGTGTTGCCCTCAAAGGACAGCGCATCCTCCATGATGAAGTTGATGTCGCGGATTCTGCCGGAGGACAGATAGTAGAAGATGATTGCGCTGACGCCGACAGATTCGGCAATCTGTTCCTTGCCCTCGAGATTTGGGTTCTTTTCTTCCATGATCGCCGCGACCTTCTCGATGGCCTGATTGAACAGGTCGCGCAGAAGCACGACGTTGCCGGAACGGGTGGACAGCTTACCGCCGTCGATGGAAACCGTACCGTAGGGGACGTGAACAAGCTGATCTTTTGCCCATTCGTAGCCCATCAGCTCGAGCACCTTGAACCACTGTGCAAAATGCAGGCTCTGACCGGAGGAGGTGACGTAGATGCACTTGTCGAAGTTGTAGGTCTTCTTTCTGTACAGCGCCGCCGCGATGTCACGTGCGGGGTACAGCGTGGAGCCGTCGCGCTTGAGGATCAGGCAGGGCGGCATGTTGTATTCGGACAGGTCGACGATGGATGCGCCGTCGTCGATGACCATGATGTCCTTCTGCTTCAGTTCATCAACAACCGCAGGCATCTTGTCTGTGTAGAAGCTCTCGCCGGCGTAGGAGTCAAAGGTGATGCCCAGCTGCTTGTACGTCTTTTCGTATTCGCGCAGGGAGATGTCGATGATCCACTTCCAAAGCTCCATGTATTCCGGCTCGCCGTGTTCCATGGCAGTGAAAACAGCGCGTGCTTCATCGTTGAGCGTGGGATCCTTTTCCGCTTCCTCGTGGAACTTGACATACAGATCGACCAGTGCATCGCACTCGCCCGCCTCGACGGTCGCGCGGTCGCCCCATCTCTTGTATGCGACGATCATCTTGCCGAACTGGGTTCCCCAGTCGCCGAGGTGGTTGATGCCGACACAATCGTAGCCGCAGAATGCATGGAGCTTCTTTAAGCTGTGGCCGATGACGGTGGTGCCGAGATGACCGATGTGGAACGGCTTTGCAACGTTGGGGGAGGAATAGTCTAAAACGACAGTCTTGCCGACACCTTCGTCGTTTGCACCGTAGGTTTCTTTCTTTTCAAGGATGGTATTGACGGTGTTTGCTGCCATGCCGGACTTGTCGGTGAACATGTTCAGATAGCCGCCCGCAACGTCAACGCGGGAAATGCCGGGAATGGAAAGACCGTCGGAGAGAGACGCCGCGATCTTCGGCGGTGCCTGACGCAGGGTCTTTGCCAGCTTGAAGCAGGGGAACGCAAGGTCGCCCATTTTCGGGTCCGGCGGGTATTCAAACATACCCACAATGTCTGCGGCCGACAGATCCGCGCTGTCTGTGAGCGCATTGATCTTTGCAAGAATCGCTTCCGCTGCCGCTTGTTTTAACTGATTCATGGTATGGGTTGTCTCCTTTTATTTTTGATGGATGAATTTACAGATACTTACAATATATTATACTATAAAATCGTCTGAATAGCAAGGTATTTTCTGTAATTTTTTTATAATTTCTGAAAATAATCGTTCCGTGTGAGACGGTACCGCCTTGCGGCGTATGTTTTGCCGAGCTGCTTTGCTGTGTGTTCCTCCTCGGTCAGAAACGAGAATCCGCATTTTTCGATGACACGGCGGGATTGTGTGTTGAAGTTGTAATGGCATACAAATATGATGTCTGCTTCCATCTCCTCGAAGAGATACGTCTGCACGCGCCGTACCGCCTCCGGCATCAGCCCCTGTCCCCAATAGGATTTGGACAGAACATAACCGATCTCGACCGTGCGCAGGTCGGCATACGGATTTTCCTTCTGCGGCAAATATTCCCATCGCGTGGTATGAAGACCAAGGGAGCCGATGACACGTCGGTCCTCCCTGTGTTCTATGGCAAAAACATTGCCGTGTTCGATAAACTTTGTGAGGATGGCGCGGGATTCATCCGGGCTTCGGTGCGGATTCCAGCCTGCCATCTGCCCGACACCGTCGACGGATGCATAGGCATAGAAGTCGTCTAAATCGTCCCACGTCCACGGACGCAGGATGAGACGGTCGGTTTGGAGGGTGGTGTTTTTCAGATCGATTGGGATGTTCATCATCGGTCTCCTTTCAAAATATAAAAAAGCGGTGTCAGCCATCGGATGATAGGCTTACACCGCTTGTGTTCGGGTGGATGAAAATCTTTATCCGCCAAAAGACAACGACAATGAAAGCCCGGCCTGTTCTCGAACAGAGACGCGCTTGACATCGACATTGACGGAATGGATGGCGAACATGATTTTGTCGTTCCTTTCTGGTGGATTTTATGATATTATAACGCGGAATATGCTTTTTGTCAAGTGGTTTTGGTAAAATATATCCATATGGCTGCACAATTGGCAGAAATCCAAAATTCTTCTTGACAAAAACCGCTGTGTCCTTTATAATGAAATCAAAGAGACTTTCTGATGGGATGAAACAGGCAATGGATGAAATAAAACGACCGATTCCGAAAATTCTGTTTGATACCGACATCGGCGGTGACTGCGACGATGCGGGTGCGCTTGCGATGCTGCACAGGCTCTGTGACCGCGGTGAGTGCGAGCTTCTGGCGGTGACGGCGTGTTATGCATCTCCTTATGTCGCCGGATGTATCGATGCGATCAACCGCTACTACGGACGGGAGGTTCCCGTCGGTATCCTGCACGGAAAGCCGTCGGCAGAACCCGGGGTTTATTCCCGCGGTCTGTGCGAGGAATTTGAGAACAGCTATCCGCCGGAGAACACGGACTCTGTTCCAGATACCGTTTCCGTGATGCGGCGTATCCTTGCTGCATCGGACGATCACAGCGTGACGCTGTGTGCAACCGGCTCAATGGCATCGCTTGCGGCGCTTGTACAGAGTACCGCTGACGAATATTCCCCGCTGGACGGACGGGCGCTGATTGCACAAAAGGTATTGCGCACAGTGGTTATGGGCGGACGGTTTTACGGTACTTGGCCGATGCCGGTGGTCATCGGTGCGGACTTTACCGTGACATGGGAGTGGAACATTCATGCAGACGTGCCTGCCGCGCAGATCATGTGCCGGGAGTGGCCGGGCGAGCTTGTCTTCTCCAGCTACGAAATCGGTCTGTTCTGCGTGACGATGAAGGGATATGCACAAACAGCTCCCAAAGAAGACCCGGTGCGCCGCGCGTATGAGCTGCATCCATGCGGCAGAGAGCACGGACGCGAAAGCTGGGATCATACGGCACTGCTTTATGCCGTCCGTCCCGATGCGGGATACTGGAATCTGCATCCGCACGGCCGCGTGACGGTTGATGACGAGGGTGTTACCTCATGTCATGCTGAGGAGGGCGGACAGCAGACCTATCTGCTTCCGCGAGAGGATTACGACGTGATCCGCGATACCATCAACGGACTGGTTTTCACCGGTGCGGACGGATACAACGCATAAACGAACAACATCATGAGCAGGAAAACCATCCTGGGAACACAACAGAAACTTG
>JAFTLK010000402.1 GCA_017455975.1 Clostridia bacterium | reverse complement strand
TTTGCAGGAACGTCTGTGGCGGTTTGCCTACCATGCCGGCGCGACGGTCCTCGGTGAGGAATACGGCGTCTGCAACACCTTCCGTGACTATCACGATTATGACCTCAGCCCGTACGGACAAACCAAGCGTGATTTCCTTTCCTATCAGGAACAGCATGAGGATGTCGGAACTCCTTTTGCGCCGATTGCGATTGTTCTGCCGGCAAATCTGCCGATCTTCGATGTCCAGCTGCGCGACAATTATCTCGACTATCCCGGCGATGATCCGTCCTACCCGGTTTCCACTACATGGACGAAAAAGCTCCGTGGTACCATGCACACGCTCCTCGGTACAGACGGTCGCGGAAACACGGGACATGTCCTGCGCCGCGGCGGATATCCGGATGTATTCGACATTCTGCACGCCGATCAGGAAGCGGCTCTGTCTCGCTACGATTATCTGATCGACCTGACCGATGATCCTGCCTTTGCCGCCGCACACAGCAATATTGTGTCGATCAATGCACTGGAAGGACTGCTTGACCGGATGCTTCCCTGTCGGATCGGCGGCAGTCTTCAGACACAGTACAACCGCACAAAGGATGGCTGGGAGGTTCTGGTGCTCAACAACGACGGCGTAACCAATGATAATTTTGAGGGTGACCGTTTTGACGCGGACGCAGCTGTCACGACAGACATCCGTTTCTGCGGCAATCACAGCACCTGCCGCAGCCTCGACGGCACCGGTACCGTATCGTCAGACGGAAACCGTGTCACACTGCACCTTGCGGCAGGACAGTGGCTTCTGCTCGGTATCGGATAAACGACGATAAACCACAAAGAAAGGACAATATCGTTATGAAAACACAGGCGTTTCACCACAGTATCTCACGTTATGCGCTGTTTCCCCGCGCTGTTTGTACCGGAAAAGAAACCGCGTTCACCCTGCGCGGACGCGGCATGGAGTATGCCCTGACACCGGGCGCATCGTATCTGCTTCGCGTCATTCCGCATGAAGAAAATAATTCCTCCGTGCTTCTGACATACAGCTGCAGCGACAAGTACGACGGTATTTCCGCCCGCGCCGATGATGACGGTATTCTGCATTTTTCCTATCTTTTTGAAAGAGAGCAGACCTATACACTCCGTCTGCACGCGGCAGAGGGAGATGGCTGGAAGCAGCTGATCGATCTGCATGTGTATGCGGCAGAACCAGATTTATGGGAACGCACCCCGATGCGCGGCAATACGCACTGTCATGCCTGCCCGTCTGTCGACGGAACAGAAGACCCTGCTATGGTCGCCGCGATGTACCGCAAAGCCGGATTTGACTATCTCGCAATCACCGATCACCATCTGATCGACGGATCGCTGATCGCCATCGACGCGCTGAAAGACCTCCCGACAGGACTTGCCCTGTACAAAGGTGAGGAGGTTCACGTGCCGGATGCCTACATTCACGCAGTCAATGTAGGTGCGGATTTCGGCGGCAAAGGATTGAATACCTATTACAACGAAAACAGAGATGTCTGCAATGCAGAGGTCGCAGCACTTGCCGAAACGCTGCCCGATGATCTGCCCATCGGTGTCGAGCGCATGGATCTTGCATGGCGCTGCTGGATTGCAAAAATGATTCATGACAGAGGCGGTATTGCGATTGCGGCGCACCCGTTCTGGATCTGGGAGGCACACAACACGCGCAACGCAATGCTGCGGTACCTTGCCGAACATCATATTTTTGATGCGATGGAAGTGCTCGGCGGTCAGGAACCGGGTTCCATGGAATCCAATCTGCAGATTGCGTTCTGGAATGATATGCGTGCAGACGGCATCTATATGCCGATTGTCGGCTGCGATGATGCACACACACGCCACATGACATGGAACTCCCTTGACAACTGCTTCAACATGGCATGGACGGTGATCTTTGCAAAAGAGCCGTCGTTTGACGGATTTGCCGAATCTCTCCGCGGCGGTTATTCCGCAGCGGTCGACAACTACGACGGAACCACACCGAATGTCGTCGGTACCTACCGTCTCGTTCGCTATACGGTGTTCCTGCTTGAGCAGTATTTCCCGGTACACGATGAGCTGTGCTTCACCGAAGGTCAGCTGCTTTGGGATGCCTGCCAGGGAGATGATACCGCACACGCCATGCTGGCTGATGCCGCGGCAAGAGTCAAGACATTTGAAAGTGCGTTTTTTGGACGGGAGGAAAACAATTGAGCGCAAGACATATTGCCAAAACATATCTTGAATATGATGTCTCATAATCCGTTATTCAGCGTTGTCCGGGAAGCATTGATTGACAACAGCGACGCATTGGCACCCGACCGCAGACGGTATCTTGCCGCAGCGTGGCTTGACGGCATCGTGACATCACTGATTTCCGGCATCTATTTTACCGGACTGCTGCTTACTGCCGGAGCGGATGATATTTTCATCGGCTATGTGCAGATGGCAACGACCTTCTGCGGCATTCTTCAATTTTTCGCGCCGCTGATTCTGGAGCGAATGAAGCGGAGAAAACCGTATCTTCTCGTGATGCGCACGCTGTATCACGTATTCAATATCATTGTCATCGGTATCATTCCGCTTTTACCGATTCCGAAGGCATGGGCGCTCGGTGCATTTCTTGTCAGTGTCATCATCCTCAACCTGATTTCCGCCTTTTCGACCATGGGACTGAATGTCTGGAAAATCCAATCCGTCCCGGAGCATCGGCACAATGCGTTCTTTTCCGTGCTGAATATCGGTGCTTCCATCATTGGCAAGCTCGCGGCATATGCAGCCGGACAAACGCTGGACATCTGGGAACAGAACAACATCCATATGCAGGGATTGTCCCCGACGATCACAGCCATGCTGCTGCTCCGCTGTGTTTCGGTGGTATTTGCTGTTACCGAGCTGGCAGTGCTTTCCGGTATGCATGAAGCACCGTACGAACAGGATAAAAACGAACGGAACAACCGCGGATTACGGCTGCTTTTGACACCGCTTCGCAACCGACGGTTTATGATTGCCATATCGGTGATGCTTCTGTATGCCTTCATCACGGCACTCCCCGGTAATTTCTTTGATGTCTATCTGATCAACGAAGTCGGAATATCGTATTCCTATATCTCGGTCTGTTCCATGATTGTTCTGCCGATTTCGCTTATCATGACTGCGGTCTGGTCGCTGCTCCTGCAGAAATTCAAATGGCAGTATATGCTTGGGCTTGCCATGTTCGGCTACGCCTTTGCCTATTTCTTCAACCTGCCGGTCACGTCAGAGACACCGTATTTTTATCTGTGGATTCAGATCTGCTGCTGTCTGTTCAATCCCTGCCTGACGATTGTATTCTCTTATCTGCCATATCAGCATATGCCGGAGGAAAACCGTACAGCGTATCTTGGCTTTCACAGTCTTGCGACAACGATTGTGACATTCCTCGGCAACTTTGTCGGTACACAATTCATTACCGCAACACAGGGAACATCGATTACCTTGTTCGGGTATCGGATGATACATATCCAATACATGATGATTCTCCCGTTTCTTGGGCTGATTCTTCTGTCGGCATGGATTTTTATCGCCGGAAGGCTTCTGCAAAAACCGCAATGACATAGAATACCCCCGACATCCGTAAACCAAATGAATGTCGGGGGTATTTGTATATCGGCGTTACCGATCAGTCAAAATCGTAGTAGTCAGCAATCGCAGCAAATTCTTTCTGCGTCCGTTTCTGTATGGTTGCTGACTTGGATGCATACTTATTGGTACCAGTCTTGCACATACCCATCAGTTCGTCATAGACAAAGCTG
>JAFTLK010000401.1 GCA_017455975.1 Clostridia bacterium | reverse complement strand
TGACATCACACGCTCCTTTGACACCCGTGTTCAGCGCAAGGACATGAAGTGGGAAGGCATCATTGCAAAAGTGACCAAGCGCATGAACTGGGAAAAATCGGAATACTACGATCAGTTTGTCGACGACACACCATGTCCGAAATGCAAGGGCAAGCGTCTGAATCCGGCTGTCCTTGCAGTCACCGTCGGAGGCAAGAACATCGACGACTTCTGCTGTCAGTCTGTCGCCGAAGCACTCGCATTTGTCAACGAACTCAAGCTGACTGACACCGAATCCCAGATTGCAAACGAAATCCTCAAGGAAATCCGCGCGAGACTCGGATTCTTAGTCAACGTCGGTCTGGAATATCTGACGCTGTCGCGCCGTGCGGGAACGCTTTCCGGCGGTGAGGCACAGCGCATCCGTCTGGCAACACAGATCGGTTCCTCTCTGATGGGTGTCCTTTATATCCTCGATGAACCGTCGATCGGTCTGCACCAGCGCGACAACCATAAGCTGATTGAAACCCTGCAGAACCTGCGCGACGTCGGCAACTCGGTCATCGTCGTTGAGCACGATGAGGAAACCATGCTTGCCTCCGACTACATTGTCGATATCGGTCCCGGTGCGGGCATCCACGGCGGTCAGATCGTTGCGGTCGGTACGCCGGAGGAGATCATGGCAAATACCGCATCGATCACGGGTGACTACCTGTCCGGCAGAAAGCGCATCGCCGTTCCCGAGGTGCGCCGTGCGGGCAACGGAAAATCCCTGCGCGTCGTCGGTGCCAAGGAAAATAACCTCAAAAATGTCACGGTCGACTTCCCGCTCGGACTGTTTCTGTGCGTGACCGGTGTCTCCGGTTCCGGAAAATCGTCGCTGGTCAACGCAATTCTGCACCGCGCGCTCGCAAAGGAACTGAACGGCGCGATTACCTATCCCGGCAAGCACACCCGCATTGAGGGTATGGATGCGCTTGACAAGGTCATTTCCATCGACCAGAGCCCCATCGGACGTACCCCGCGCTCCAATCCCGCAACGTACACGGGTCTGTTCACCGACATCCGCAACCTGTTCGCGCAGACCATCGAAGCGAAGAAGCGCGCATATTCCGCAGGACGCTTCTCCTTCAACATCAAGGGCGGTCGGTGTGAAGCGTGTGAGGGCGACGGCGTAAAATGCATCGAAATGCACTTCTTGCCCGACGTCTATGTCACCTGCGATGTCTGTAAGGGCAAACGCTACAACCGCGATACGCTCGCCTGCACCTACAAGGGCAAGAGCATCGCCGATGTGCTCGATATGTCGGTAGAGGAAGGGCTGTCGTTCTTCGGCAGCATCCCGAAGATTGCAAACAAGCTGCAGACGCTCTATGATGTCGGTCTTGGCTACATCAAGATCGGGCAATCGTCGACCACACTGTCCGGCGGCGAAGCACAGCGCGTCAAGCTGGCGACAGAGCTTTCCCGCCGCGCAACGGGACGTACCGTCTATATCCTCGACGAGCCGACAACGGGTCTTCATGCCGCCGACGTTGCAAAGCTGATCGATGTTCTGCAAAGACTCGTCGACACGGGCAATTCCGTCATCGTCATTGAACACAACCTCGACATGATCAAAACAGCCGATCATATCATCGACCTCGGACCCGAAGGAGGGGATGGCGGCGATACGATTGTTGCTGTCGGTACACCCGAGCAGATTGCCGACAGTCCGGATTCCTACACCGGACAATACCTGCGCTTCATGCTAGACCGTGATGCGCGTCTGGCACGGGAGCAGGAGGAAACAAACCAATAAGATTCACGCCTGTTCGTTTTTGTCGCGGACAGGCGAATTTTATACAAAGATTTACAAAATCCGCCTTGATTTGTGCACCGGTCTGTGATATACTGATTAACGAACACCGATTTCCAAACAATTATAAGGAGTATATCCATGACCCATACGATTCCCCGCAGCACCCGTCTGACCGCGCTTATCACTTCGCTTCTGCTCTGTCTGACAGCGTTTCTCATGCCGGCGGCAGCAGACGACACACCTGCATTCACCGATGTCACGCCCGCCGATTGGTTTTTCCAAAGTGTCCATGATATCTGCAGGACCGGGCTGATGATCGGTACCTCCGCGACCACCTTCTCACCGAAGGACTACATCACAACGGCAGAATGCGTCACACTGCTTGCGCGCATGCATGCCCGCATCACCGACAGCACAGAGGTTCTGCAGGCCGCACCGCCGACAACGCCGTGGTATCAGGCTTACATCAACTATTGCACCGCACATGCGCTTCTCGCCGCAGACATGCAGATGCTCGTCTCCGATTTCATCACACAGCCGATGTCCCGTGCACAGATCATCGCACTGTTCTCTGCGCTGCCTGATTCCGTCTGGACAGAGATCAACTCGGTCGATGCGGGCGCGATACCCGATGTTCCCGTCGGAGCGGACTACGAGGAGCCGATCTACTGCGCCTACCGCTGCGGGATCACCATCGGTATCGATGCCGCAGGACGCTTCAATCCCGATCAGCCGATCACCCGTGCTGAGGTTGCCGCGATGGTCATCCGCATCGTCGATCCGACCGTTCGCCAGACCGTCACGCTCTCCGCACCGAAAATCAAGCTGTTCGCCGCCGACGGTACTACGGTGACCGTCACACGCGAGGAACGCTTTGCCTATGAAGCGCTCGGCTGGCGCGAAACCCCGTACCCGGCAGAATTTGACGCCGAAACCGCGCTCAACGCCATGCCCCTGTATCCCATCAAAACAGGCTACAGGACACTTGATGACATGATTGACCGGCTGTTTGCCCGGATTCTGACCGATGACATGACGACCTATGAAAAGGTCTCGGCGGTTTACGACTATCTTGTCACGACCTCGACCTACGGGCGTTCTCCGGTCTCCGGCAGCTACCGCAAGATCTACAAGAGCAGCCCGTATGCCGACCCCGCACCGGGACTTGCAACGCCGCTGCGATCCAAGCTGTCCGGGTATTCGGGCTACGATTACTTCTATATTGCACTGAACGACCATGAGCTGGAATCGTATACGATCATGTATGCCACGGAAATGCTCGCAGGCAAGACCGGCTGGTGCGATCACTTTTCCTCTGCGTTCGCTGTCATGATGCGCGCACTCGGTCTTCCGGCGATTCCGCTGTATGTTGATTCGCTGGCAGGAAGCACCTATGCACCGCACATGACTTCCCTGATGACCGTCGGCGGCGTAGACTGCTACTTTGATCCGCAGATCGAAGCGGTACTTGTCGGCAGAACCGGCAAAAACGAGCACAAGCGCTTCTGCCGTCCGATGGCGGAAATGACAGATGAATACCATGTATTCGGCGACGACATTGCTATCAATAAGGCACTGTTCGGGACGTTTGTGTATGATGCCGAGAAGATGGAGAAGATTCTGAAAGAGGAATAAATGCACAATCCCACATGGAGAACTGATTCCGTGTGGGATTGGTTTTCAAAATTTCATCAAAACCTATTGACTTTTGCGTGAACTCTAATGTTATAATACAGACAAAGGGGGGAGTACCTTGCTGAAAATCAACGAATTTGCAAAGCTCTGCGGCGTTACCGTTCATACGCTGCGGTATTATGATAAATGCAATATCCTTTGTCCCCATGAAACCGACCCGTCGTCCGGATATCGGTATTACCATCCGGAGCAGAAAAAGGATGTGGAGACGATTCTGACGCTGAAAGACCTCGGGTTTTCGTTGGAAGATATTCGTGAATTCCTGACAGGCGGAGCGTCAAAGCGGCGATATATGCTGGGTCTCCGAAAACTGCAGCTGTACAGAGAGAGCTGTATCCTACAGGAAAACATCAAGAAAATCGACAAGTTCAGCGAAGATAAAAATCTTGGTTATTACCATTACGGCACTTCGTTTTCAGAGATTCCCTTTGAGGATGATCCACGCATGCTCGGACGATGGGATTATTGCGGTTATCTTCCGGATAATACCGAATTCACATCAGAGGAAATATTGATCAAAGATTTCTTTTTGCACAAAACATTATTTCTCCTTCCGAGGGGAGAAGAGGTTTGGACATATGCATGGAGTAAAAATGTAATCTACTGTCATTTGTTGACATACAACCTGATCGTATCACAACCATGTACGCTTTTCTCCGCGAACGGCGAAACCTATCTTGCTGTTCAATGGATTTCCGCCAAAATAATCGGCGAAGAAAATTCCGACGGTGTCCGCATCTTCCGACAAATTGACACAGCAATCTACACACAGGAAACTGCACAAGTTTTTCAGGACGATCTGAATCTGCCATATCATCCCGATCCCAAAATCATTGGATATTGGAAAACGATCGATTTTGTTACATCTCCCGATCTGTTCTCCCCGGAAAAACGAAACGAAGATTTCTCGTCATTTACATATATGTATGACGGAATCCACTTTTATGATAATGGTGAGGCATTGATGGTATTGCCATCCATTCGCGGATTGATTGAAGCAGCTTGTCGGTATACCGCTGGATATATCATCACAGAACAGTTCACTTTACATTACGAATACCGTCGGCACAAAAACAATGATTATCTGATCATGGAGCACAAAAACGGTGACTATGTGCATACGGGAATGGTCGGTTATTATGTATTCCGCCGTGAAGATAAGAATTCCGATATTCAAACGATCATCTGACAGTAAACGAAAGGAGTATTCTCATGAAGACCACAAATCCCGATATCTGCGCCTACCGCCGCAGAAAATTCCGGAATTTTATCATTCCCTCTGTTCTATGGCTCATCCTTGTTACGATATTTGAGCTGACGGTTTTTTATGACTATACACTTGAAAAGCTCGGTATTGTTACTGCGATTGGCATATGGATTCTGCTTTCTCTGATTGTACCGATTCGTCTCGGTCTGTTTCGATTCCTGTTTGATTATTCATGGGAAGGAACCGTTATCCGTATTAATGATCTCAACCGTGTTGAACTTGCCGGACTTGCACGCGGCGGCGGGGGAAGATATGTCTATGAACTCGATCTGTTCATACGAAAATCCAATGGCAGAAAGGTTCGCCAAACACTTATCAGCAAAGATACAAGGAAAATGTGGGGTAAAAATACAATCGGCTCGCAACTTTACCATGTTGGTGATCGCGTTGTCTATCTGCGCGGCACCTATGTCCCATTCATCGTTCACCGTGACGGCGAAGCACCGCCTGCGGTCTGTGTCCTCTGCGGAAAAGACAATCCCTCTGAGACGGAAATTTGTCTTTCCTGTCATGCAGAAATTTTGAAGCCGGAGGAATTAACATCGTGAAATCTTCCAATCCGCTTACAGACTATCCCGAAATCCTTCGCAAAATCACCCTCCGTTCTGTAAGGATTCTCCTGCTGTCCGCGCTGTGGATCGCCGCAGTCACCGCAGTTGAGCTGCTGTTTTTGCATGAATATTTTCTCACCCACCACGTCAAGCCGCTTCCGTCGGCGATCATCTGGCTGGTGCTTTACCTGATCGGTCTTTTGAAAATCGGCCTGTTTCCGTGGCTGTTTGATGTTCCGTGGGAGGGCACGCTGATCCGGGTAAAATATCACAGCCCCGGTGCGCTCCCCACATCTACCGCAAATGACGAAAACAACGAGATTCTGACCGTCCGAACGGCAAAAGGCCAAACATTTCGCCGCTGTATTCCCCGCAATCCCGAACTCGATGCGATCATTTACCGTGAGGGCGATGTTGTCCGCTATTTCCGCGGAACAAAGTACCCCATGATTCTGAAGCGTTCCGGAGCACCCGCGCCGCGCATCTGCGTTTTCTGCTCCGATGTCCTGCCGTATCCCGACCGCACACACTGTTACTTCTGCGGAATGCCGGTCATTGACAACCGCCAAAACCAAACGTAACAAAACAACCGCATGGAACACCTTCTAACAGGTACTCCATGCGGTTCTCTTATTTGATTACGGATTCAGCGCCACAGCATACAGCCACTGACACTTGACATCCTCGGGGTTGATCGGCGCAAAGCACAGCTCGACTTTTCCGCCGTTGTCGCGCACGGTAATCGGTGCGTCGGGACAGGACAGCAAACTTGCCGTCATGGTCGGTGTATACGGAACCTCGTCCAGCGTGACACAGCCAAACGGGAAGCGTGTCAGGATCGCGTAGACCGTATCGTCCTTCTTTGTATAGAAAATCTCCTTCTGCACGTGCTTTGTATAAATCTCCGTGCCGTAGATGGCATCGCCGTTGACCGACAGCCAGTCACCCATCTGCAAAAGCCTCTCTTCCATGATGACGGGAATCGTACCGTCCGCATTCGGACCGATGTTGAGCAGGAAGTTGCCGCCCTTGGAAACCAGCTCGCACAGCGTGATGAGCAGCTCCTTTGCACTCATGTAGTCTTCGGTCGTCTCAATGCGGTTGACGCCGAAGGACTTGCCGATGCCGCGGCATTCCTCAAACGGTCGGTCAAGCACAACATCCTCAATGCGCCGTCCGCCTTCGATTTCGCCATACTCGGTTGTAAAGTTGCCGCCGAGTCTGCCGCGTGTGCCCTTGCCCCAGCGGTCGTTGGGAACGATGGTGTCGCGCACGGGAGAATCGTTGTACAGCCACTGTAAGAACTCCGTCGAATGCCATGTCTCTGCCGTCTGCTCCCATTCGCCGTCTGTGAACAGCGTCCACGGCTCATAGCGGCAGATCAGCTCTTTCAGCATCGGATGCAGATGTTCCAGTGCATACGCTTCGGGGTTTTCCAGATACAGCGGATGGAACCATTCATAAACCGAATGATAGACACCGAACTTCACGCCCGTGCCTTCCATTGCCTGCCGCAGCTCCATGCAGAAATCCCTGTGCGGACCGACATCCCACGAATTCCAGTTCCACGCATACTTCGACGGATACAGACAGAAGCCGTCATGATGCTTGGAAACGAGGTTGATGTACTTCGCACCGGCACGCTGAAACAGCTTTGCCCATGCATCGGCATCAAACAGCTCCGCACGGAAGCCGGAGACAAAGTCCTCATACTTGAAGTTCGGACCGTAGGTGCGGTCATGGAACAGGCGCGCCGGATGTGCCGGATCCTCAATCTGTCTCATATACCACTCGGCGTACTGTCCGCGCGCGGTGTATCCCGGCACGGAATACAGACCCCAGTGAATGAAAATGCCGAATTTGGCCTCGCCGAACCACTTCGGAACAGGTCTGGCATTCAAGGATTCCCAGTTGTTTTCATATCTCATGGGTTACATCCTCTATGTATCAGCGAAGGAATTTCTTCAGATACTTTGCGGAGAATGCAGCGGAATCCATCGCATCACCCGGCCAGATGTCCTGCTCGACGCAGAAGTGCTTGACGCCGCATGCTTCCGCCAGCGGGATGATGCCGTCAAAGTTGATGTTGCCGTTGCCGCATTCGGTGATGAACGGACCGTTTTCGTTGACGCCCATGTCCTTCAGATGCAGGATGTCGATGCGTCCCGCAAGGCGCTCGATCCATGCACGGACATCGCCGCCGCCATGCTGTACCCAATAGGTATCGAGCACGAACGAAACGGTTTCGGGGTCGAGGCGTTCTGCGAGAATATCCATCGCGGTCTTGCCCTCATTGCCCCATTTGCGGAATTCAAAGGAATGGTTGTGATAGGTAAACTTCATGCCATAGGGCTTGAGCCGTGCGCCGAGCTCGTTTGCATGTTCACAGAACGTGTAAATTTCCTCCTCGGAGTGGAAATAGTACGCACCGATACCGACATTCGTTGTACCGAGTGCACGGTGGTTTGCGACAACCTGTTCCACGGGAGCGTCGTAAACCTGATTCCAGCCCTCGTGCGTACCGATAATGACAACGCCTTCTTCTTTTGCAATCTGACCGAACTGTTCATAAGGAACGGTACAGCCTGCCGTCTGTGCTTCGTCATATCCCATCGCCTTGATGCGGCGGAAGGTTTCGCGGATGTTGTCTGCGGTATCCATCGTATTGCGGACAGTATATAACTGCAGTCCAAGTGTTTTCATTTTGATATATCTCCTTATCCTAAAATTTTCTTATTGTTCTATGACGCTGACATCCACGCCGCCGCAGATGCC
>JAFTLK010000400.1 GCA_017455975.1 Clostridia bacterium | reverse complement strand
TCATTTTCGTATCCCCTCTGAACCAATGCTGAAAGATTCCGTATTCGGCACAGGTTCTGAAGTGAAGGTATTCCTCAAGACAGGCACAGGCTTTTTTCAGAGAAGCTGTCATATTCACGCAATCTTTCTGATCATAATACCCTTTGGCGGCATAAAGACATTCATACCATCGGTAAACATTCAGCAGCATCGTCGTATACAGCAGCCATTTGCATGTGATATGCTGCCGGACATCTTCCGGTACGACCGCGCAGATGTCTGTCAGTCTTCTTTGCATATCCTCATACCGCGGAATAGCTGTCTCCAGTTCTGCTGCATATTCCGGATACAGATTATCGCGCAGCTGTGCGCGGAAGGACGAAATGATTTCTCTGCCGTGGGTAAGAATATTTCCTTCTTTCAAAATAAAATTCTTGATATCCGGAGAGCGGGTCTCATAATCGTAATTGAAGTATTTCGGCAGATCCTTTTTCAGATATGCAATATCAAGCTCCGGCAGATACCGATAATAATCGGCAATGATGTCCTGCATTTTTCCGGCATATTCCCCGAAAACAGAACAGTATCTGCGCATATAAGCCTCTTTTGAAAATGCACTTATATCCCACAGCATTTGGGCACAGGCACGAAGCTCAAAAACGAATTCTCTGACATTGGATATATTGATGATGAAGTAGGAATGATCCCCGCGCGCATGGGCAGTACGGATGTTGAAATACAGCTTGTCAAGTCCTGTCTGCGGCGCAAGATGCGGCCCCTCATGATGATACTGAAGATGGTAATAAATGCCGTACCGATGTTGTTCGGAGCGGGGAATCCGATAATACTCAGCCCCGTACATCTGATTGGTTCCGGTGTCCGCGAACACATGGATGACCGAGTTGTCCGTTGAAAGATAGCCTTTTTCCATCAGCTGTGCGCCTTCCATCCAGAGGGTGGATGTAAAGTGCCGCGCCCGACCGTCGGTTGCCTGCATGACAATCTCTTTTTGATGCTGCATCGCCCCGCTGATAAAGGCACCGTATTTTTGCAGGTCGTCTTCTCCCGGTTTTTCTTCCTCCCACATGGGACGGTCTGCTTTTCCGCGAAGACCGAGCTGCCAGACAACACGGTCATATCCTGCCCACTTCGCCGCATAATACCGCCATGCCTCGTCCAGAAGCTCCGGATTCCGGACATAGGAGTATTCGCCGCTCTTTGAGAATTTCCGGCAATAGTTTTCCAGCGCAAAATGAGACAGACCGAGCGGTTCCACATGATGCTGAGACAAATACAAACCGCGTTTTGCCGCTGTGTCTGCCAGCAATTTTTCCGGGGGATTGTCAATATCCAGAAACGAAGCCGGAATGATCAGATTCATTCGGAGGCGAAGCACCGTTTCGACAACCATTTCCATGGCACGCGGAGCAACTGTGAGGCCGTACCACGGATAGTTGATATACCGAAGTCCCCCGCCGTCCTGCCAGCCGGTCAGAAGGTCCTCGTCATTGATGAATACCCCGCGGAATCCGCTTATTGCAGGTTTTTGAAAAATCGCAATGTCATCCGTTTCCAGCGTGCTGTATTCAGGGAGTGCCATATCATTGAACAGATAGCACGGATCAATCCCAAGAATATCCGAACTGAAAGCATAGATGCCCCACATAGAGCCAAGATAACTGTCCGCGGAAATGTGGATGACATTTCCCTCTGTCCGGATAGAATAGCTTTCATTCTCGATGGCACGGTCATCCTCTATACTGTTTTCCTCGATTACAATACAACATGCACGTTCTTCGCGGATGACGGTCGGTTTGATACCGGCTTTATTGATACGAGCAAAATCGTTTCTTAAATCCTCTGCGGCAAGCGCTACATACGGATTTGAATTTTTCAGACAGATATCCATGCATGTATGAGAATCAAATAACCGAATCATAATCGATCCTTTCGTTTTCAGCCTGAATCAACTGCATTATAAGGCAGACTGCGTATCCGTGAGATCGCCGTTGATTGCAAGGTCATATTCGTGTGACCAGTCAAGGCCTCTGTATGCCGCAGCACGGTCATCTTTTTCAATGAAGTCCAGAAGAAGGTCGAGCATTTCACGACTCCATGTATTTTTGTCGATCTGTGCGGTGGTGAACTTATTCTGCGCGATCATCTCGAACCCGAACATGTCCTTGACCTGTGTTTTTGCCGCACCGCCGACGACCTCCTCTACCAGATGGCTTGGGATAAATAACACGCCGCCTCCGGCACCGAACACAACATCTCCGGGCAGACAGACCGCATTGCCGATCCGTGTCACGGTGTTATATCCGGTCATGACAAAATCGCGGATCGGGGTCGGGTCAATGCCGCGGTAATAGACCTGCGTGTTCTCCACCTTTTTCATCTGTTCCACGTCCCGGATACCGCCCCAGATGACAGCGCCGCCGTTGGGATTTTTCGTTTTGTTTTTCAGCGCCGTTGTCAGGTTGCCGCCGAGAAAGGTTCCTTTATAAATTTTGTCATACATATCAATGACCGGCACATCGTCTTCCATCAGGTTGTCGATTACCCACTGATTGTAGGTACCGGTTCGTCCCTCTGACCGTCCGATCTCCTTTACCACAGCGTCCAGATCGGGACGGACAGGACAGTATGTTGCCGTGACCGCTCTGCCGATCAGCTTTCGTCCGTCATCGTGCAATGTCTGCAGCCGTCCTTCAAACTGGCTTTCATAGCCTTTGACAAAGATCGGCTTCCATACCTCCTCCAGCGTCAGTGTTTTTAGCGCACGCAGATACTTTGTGTCTACCTTCGGGCGACCGTCCGGCAGGCGTTCTCCTGTCCACTGCGGTGTCAGCGAAATAATTTCTTCTCTGTCGTTAAAATGCATCGTTGTATCCTCCT
>JAFTLK010000399.1 GCA_017455975.1 Clostridia bacterium | reverse complement strand
TGTTGGTCATGGTCAGTCCTCCAGTATCAGATCGACAGATTCCTTGATTTCGTATTTCGGCAATGTAAACGGTCCGACAAAGCGGTTGTTTTTCGCGGTCACGTTCATGCAGTGGTCGAGACGGATCAGACCCTTTGCTGTAGGGTGCCACTTTTCCGCGGCAGGCGAGCGGAAGACCGTATTGTTCTCAAAGGTCAGATATGCCGTCGAAAAAGCGGAGACAACAGGTGTATCCGCCGTATCAAAGACATTGTCATGGATGCGGATGTTCTTGTGGAACGGCAATGCGGTCACAGGCTCAGGAACGACGGGACAGATCGAAATGATGCCCTCTCCAAACTGATATACCGAGGTCAGACACGCATCGGTGAACACGTTGTCCGCAATCTCGACATCGTGACATTCGCCCGACTCAAACCAGTAGTTGGAGTCACCCGCCACCAGGATTGCCGCGCCGGACGATGCAAAGACATTGCCCGTGATGCGGACAGGCTTTGGCGTGGACAGAAGCACACCGCGCGCACGGCAGGAGCCGAAGCGGTTGTTCCGACAGACAAATGCTGCCGTATTGGTCAGATTGTCAAGCGAAAGTGCCGCCGGTGTCTTTGCCGCTTCCAGAATTTCGGCGGGCAGGTCTTCTGCAAAGACAACGGTAAAGGTGTCGTAGGTATCGCCGAGCGTATAGGAATCCACCGTCGCCTGTGCGATGCTGTTCATATGCTTGCGCTCAATGAAGGTAATGGTGTCACCCTGCTCTGCCCAATACCGGAAGCCGCACGCCTGCGGATGCTCATAGTGACATACGAGTGTCCGCGCATCGACAACTTCGGATACCGTGACGCAGCAGCTGTGCACGTTGATTGGGTCATCCATCAGACCGACAAAGGAGCACTCCTCGATGGTAACGGTTCCGCGGTTGTTTGTGATATGCATACCGTCGTCGCGTCCGCCGGAAACGAGCCGTCCTGCATCGGTGTTCGGCAGGAAATGGACGCGGCGGTAGGTCAGATTCTCATTGAACTGTGCAAGACAACCGAGACCGCCGCAGGAATGGAACGTGATGTCCTCAAAGGTAACATCGCGGCATTTTTCGCAGAACGCACCGGCATGGATGCGGTCATTGTGGCGCAGAACGAAGATGTTGCCGACCGCGGCTGTTTCCGCACCGTTTGCATGGAAGCGATAAACCGAGTCCCCAAGCGGCTTGATTGCGGTGGGAACAAAGCAGTCACCCGTCGCCCGTCTGACGCATCTTGTATTGTAGTCGAACTGAATGGACGACCATCGGTGGAGCGGATACCATTCGTCATTGCCGGTATCAAAGGAAAGCCAGTTGTCCTCGTACTTATGCGGGAATACCGCAGGATCAATATAGAGATCGGCATAACCGTCACCGACAGCACGGACAATGCCCTCTGCAACAAGCGGCTTTTTCCAGTCCACAACCGCATTCTTCACCGTAATATTGACACAGTGGTCAAGCGTGAAGGGCTGCATCTGTCCTGCAAAGTACAGATGCGCACCGGAGAAGTCGAGCACGATGTTCTCCATATTGCGCATCCAGATTCCAAGCTTGCGCTCCGGCAGTACATCGGTGTTGGAAAGGCGGTAGTCGTATGTAAATTTGGGTGTAAAGCAGTAATCGCCGGAATCGAGAATAAATTCCGTATCGCGGGGATTGTCACAGAACAGCTGATACAGCGCTTCTGTAATGTCCTCGCCCGGACGGATGCCGTAGTCGGCACAGTTGATTTTTCTCATCTTGTCATTCCTCCTGTTTATTGAAACCGTATCCAGAATGCAGGATCGGGAGCAGCACAGCTCTCGTCTGTCTGAATGGTTGCGGAAGCCAGTGCGGTTCCGGCGTCAACGGCACGCAACAGCGGCAATCCACGCGACAATCCCATGACAACACCGGACAGGAATGCATCCCCGGCTCCGGTCGAGTCTACCAGCTTCGTCGGGATAGCAGGTGTGATACCGCCGATTCCCGTGTCGCGCTCGTAATAGACAGCGCCCTGCTCACCCATCGTAATGACCATCGCACGGCATCCGACTGCGGCTATCTTCTCTTTGAGAAGTGCGAGCATGTCGTCGGGCGCGGTTTTGGAAAGATCCAGTCCGAACATTCTGCCCGCCTCAATTTCATTGCAGACAAAGCAGTCCAACGCCGCGACAAAATCGGGACGCGCCAAAATGATACTCATATTGCCGACGACCGTGTAGACGGGCTTGCCGTACTTCTTTGCCAGTGCCAGCACAGCTTCATCAAGCGCCTCGGAGGTATCAAGCTCCAGAATGATACTGTCATAGCCTGCGACCATTTCGTCACCGCGCTGTGCGATCAGTGCTTCCAGAGCAGCGGTATCCGGCGGCGAGGAAATCTGTCCCGCGACATTTCCCGTTTCGTCAAGAATGACCATCCAGGTACCGATGCCGCCGCGTTCGACGGTCTTCATATAGGTGGTGTCGCATCCGTGGGCAAACAGCCGCTTTGTGACATCGTTGCCAAGTGCCGAATCCTCGGTCAGAGACGCAAAGGACACGGGCATTCCGGTATTTGCAATATTTTCCGCAACGTTTCGGCTGACCCCGCCGTGAATGAAGCGAATTTCGCCGAGATTGCGTCCGAGTGGATTGTAGTTTCCACCGGCAAAGCCTTTGATGTCGACAAAGACAAAGCCGATGACGAGTGTTCCTGCCATATGTAGCCTCACATTTCAACTGTAATTTGCCTCATTGTAACACATTTTCCCAAATAATGCAAGACCCTGTGAACAAAAAAACGGGAATCCCGTCTCTAAAACGGAATTCCCGCGCGGATTACTGATTTTCTTCTACGGTTTCAATAAGCTTTTCAATTTGCTTGTTGACCGATTTTTCCATTTTTTCGAGCGTTGAAGCAATGTTGCCGTCTCCCTTGACAACAGCATTGATGATGAGCGGATTTGCAACGGTATCCTGCCATGCATTGAGACCGAACTCAAAGCTGACAGAATCAATGATGATGTCGAGCATTGCTTCCGATTCGGAGTCTCTTGCATACTTTGTCTTGAGCAGAACTTCCTTGTACATCGGAATGACAAATGCATCAGAATAATAACACAGCGACTCCATTAAAGTACCGACATTCTCCCAGCGATCTTCGGGCAGGGTCTTCAAAAGCACTGCAATTTCAGCGCCGAATGACGGCGAATAGAAGGTGTCCTGCGCCGAATCGTACTTCGGACAAGGAACAATACCGATCTCAAGATCAAGATTTCGCTTGTTCTCGAGTCCCAGCAGGTTATCGGACACAAAGAGCAGCTTGCCGCCATTGAAGTCACCATATCCGCCGGATTCCGCATTGGTTCTGTCAGTCGCATAGAACGCGCGCGGATCGGAGAACAGATCGTAGATATGCTGAAACTTATTGATTGCTGCCGTATCTCCGGGCATCGAAAATACGGGGTACCCTTTCTCATCACGGGAAACATATGCAATACCGGAGCCGTAATTCAGACGCGCATACAACTCCTTGAAAGAACTGTTGACACCGAACTGATCCGTCACGGTAATCTGACCGTCACCGTCTAAATCTTTCTGTGCAGCAACACAGATTTCATACATCTTGTCAACTGTCCACTCGTTGTCAAGCACAATATCATAAAGGCTTTTTTCCATGCCGAGACTGTTATATATGGTCTTGTTGAATGAAAAGCCCGATGCACGCGACAGAACAGAGAGGGAGAAATTTCCAGCCGCAGCGTAATGATCTTCCGCAAGATCGAATACATTTGTAGCCATCGGATTCCACCACGGCTGCGTCAGATCGACATTTTCAAGATTCTCCCATGGCATCAGAAATTGCAGAGCATTCAGCACCCAGATATCATAGTTATACCAGATATCATAGTTGGAATCTCCGGACATGACCTCATTCTGTACATCGGAAGCGTTGATGATTTCGACATCTTCGACTGTCAGCTTGCAGTTAAACAGCTCCTCAATGGTGCGGTTGCGCTCATAAACAGCATCATTGAACAAATCGCCATCCTGTTCTTCCACTTCAAGTGTATTTTTTGCCCATGACAGCCAATCCTGGGAAAAATGCTTGATCTTCAGCTCAAATCCGTTCATATCGATCTGCTGCACAGAATCGGGCAATTTGGGGATTTCAGTGACAGCTTCGGTTTCAGTACCTGTGACATCGGAAGAATTACCGCTGTCAACAGTTGTTGTACCTGCATCTCCGCAAGATACGGCACTGAGCAGAAGTACGGCAAGAAGTGCGGCGGAAAGAAGTCTACGTTTCATAATCTCGGATCTCCCCTTTACTCAAATTCTTTTATTTTTTCGCTGAGCTTTTTGATTTGTGTGTTGACGCTCTTTGTCATGGTTTCCAAGGTCGACATGACATTTGCGTTGTTCTTCATGATCGCACCCTGCACAAACGGATTGGCGACAGTATTCTGCCATGCATTCAGACCGAATTCAAAGCTGATGGAATCAATGACGATGTCAAGCATTTCGCCGGATTCCTCGTCGCGTGCATATTTCGTCTTGATGAGAACCTCCTTGTACATCGGAATGACAAACGCATCGGAATAATAGTTCATTGCTTCCATCAGAATACCAACGTTTTCCCAGCGTTCTTCGGGCAGGGTCTTCAGGAGAACCGCAACCTCCGCACCGAAGGACGGCGCATAATACCGATCCTGTGATGCATCATACTTCGGGCAGGGGACAAAACCAAGCTCCATATCAAGGTCACGGTTGTGTTCAAGGCCATTTAAGTTGTCGACGACCATAAGAACCGTTCCGCCCTTCAGACTGCCAAGCCCTTCCGTTTCGGGAATTGAACCGGACTGTGATGCATAGGCACGTCTGTCCGCAAACAGATCGATGATATGGAGGATACGGTTGATCGCGCTTTCGTCCCCGGGCAATGAGAAGACCGGAAAGCCATCGTTGTCCATCTTGACATACCGGACACCGGAGCCGAGAATCAGACGATTGTAAAGTTCCTTGTAGGAACCGTTGACGCCGTAGCTGTCGTTGTCATCGAGCATACCGTCACCGTTGATGTCCCGATATGCATCAATGCATACCTCAGCCATCTTGTCAACAGTCCACTCGTTGTCACGGACAAAATCATAAAGGGTTTTGTCATTTCCGATGGAATTATAGATTTCTTTGTTGAAAGTGAAACCGGAAGCACGGGACAAAACAGATACGGAATAATTACCCGCAGCCGCATAATGATTTCCGCCAAGCTCAAACACATCTGTTGCGCTCGGATTCCACCATGGCTGCGACAAATCAACATGCACAAGATTTTCCCAAGGCATCAGGTATTCAATGCAGTCAAGAATGAGAATATCGTAAACATACCATACATCGTAGGTTGAATCACCTGCCATGACTTCTTTGCCGACATCGGGTGCATAGATCCAATCGACCGGCTCAATCACAAGCTCACAGTTGAACATCTCCTCAATGGTACGGTTTCGTTCATATATTGCATCATTAAACAGATCGCCATCCTGTTCTTCAACTTCAAGATGGTTCTTTGCCCACGAAAGCGTTGTCTGATTGTGATGCTTGATGCCAAGCTGAAAGCCGTTCATATCAACAGCTTCGATGGAATCCGGAAGCAGAGGTACTTCTGTGACCGGTGTCTGTTCGGTTTCTGCCGATGCAGATGCCGTTTCTGTCACGGCAGTTCCCTTTCCTGCATCACCGCAGGAAACAGTGCCAAGCACCAGCAGTGACAGCAATACCGCAGAAAGAATTGGACGGTTCATATCGAATCTCCTTATTTCATTCAACAAAATTTATATATATATTATACAAAATTTCCACAGAATCGTCAAGTCGGTTTTTTCACAAAATCCACAATCTGTTTTTGTGCACTTTCCCAAGTCAGTAAACGGCATCAACCGTTTTCGGGCAGCGGCGGTGCCTCTGTCGGTATCGGAGCATCCTCTCCGTCGGTTTCCGTCACAGCAGACGGCTTATGCGAATCATCAAAGACAAACTTTGCATTCGCCCCGTCGCGCTGCAGATACGCCGAGAATTTTTTGTTCTTCTTTGAAATGAAATCGGTAATCAGCGGCGTGCGGCCGGTTTCAAGATACTGTGCGACCTCTTCCGGTGTAAACGTGTGGGAAAGGATGACCGCCGAAAGGCGGAAGCCGCATCCGGACTTGTACCCCATACAGCCCCATGCATACGATCCTCGGACAATGTCCGAGCCGCAAAGGGGGCATGCACCCGCGCGGATGGCAGGGCCCTTGTATGCATCCGGCTTCGCGGTTTTCATACCGCGTTTTCCTTTGGGTTGATACGGAACCTTAGTCACAGTTGTTGTCCCGCGTTTATCAAAGATCTCCTGTATCTCCCGCTCCGCAAGAGCCACACAATCTCCGACCGTATCCTCGCCGCGGAACACGCGCTTGAGCGACCGTCCAAGAGTGGAGGTCTTATATTTGTCCATCGTGATCTCCATTTTTGCAAGCGACTCGATCATGAATTCACCGTCTGGCAGGATCGTATAGACATCCTTTTTGAGCTGAATGTATCCGGACTGTCTTGCGTTGTCAATGATGCCGGTGCGCGTTGCCTCCGTACCGAGCTCAAGCCCTTCAAAAATGGCACGGTAGTCCTCCGTATCGTCGCCCTCCGATTCCTCATCTTCGCTTACGCCAAGCGCCGCCATGGCTTTCTTTTTTGAGGTCTTGTCATCCTTGAACGGATTTTTCAGATAATTGTTGAGTGTTTCGATCGTATAGTGCTCCGGCGGCTTTGTCTCGCGGTCAACAGGCATAAAGTTGATCTTCACCTGCTCCCCCTCGGTCAGCACCGGCAGCGTCTTATGCTTTTTCGGTGCATCGTCGTATTTCATCCAGCCTTCCTCGACAATGACCGTTCCGCGCAGGCGGAAGACCTCGAGCGGCACATCACCCTCAAACAGCGAAATCTCCGCTTCCGTCTTCTCCGCAACACAGTCCCGCTCACAGAACACCGCCGCAAACCGACGGAAGATCGCCGCATAAACCTTGTTTTCGTCCTCCGACAGTTTGTCCTTGGACGGTATTTTGTAAGTGGGCGTCAGCGCGGAATGCGATTCGATCTTTGCGTCATCAAAGATCCGCTTGGAGTCCTTGAATACAACGGGATAGCCGATATTGCGCACCTTTTTCAGAATGTCGGAGATCTTTTCCTTTTCCGCAGTCGCCAGATATTCGGAGTTGGTACGCGGATAAGTAACATAGCCCTCCTCATAGAGCTTCTGCAGAATGGCAAGGCTCTTATCCATCGGCATTTTGTATTTTTTTCCGAGCATATTCTGCAGAGCCGACAGCGAATAGAGCTTGCCGGGCTGTATGATCTCCCGTTTCTTTGTCAGCTTCGTAACCACCGCGCGCCCGGCGTTATACCGCTCGCAAAGCGCCTGTGCCGCAGCACGTCCTGCATCGTCTGCGTCAAACTCCTGCTTTGAGGTCAGTTCAAGCACCTGTCCGTGCGTTTTTTCCTTGGACTGTATACACAGATACGGCCGCGCAACAAAATTGCGGATCTCCATATCCCGCTCATAGATCGCGCGGACAATCGGAACAATGACACGTCCGACCCGCAGAAGCGTTCCGCACCGGATGGTTGCATAACGCGTTAAATTGACCCCGTAGAGCCAATCGACATACGTCCGTGCGTATCCTTCATTTGCAAGGTTGTCATATTCCGATTCCGGCGTCAGAGATGCGGCCGCAGCACGGATGGTCTGCTCGGTCTGATCGGGCAGCCACAACCGGTACAGGGGCTTGTCGACTGCCGGCTTTCCGCGTTTTGCGGCCATCGCATTCTGCAGGATCAGACGGACAATGATCTCACCCTCACGGTCGGCGTCCCCTGCATTGACGATCGCGGTCACATCGTCCCGGCGGCACAGGGACTCGATCAGCTCATACTGCCTTGGAATGCCGTCGTCGCCGAATGCCGTTTTTCCGCCTTTTGTCTTTGCAGGCTTCTTTTTCTTTTTTCCTTGTTCCGTTCCGCGCAGACGGAAGCGGAATTCCGCAGGAAAACACGGAAGATTGTCCAGTGTCCAACGCGGTTTTTCGTCCTGTGTATCGGAATAGTCCTCAATGTCACACAGCGAAAACAGATGCCCGAAGGCCCATGTGACAATATATCCGCCGCCGACAAGACAGCCCTCTTGTTTTTGTGTCGCGCCGAGTGCCGCGGCGATGTTGCGCCCCAGACTCGGCTTTTCCGCAATAATCAGCGTCATAAGCTTCACCTTTTTTCTTTGATGCTCCCATTATATCATATTTTCAAGCCAAATTCCATACCTTGGAATAAATTTCTCCGTAATGGAGCAAACTCATTGATAAATGGGAGGTTCATAATGAAAACGCCATTCCGCCGCTCCGGTATGCGTCTGCTCTGTTCTTTTGCTCAGCTGTATGCCGTACTCAAAAAGCCGCTGTTCTTTTTCTGTTTTCTTCTGCCGTGCGCACCATCCGTACTCCTTGCAAGTCTTGTCGGTTGGAAAGCAATGTTTTTTCCGGCTGTTATGCCTGCATTCTGTTGGTGGATCCTGCTTCCGCTGTGGTTTGTATTTTCATGTGCCGCACCGGCACTCTGTGCGGCGGCGGTGCTGTCTATGCCGGGAGAGCATTGCGGACGGTGCCTTTCGGTATTTGTCCCGGTCTGTACGATGCAGCTGCTCCTCGCCTTTCTCTGGGCACTTCTGCTGCTTTACCGTGCACCGGCGCTGCTGTGCCTTCTGACCGCGGCAGCTGCTGCAATTGCTGCACTGCTCTGTATCGGATACGCGATGCGCCTGTGTCTTGGACTCGGAATTCTGTGGATCGTATCCGGCATATGGAACACATTCCTTGTCTTTCTTTCTGCTGCGATATAAAACCATGCAGGTACGCATCAACAAAGTTCGTTTACACAACAATATTATACATCTTAAACAATTTTGTTGACGTTTTTTGCAGCTTCGGCATTTGGTTTTTGTTTATTTTTTACAAAGTCAAATAAATTTCATGTTTTACCTATTGACAAAACCGCGTTTTCATAGTATAATCTCCATACAAGGCTTGGCTGTCGCATGACAATTCCGTCTCGACAAGACCAAAGTCATTTTTACAGGAGGAAAATCTCAAAATGAAAAAGTTCAGAATTCTTGCGCTTGTTCTCGCGTGCGTCATGATGATCGGTATGTGTGTCGGATGTTCTTCCGCAAATGACATCACCGTCACCCTGAAGTTCGTCCTGAACGACGGTTCCGAGTTCGTCAACTACGAAATCAAGATCAATTCCGAAACCCCGACCGTCGAACTCGCTGTCAACGAAGCAAACGCAACTTATCCGGATCTCGGAGCTACCTGGTCTGATCGCTACGAGCTGAGCATCGCAGGCTACCCCGACACCCAGCTGGAAGACGGTACGTTCATGTACTGGGTATTCACGGTCAACGGTGAAGAAGCAACTGCGAAGGCAAACGAAACCGCCATCGCAGACGGCGACGTGATCACCTACACCTATACCGCATACGTTCCCGAAGAAGGTTAATCAGTATTCAGAAAAGAGCACAAAAACCGTGCTCTTTTTCTGTTTCCATGTACAGGAGAGCCAATATGATTACGTTTGATATCCGTCTGACCAAAATGGACGACGTCCGCCGTTTCGTCGCCATCACATCGGCATCGCCCGTCGATGTGGACCTCGCGGCAGGACGCTATCTCGTCGATGCCAAGTCGATTATGGGCATTTTCTCGCTGGATCTGTCAAAGCCCGTCAACGTCCAGATCCATTCCGACGCAAGAAAAGCGGATGCCGAAGCACTTGCCGAAGCACTCAAGGTATTTGTTTGCTGACAATCGCATAGAATACAGCAAAACCACAAAGCAAAGGAGAAGCCCTTATGCAAAAACGGTTCTGCTGTATTTTTTTATGCCTTTTTTGTCTGCTCCCCACCCTCTCTCCAAAGGTCACAGCCAAAGATGACAGTCCGGTATTTTCCGACATCGATGCAAAATCCGCAATCCTCATGGAAGCCTCCACCGGGACGGTTCTGTTTGAGAAAAACGCAGATGCTGCACTCCCCCCCGCATCGGTAACAAAGGTCATGACGATGCTGCTCGTGCTGGAGGCGATCGATGACGGGAGCATCAGCACCGACGATACCGTCCGCATCTCCGATTATGCCGCTTCCATGGGCGGTTCACAGGTCTATCTGAAGGCAGGGGAAGAAATGTCGGTCGATGATCTTCTCAAAAGCGTCATTGTCGCCTCGGCGAATGACGCTGCAGTCGCACTTGCTGAGCATGTATGCGGCTCTGAGGGCGCGTTTGTCGCACGTATGAACGAGCGTGCCGCAGAGCTCGGTATGCAGAATACAGCCTTCAAAAACACAAACGGACTCGATGACGAGGATATCGGTCATCTGACATCGGCACGTGATATCGCCATCATGACCCGACAGGTCTTACAGCACCAAAAGGTTTTTGACTATACGACAATCTGGATGGACTCCATCCGTGACGGCGCGTTCGGTCTGACGAATACCAACCGTCTCGTCCGCTTTTACCGAGGCTGTACCGGTCTGAAAACCGGCTCTACCTCGAAGGCAGGATTCTGTATTTCGGCAACGGCGGAGCGCGACGGAATGCATCTGATCTGCGTCATCATGGGCGCATCGACCAAGGATGCACGCAATTCTCTTGCCGCTTCTCTGCTTGACTGGGGCTTTTCCGGCTGGCAGGTGCGTACCTATCCTGCCGGCATCACTGAACCGATTTCCGTACACGGCGGACTCTGTGACACGGTATGCGCAGAATATCCGGCCTTTTCCGCACTTGTACGCCGTGCAGATGCCGATGGGATCACCTTCACCGTCGAATGCGCCGATTCATTGCAGGCACCGCTTGCGGCAGGTGATGTCATCGGACAAATCAAGTATTTCATCGGGGATTCCGAGATCGGTTCTGTCAGCATCACATTGCCGAGTGACCTGCCACGCATTGGCTTCGCAACACTTCTCTCCCGCATGCTCCGTGCCTTTACTTTAAGCGGAGGGACTGCACAGACCAGTTGATTTACAATTTGTTCACAATCTGGTAATGATATTCTGTTGCAATTTTGCACCGTTTCCTGTATCATTTAAGTAATTATTATCGAAAATAATAGTCCGGTGACGCCAACCGAACGGCATCGGACTTTCACCGAAAGGAACGGTACAACACATGGCAATCAAGTTAAACGACAAATTTTTATCGGGCTTTGTCGGCGAACACGAGCTTGGCGCAATCGCAGATTCCGTCAAGTCCGCGCACGATAAGCTCCACGGCAAAACCGGCCTTGGCAACGATTTCCTCGGCTGGGTCGATCTTCCCGTCGATTATGACAAGGAAGAATTTGCACGCATCAAGGCGGCAGCCGAAAAGATCAAGTCCTCCTGCGACATTATGATCGTTATCGGCATCGGCGGTTCTTACCTCGGCGCACGTGCGGCAATCGAATTCTGCAAGAGCCCCTATTACAATAACTTAAAGAAGGATACTCCCGACATCTATTTTGCCGGCTGCAACATCTCGGCACAGGCAACGGCAGAGCTTCTCTCCATCTGCGAGGGCAAGGATGTCTGTCTCAACGTCATCTCCAAGTCCGGTACGACCACCGAGCCTGCGATCGCATTCCGTATTTTCCGCGACATGCTGATCAAGAAGTACGGTCCGGACTGTATCAAGGATCGCGTCTTCATCACGACCGACCGACAGAAGGGTACGCTGAAGGCATTTGCTGACGAAATGGGCTGCGAAACCTTCGTCGTTCCGGATGACTGCGGCGGACGCTACTCCGTTCTGACCGCTGTCGGTCTGCTTCCCATCGCCGTTGCGGGCATCGACATCGACGGTATGATGCAGGGTGCCGCTGACGCACGCGAGGCATATTCCGTCTGTGATCTTGCCGCAAACGACTGCTACAAGTACGCAGCATACAGAAACATCCTTCACAACAAGGGCAAGAAGACAGAGATCCTCGTCGACTACGAGCCCTGCATGACGATGATGAACGAATGGTGGAAGCAGCTGTTCGGCGAATCCGAAGGCAAGGACAACAAGGGTCTGTTCCCTGCATCCGTTGTTTTCACGACCGATCTGCACTCCCTCGGCCAGTATATCCAGGAGGGTGAACGCCTCATGTTCGAGACGATTCTTTCCATCAAGGATACCGGTGCAGAAGTGCTTGTTCCCAATGACGAAGCGAACGTCGACGGTCTGAACTTCTTAACCGGCAAGACGCTTGAATATATCAACTCCATGGCATACAAGGGAGCAGCTCTTGCGCACACAGACGGCGGCGTTCCCGCAATGGTGCTTGAGCTCGATTCCAGAACCGCGTATGACTTCGGATACATGGTCTACTTCTTTGAAAAAGCCTGCGGCATTTCCGGTTATGTCCTCGGTGTCAACCCGTTCAATCAGCCCGGTGTCGAAGCATACAAGAAGAACATGTTTGCTCTGCTCGGCAAGCCCGGTTATGAAGATGCCAAGGCAGCGCTTGAAGCACGCATCGACGGCTGAGCTGTCCCGGCTTCGTTTTTGTGAAAATTACACAAATATCCGATGCGATATTTGGAGCAGTTTACAAAATTTCGGATTTTGCGGAAATTGATGAAGAAACACTTGATTTTTTTGCAATTTTCGTGTATGATATATATGTACTGTCGGATTCGGCGGATTTGATCGTCGGCAGGATGTCTGCATAATTCAGAACCGACAGGAAACACACTTGATTCTGCCGAGAAATGGAGTATACTTATGTTAAAACTGATTGTTGGCCTCAAGGGTTCCGGCAAGACCAAGACTCTGATCGAAATGGTAAACGCAGCACCGAACAACACCAACGGCGCCGTTGTCTGCCTCGAACAGGGCGATAAACTGAAGTTTGATATCACGCATCAGGTCCGCCTGATCGATACAAAGGAATATGCCATCAGCGATGGACAGGCTCTTTACGGCTTCATCTGCGGTATCGTTGCTTCCAACCATGACATCACCGATATCTTCGTTGACTCCGCTCTGAAGATCTGCCGCGACAATGTCGAAGAATTCGCACTTGCTGTCAAGGAAATCGCAGCATTTGTCAATGCAAACAACATCAACTGCGTGATCACCTCCTCCATCGCACCCGCTGCTCTTCCCGCAGAACTCCATCAGTTCCTGCAGCAGTAATCCTCAATTCACACAAAATGACGGCCGCCGTAACCAGATACGGCAGCCGTTTTTTTGCTTGTTTGTGTTGCTCTTATGCGGCAAAGGCATCAGCCCCGGCAGCCGTCCCTGCAATCCGACGGATGCTTTGGATGTTCGCATCCGCGCGGTGTATTTCCTGTCTGTCCTGCACCCGACGGGCAAAACTGTTCCACGGGAAATGCCATTCTGCGGAACGCCGCGCACGGGTCGTCGTCCTCTGCAAAAACACACTCCTTGTCAGGCACACAGTATTCCGCCGCACTGATGAGGAACTGAGCCGGACGCTCCATCCGGATCACAGAGAAAAAGCCGAGTGCAACCAGTAATAAATGCCCGACATCCTCGGAAATACATACCGTACCGCCAAGACAATGCATCACGCGATCCGGAATGTCACCGCTGCAGCAGCCGCAGGTGCAGCCGCATCCGCAGGTGTCTGCGACGATCTGACAACTGCACTTTTCAACAATCCGAGCCGACAGCACAACGGGATCTGCGACCTCAAAAACAGCCTGCGGAAGATTGTCATCGCAGATGCGGTCGGGATCCGGCCCGTCACAGCACGGACCGTTCTGTGCTTTGGAGCGGAAAATGCGCACATGTCCCTCCCCACCGTACAAAATCACCGTTTTCTCAACAACAGCGATCCCGTCGACACACTGGGCCTTTCCGCCGACACACGTTTCAAATTCCATTCTGACAAAGATACGAACATGGATCTGATAAAAGCCGCGGTTAAAGCTCATCGGCGATACATTGATGCAGCTGTCGACTACCTCTGCTGTTTTTGCCCGCACACTCGACGCGCGGTCAATGATCTCCTGTCCGATGTCAGACAGATAAACGCGGACATTCTCAAAGCAGTCCTTGTCGCGGCAGCTGTCAAATATACGGTTCGTGTCGATGTATACCGCGTCACAGCCGCCGGGACCGCCAAACCCGTCGGTACGGAGACCGGGCACAGCGTTTCTCGATTCACCCATGATTGATTCCTCCATATCACATTCGTTTTCATTCAAGCGGTATACGCCTACCGCCTCTACCATCATATGCACAGAATGTCAGAATTGACCGCCGTCTGAAAAAATCTCAAATCCGTGTACCGCTGGTTCCACGATGCCGATCGTACAGACAATGTGATAAAAATTCCCGTAAATTCTTGACAGAAACAGCATTATCTGCTATAATATAATATGTATAAAATCAGAATCATTTGACTTGAAGACGGGAGCCGGTTTGAAAATGTATAATCAAACTGTGTTTTGTGGCTTTCGTTGTTTTCGGGCAACGATTTTGCACTGCAAAACCAGCCCCAATTCCACATGAAAGGTATCTTTCGCTACGCGAAAGCAATGATCATAATTATGACTAGACGACAAGCGCGGGAAACCATCTTTTCCCTTGTATATGAAGCAGATTTTCACCGTGACGGTTCCTTTGCCGCAATTTATAACGAGGCCATCGAAGACCGTGCATTCGAAGAAAACGATTATGTACGTGCTGTGTTCTTCGGTATGGAGGAGCACCTGGACGAGTTGGATGCACTGATTGCGGAGCACGCAGTCGGCTGGAAAATGGAACGTCTTTCCAAGGTATCCCGTGCCATTATGCGTCTGTGTATTTATGAAATGCTCTATTCCGACGATGTCCCGGCATCCGTTGCCATCAACGAAGCCTTGGAGATCGCAAAGACCTACGACCATGACAAAGCACCCGCTTTCATCAACGGTGTCGTCAATGCTGTCGCAAAAAATAAAGGATTGTTATAAGATGACAAAACCGAAAATCCCCGTCATCCTCGCCATTGATACAAGCAACTATACGACATCCGCCGCATGCAGCACTCCGGACCGGGGCTATGTATCCGGCGGTTTTCTCATAAGACAGGAAAAACAGCTATTGACGGTCCGAGCAGGCGAACGGGGTCTGCGTCAATCGGATGCGCTGTTTGCACACACCTGTAATCTTCCGCCCATCCTCGAGCGTCTTCTGGCTGCTCTGCCCGATGACACAGTCATCAGCGCCGTCGGATGCTCGACCACACCGCGCAGACAAGAGGGCTCCTATATGCCATGCTTTCTGGCGGGCGAAAATGCTGCTCGCGGCATTGCAGCGGCACTGCGCGTTCCCTATTATACATTTTCCCATCAGGAAGGACACATCGCGGCGGCCGCATATTCAGCGGTTTATGCACCCGACGGTACACCGATTCCTTCAGAGGATGCTGCCGACACATCGCTTGAGCGCACTCCGTTTCTTGCGTTCCACGTCTCCGGCGGCACCACCGATCTGCTCCGTGTTGTACCCGAGAAGGGACGTTATGAGATCACCATGCTCGGCACCTCGCTTGATCTGCATGCAGGACAGGCCATCGACCGCATCGGCGTGATGCTCGGTCTGCCGTTCCCATGCGGACCTGCGCTTGAAGCGCTTGCCAAAACGTATACAGGCAAGCTGCCCGCGCCGAAGATCTGTGTCCGCGGTTGTGACTGCAATCTCTCCGGACTTGAAAACCTTGCGCAGAAGATGCACCTTGCCGGTTCTCCCGACAACGAGGTCGCTGCATTTGTCTTTACTTTCCTTGAAAAAACGCTGTCCAACATGACAGAAAATGCACTTGCAGAATATCCGGGGCATCACGTGCTGTATGCCGGCGGTGTCATGTCCAATCAACTGATGCGGCATTCCCTCAGCCGTTTCTGCAGCTCCCGCGGCAGCCGTGCTTTTTTTGCCGCACCGGCATTTTCTGCCGATAATGCGGTCGGTACATCCCTGCTCGCCTGCCGCGCATTTCTGCATGATCAGGATCTCTTATGAAAGAAAAATACGCCGATACCATCCGAAAAAAAGCAGAAGCCGGGCGTTCACCGAAGCCACCGCAGAAAAAACCTGTCTTCTTTCTGACGCGCTGGAACCGACGCATCTGGCCACTGTTTCTCACCCCGCTCTTTACCCTTTTGTATGCACCTGTCAACCGGTACGTCACACTGCCGCTGCTCGGATCAGGACGAGCGTATGTTGACATGAACGGTTTCCTCATTGAATCGTATTTCTCAGCCAATTCCGCGGCGCGCATCCTGTTTTATCTGCTGCTTATTACCGTTGAGGTTCTCCTGTTCCGCACCACCCGCGGGATGCCGCGGGTACAACGAGTGCTGCTGCTCATCGGAGCAACCATTCTGAATCTGCTCCTCGGCGTTGTGTTTCTGGAATTCACCCTCTGGGAATAACCTGTCACAGAAAGGAACAACTATGCTTTACCGCTTTCTGAAAAAGAAATTCACCGACATGATCTATACCCGTGCAGACGATACCGGTGCTGTATTTTATTTCTCGGCTGCCGATTTTCCCGGTCTGCACAGCGCGCATTATCCCGTTGCATCCTGCCTGGGCCATACGCTTTCGGGATATTTTTACTGGTGCGACGGATACCGCGAGGACCGCCTTGTCGTATTTGAGCACGGCATGGGCTCCGGACATACAGGATATATGACCGAGATCGCACTGCTCTGCGCGCACGGATTCCGCGTCTTTGCGTATGACCATACCGGATGCATGGAATCGGGCGGCAGCGACACAGGCGGCTTTGCCCAATCACTGATCGACTGCAATGATGTTATAAAAGCGCTGCGGGCGGATCCCGATTATGCAGATCTGCAGATCTCTGTCATCGGACACAGCTGGGGCGGTCTTTCAGCGGTCAATATCGCGGCACTGCATCCGGACATCACACACATCGTCGCGCTTGCTCCGCCCATCAGCACACCGCAGCTGATCACCCACATGGTTCCTCCCTCACTCAAAAAGTACGCCGTGCGTTTTTCCGATGAAGAACGCAAAAAGAAGCCTGCATACTATGACTTTGACGCAAGAGAATCGCTTACAAAGACGAATGCACACATTCTGATTCTTCATTCCGCAGATGACAAGGTCGTTGCGGCCGCGCATCATTTCGATCTGCTCCGCGCCGCCCTTTCAGAACGGGACAACATCCGCTTCGTCGAGCTGCACGGCAAGGCACACAATCCAAACTATACAGAGGATTCCGTGCAGTATAAGGATGCATTTTTTGCAGAGTATCAGCGCGCAATGAAGAAAAAACAGCTTCGCACCGACGCACAGAAATCTGCATTCAAGGCACGCTGGGATTGGCGCCGCATGACGGCACAGGACAATGACGTATGGGCAATCATCTTTGAAACGCTTGACAAGCCTGTACCGAAGGAGTACACCAATGCCGAATGATCCCAAAACCGCCGTCTTTTCCGTTGCGCAGATCAACGAATATATCAAGTATCTGATTGAGGATTCGCCGGTGCTTGATTCCGTGTACGTTGTCGGAGAGATCTCCAATCTGACGGCATATCACACCTCCGGACATATGTATTTCTCACTGAAAGACGAGTCCGGTGTTCTGCGTGCCGTTATGTTCAAATCTTCCGCCATGCGATTGAAATTTCGCCCGGAAAACGGCATGCGCGTCATTGTTCACGGCAGAGTCACGGTTTACGCTCCGTCCGGACAATACCAGATCTCCTGTGATACGATGGAGCCTGACGGCTTCGGCGCATTGGCAGCTGCATTTGAACAGCTGAAAAGCAAGCTCGGTGCAGAAGGACTTTTTGATGAAGCACGCAAAAAGCCGATTCCCGCGTTTCCGCGCGCCGTCGGTGTCATCACCTCACCCACAGGTGCTGCTGTCCGCGATATCATCAACATTCTGACCAGACGCTCCCCAACCACCAAAATGGTCCTCTTCCCGACGCTGGTACAGGGAGACGGCGCACCGAAGCAGCTGTCCTCCGGTATTCGTTATTTCAATAAATACCGGACCGTCGATGTTATCATCATCGGACGCGGCGGCGGTTCTCTGGAGGAGCTTTGGGCGTTCAACGACGAAACACTGGCCCGTACGATTGCTGATTCTGCGATTCCCGTCATTTCCGCTGTCGGCCATGAAACCGATTTTACCATCTGCGATTTCGTATCCGACCTGCGTGCGCCGACACCGTCTGCCGCCGCAGAATTGGCAGTTCCCGACAGCGAAGCGCTCCGGCATAAACTCACTCTTTACCGCGATGCACTTGATACACATATCCGTACAAAGCTGAAAACCGACCGTATGGCACTGCAGACACTCGCCGCAAAACGCGTTTTGCAGACGCCCGATTCCTTCCTGCAGAACCGCCGCATGGATGTTGATGCGCTGACCGCGCGTCTGGCTCTGTCCGGTGAACGCCGCATCACGGAAGCATCCCGTCAGCTTGAACCGCTTGTGCACGCACTGCAGCATGCAATGGAAAAGCGATTGCATGACGACCGCGCACGCTTTCTTGCACAGACAGCGAAGCTCGATGCACTCAACCCCCTGTCCGTACTTACCCGCGGCTACAGCGCCGTCTTTGATGACGACGGACATGCGCTGCGCACCGTCGCTGACATGCACATCGGACAAACCGTCCATCTGCGGCTCTCCGACGGAACTGCCGATGCCGCTGTCCTTGATCTTCACACCGAAAAGGAGCAAACACATGCCTGATACAGAAACCAAAATGTCCGCCGATACAAAACCGGCTGAACCGAAGAAAAAGACAAAAAAAGAGGAGCGCTCCTTTGAGGAAGCGCTGTCCCGCCTGACAGACATCGTCACGGCACTGGAAGACGGATCTGCCCCCCTCGACCGATCCCTTGCACTTTATGAGGAAGGCATCGCCCTTGTCCGTTTTTGTACAGAAACCCTTGACCGCGCCGAAAAACAGATCAAGGTTCTTGCACGTACCGAGGACGGCACCATCGCCGAACGTGATTTTCAGACCGAATAAGACACAGAGAAAGGATATCTACCCGAATGTTACCGATAGAACAGCTGCTTTCCGAACATGCTGAAATCATTGAAAAACGTCTGGACGCTCTGACAAGCGTATCCGACAGCGATTATCCCGCACTGTTTTCCTCTGTCCGCTACAGTCTCTTATCCGGAGGAAAGCGCATCCGTCCGTTTCTGACATTGGCGTTTTCCGAGCTGTTTGACGGAGACGAGACCGTTGCGCTGGAGCTCGGCTGTGCGCTTGAAATGATCCATACCTACTCCCTCATTCACGACGACCTGCCGTGCATGGACGACGATGATCTACGCCGCGGCAAGGCAACCAACCACATTGTATACGGAGAAGCGACCGCCGTACTCGCAGGTGACGCACTCCTCACAGAAGCCTTTACCGTAGCCTCCGCACCGTCAATCCCCGCAGAGATCGCTGCTCCCGCCATCCGTCTGCTCGCACATGCTGCCGGATGCTTCGGCATGATCGGCGGTCAGATGATCGATCTGCGCGGTGAGGATGAACGTCTCGACTTTGAGGCATTGCTTGAAATGCACGCAAAGAAGACCGGCGCGCTCATCCGTGCGGCATGTCTGCTCGGCTGCCTGTCCGCCGGCATCACCGATCCCGATGATGTCCGTTATCAGGCTGCGGTGTCGTATGCAGACAATCTCGGTCTTGCATTCCAGGTCATTGATGACCGCCTCGATGCGGTAGGCTCTGAGGAAGCGCTCGGCAAGCCCATCGGCTCTGACCGCGAATCGGGCAAGACCACTTTCTTGTCATTCATGTCGCCCGAGCAGGCGCTGGATTACGCACGCGATCTTACCGAGCAGGCAAAACAGGCCCTCGCACTCTTCCCTGCCCGCACGCCGCTTTGTGAGCTTGCAGATTATCTGCTTGCACGTTCCCATTAAAGTAAGGAGTACCAAGATGGCTTTTCTTGAAAAATTACGCGAATATGCACGTCTGACCGTCCGTCAGGGGGTTAATGTCTCCGAGGGCATTTATGTCATCATACGCTGTCCGATCATCGCCGCAGACTTTGGCCGTATGGTCATGGAGGAAGCGTTTGTATGCGGTGCAAAGGACGTCATCATGCAGTATTCCGACACGCAGGCTGCGCGCATCCGCTATGAAAATGCCGCACTTGCGCAGTTTGAGACCGTTCCCGCATGGCAGGCGGAACAGAGCAATTATTATGCCCGCGAGGGTACGGTTGCCATCTCCATCATCGCGGAAGACCCCGAGGCGTTTGCCGGCGTGGACGGACAAAAGCTCCTCGCATCCGCCAAAGCACGCCGTGCCGCACTCAAGGAGTTTTACGACATCATGGACGCCGGCAACCTGCGCTGGACGGTTGTCGCTTATCCCTGTGCTGCTTGGGCAAAGAAGATTTTCCCCGGTGTCACCGATGCACAGGCGATCCGCCTTCTGTGGGACGCGATTTTCAAATCCGTCCGCATCACGCGCGGCGATACTGTCAAAAAGTGGGAAAAGCATGACCGCATCCTCAAGCGGCGGGCAGGAAAACTGAACAAGTA
>JAFTLK010000398.1 GCA_017455975.1 Clostridia bacterium | reverse complement strand
CTCTCTGACATAACCCTGACGTGCAAGGAAATCGTCGGATGCCGCCCGGATGCGGTCATATCCTTCCTTGCCGCGGATGGTGGCAAAGCACTCCAGCTCATGCCAGTTATCCAGCGTTGCTCGTGCGGATTCTTCCGTTTTGATCTTCGTGTTCTGCACATGGAACGGCCATGTATCGTGGGTACCGCCGAAATTGCCGGCGATGTCATGCCATGCATGACCTTCCGAGCACCAGTCCTCAATCTCGATCGGCAGACGGAGCATTTCCGAGGTCGGACGCGCCGTTGCGATCGCACGTCCGAGCGGCGAGGAATAAATACGGTCAAGTCCGTGGACGGACAGACGGTGCGCAACCGCTTCCGCCTGACGATGACCGAGCGGGGTCAGCGTGTCGTTTGCATAATCGGGATCACCGTGGCGAATCACATAAAGGAACATAATCGCTCACCTCACAGAATCAGCCGCGAATCATACCGCGATAAACACCGGGCCAGGAATTTTCAATGACGGTTGCACCGCAGGTCTTTTCATAGAACTTGACCGGTCCTGCCGAGCCGATGATGCCGTAGCCGTAGCCTTCTTCCTTCATCGCATTGAGGCACGCAAGCAGCAGCGCTTTTCCGATACCCTGACCGCGTTCTTCTTCTGCAACACCGGTCGGACCGAAGAAGCCCTTGACCGTCGCATCATAGCAGGCAAAGCCAAGCATTTCGGACGAAATTTCACCGTCTGCATCCTTGGTTTCACGGACAGCGATATAGATGCCCTTGGGGGAACGGAAGAATGCGTTTTCCGCTTCGCTTGCCCATCCGTCGTCGAAATGGGATTTGATCCATGCGATCACAGCCCAGTTTTCCGGACCGATCGGACGGCGGATGATGATGTTCTTTTCTGCCAGCGCGTCGATGTCGGGCTGTGCGGAGGGGATTTCATACAGTTTTACGAGTAAGTCTGCCATAGTTACATGTTTCCTTTCAGATGGTATATATTGTTTAATATTATTCATTCAGATAGATCCAGACTCTTGACTGGATCAGCTTTGCCGTTTCCTCAAGCGGTTTCGTACCTGCATAATAGGCGGAAAGCTCCTCCTCAAGAATCGAGTTGATGACCGTGTTTCCAGCGGCGGACGAAACCGCACCGTCGGCATTCAGAAGCGCAAGAAACGCATCCTTGTCCTCCTCTGTCAGTACAACTTCTTTTACTTTTCCGGAATCGGCATATTTCAATGCCTGCTCCATATCCGGCACCGCGGAATCGAGCAGGTGAAACAGATAAACACCGGAAACAACTGCCGCATTTCCATCATATGTGGTGTACGGAAGCCATTCTGCGGGGTCATCCTCGTAATAGTAATAGGAAGATTCATCCAGCAGCGCACGCATAGCATCCTGTGTTGTCGGCAGGAAGCTTCTTGTCAGCGTCGGTGCAGTCATGGCTTCCTTTGACAGCGCAAAAGACAAAAATTCTGCCGCTCCGCCCTGTACATCGGAATTTGCGGTGATGTACATCTTAAAGTATGGGAAAATATAAGCACCGCCGCCTCCCGTCGGATATCCGTGGTATGTCATATGCTCGCCGCCGAGAATGTACTTTGTAGCTGCAAGATCAGCATCACTCTGTATCGTCGTGCTGAAATACCGGAGAGTTCCGTCAGCAAGACGGTCCCGTACACACGGATCGGACAGCGTATACGATGGCGCAGTTACAAACTGCCGGTTAAGATAACCGAGCTCTGTATTCATATAGCGCGCATCGATCTGCTCTGTAAAACGGATAAATTCACAAAACTGCGCAGAGTCAAAGGAACACTGCTTTGCTTCCGTATCATAAAAGGTACGGATACCACATTCATAGACTCTCATTGCATCATACGGGTGTGAGAACAGGTACTGCTCCTCGCCGAGACCTGCGGCAGCATCATACAGCGATTGCATTGTCAGATATCCGTCTGCCGTTTCATCTGCAGAAACCAGAGTGGTTACATTCATGCAGAGCGGTACATACGGGAGTACCCCGTTCATACGGCTTGCCGCGCGGACACCACCCAGCAGCTGATCGCCAAAATACGGATCGAGATCAACAAACGCATCTTTATCGACGAGCGTTTCCGTCATCATCGTTGCAAGATCAAGGATGATATCCGGCTCCTCACCGTTCAGAAACTCCTCCAGGATGGAATCCCTGGCATAATACGAATTGTTTTCGTTGTAGGGGTATTTATCCATATAACTGAACAAGTCGATATAATATCTGGTATTTGTGCTGTTGAAATTGAATACCAGAGCCGCAATATGGCCCTCGTTGTCCGCACTGTTCATACCGAGCGTAATGACACGACGCGGTTCACCCCGAATCACAAACGAAGACAGTTTCTGAAAGCTTGCACGGAAGTTTTTCGGATCATTGGCAAACACGGCAAAAGAGTCCTCGTCAAAAATGCGCAGGTCCATGAATGTGCTGTATTTGACGCCGCCCGTTGACCAGTCAAGAATACGGGCAAATTCGCCGCCTGTACTGCAGTATATCCCGGTTCCATCGGCAAGATACAGATTCTCCCCGGTATCAAAGTGTACTGCCGCTTCGGAAAGTTCCTCCACAAGTCCCGGGATTTCATACGGAACAAACGCGCCTGCCGCCAGATCGACGGTATACAGAGTATGTGCATACGCGCCAAGGAAGATGGTACCGTCTGCCATAACGCTCATTTTACCGTAAGCATCCCCCGGAAAATACAGCATCTTCTGAAAATTCAGTTCCGCATCGTAAACGGCAAAGCTGCTTGCCTGCATAATATAAATGCTGTCACCGTATGCACGGATCACAGTCTGTGGAAAATCAAAAAATTCGACAGGCAGGCTGACTGTTTTCTGTACTATGCTGTCCTCTCCCAGACGGTGCAGCTCCACACCGACGCCGTTTGTGGTCAGAACCAGAAATTCCTCTGCTTCATTGCAGGTAAAGGATAGCACCTTTGCGTCATCGGGCATGGAAAAGGACAGGGTTCTCTGGGATACACCATCTCCGTTCAGAACGAGATACCCGTCGAGGGTCTCCGCGTAATAACAGCCGCCGCGGACAAAGGATGCATAACCGTTCCGTTTCAATGCAAACCCCTCAGACCATTCGTCCATTTGATAGGAGGAAATATCCGAGATATACCGCGCATCGGGTGTATCCCGGTCTGCAAGCGGCAAAATGACTGCATCGGCGTCGGTTCCGACTGCTTGCTCCTGCGGTGTGCCGCTATCGGTACAGCAGGACAAAAGAAGCATGGTCAGTATCAGAAAACACGCCGTAACCATCTTCCATACACATTTTCTTCGATTTCTCATACACATTCCTCCCGGCAACATGTGAACACCTCATACAGGCCGGCGCAAATAATCAACTTGTGTCAATTTCGTTTTATCCTTTGTAACCATTGTATCACAGATTCGTGCATTTGTCAATTTCTGCGGCAGGATTTGTCAAAAAGACTTGTTCCAATGCTGACAGAACAGAGAAAATCCACAGTCTTTGCTTGACATCCCTGACAGTATCTGATATAATACAGTTAATCAACAATCCGGCAACGAAAGGATGAATCCCATGAAAATTACCGCAGATTTCGCCCGTCTCACAGGAAATAAAATCAAACCGATGCACGGTCTCGGACAGCCGCCGATCATGTTCCACGATGACCGGATGTTTCACTATCTGTCCGATGCCGGGATGCCGTACTCGCGTCTGCATGACGTCTGCGGCTGGCTTGGCGGCGACCTTTACGTCGACATTCCCAATCTGTTCCGTGACTTTGACGCAGACGAAAACGACCCTGCAAGCTACGACTTTGCGTTCACCGACTGGCTGATTGAAAAGCTGATGGAGCATCACTGCGAGCCGATCTTCCGCCTCGGTGTCACCATCGAAAACGAGCACATGAGAAAAGCGTACCGCATATTCCCGCCGAAGGATTTCGGGAAATGGGCACGCGTCTGTGAGCATGTCATCCGCCACTACAACGAGGGCTGGGCAGACGGCTATCACTTCGGCATCAAGTACTGGGAAATCTGGAACGAGCCGGACGATTGCTGGAAGGAAGAATACGCTGCGATGTGGCGCGGAACAGCAGAGCAGTTCTACGAACTCTATTCCGTGACCGCAAACCATCTGAAGAACTGCTTTGGGGATACCATCAAGGTCGGCGGTTACGGCTGCTCCGGCTTCTACGGTATGCCCGCCGATGAAAAACACAATGCGCTGGAAGGTGCCGATCCGTTCACGCTGGACGAATATTTCATCATTTTCATGCGTGATTTCTTAAAATATATCTCCTCCGAAGAGCACCGGGCTCCCCTTGACTTCTTCACATGGCATTCCTACTCTCCGGTGCACATGGCACTGGAGCAGGCGGAATACTGCCGCTGGCTGCTCAACCGTTACGGCTTTGAGAACACCGAGGATCACTGCAACGAGTGGAATACCTCCCCGCACGTCCACGCCCGCCGCGAGCCGGAAGCCGCCGCAAAGATTCTTGCGATGATGTGCGGTATGCAGCGTCAGACCACGGCAGTACTCAACTTCTATGACGGACGGATCGCCCCCAGTGATTACGGCGGACTGTTCAACCCCGATACGCTCAAGCCCTACCCTGCCTATTATGCGATGATGATGTTCAACCGCGCGTACCGGATGGGTCTGGAGGTGGAAAGCAGCGCCGATACCGACGGTGTCTACACACTCGCGGCAACGAAGGACGGCAAATCTGTTCTTCTGATCGCCAACATCTCCGGAGAAGCACAGACAGCGGAGCTTGATCTGCACGGTGTCGATCTTGCAGGTGCCGATATCACCCGTATTGACACGGAATACTGCTTCCAGACAACCGGCGAGGTTGTCCGCGGCAATACCATTCGTCTGCCCTACGGATCCTGCGTGGAAATCTTCTTCCACTGATTAAAAAACCTGTCAAACAGAATCGGACTGCTGTAACCGATCAAGGCTGCAGCAGTCCGTCTTTGTTTTTACACACGGAATTGTGATTTCGTTTCTTTGGTTTTCTTCATCGAACATGCCAGATACACGGCATACCCGCCGGAGATCAGCATAAGCAGAATACAGGATACGATCCGCGGTACCATCCCGGACGGTTCCTTTGTAAAGACACTGAGTGCGTTGAACACACCGTGGATCACAATGCATCCGATCAAGCTGTCTGTTTTAACATATATCATCACGAACATAAATCCTGCGGCTGCGGCATAGAACACCTGCAGCAGCGTGACGAACATCTCCGCCCCCGAGCCGTTGAACAGGTTGACGATATGCCCGATGCCGAAGGTCAGCGAGGAAACAATGACCGCTGATTTGGGATTGTCCGCCGCCATCGCGCGGTACAGAAGCCCGCGGAAGATCACTTCCTCCAGAAAACCGACACAGAACATGGACAGGATGTACAATACCGTTTCCAAGGCTCCGATACGGACAGAAACACCATGCCACAGATTGGCTGTGAGCATGAGGATAGCCGGCAGATAATACAGCATTGCCGACGGCGCGGTTTTTGCCCGACAAAGTCCGTATTTGGCTGTCAGACGGTGTTTTTTTAGAAAACAGAACAAAGTCGCCGCAAGAAATAATCCGATGGGAAGTGTCAGGACTTTTTCGATACCTGCAGCTGCGGACAGGCTGTCCCCTGCCGACATCAGGACACAGTAGATGACGATCCAGAGGATAGAAAAACCAAGGCGGCTTTTGTCATAGAGTTGTTTGAGCACGGTGCTTCTCCTGTCGTTTATTCCACATATTGGATGAGTTCCGCCGGGTCTTTGCGCTTCTTTGTGCGCCGGGGATCGCCGTCCTTTGCATATCCGACGGTAATCACGAGGCGAACCGTTCCCTCCATGCCGCAGATGGCGCGGATTTTCTCGTCATCCAGCCAGCCGAGAATGCAGCTGCCAAGCCCTTGTGCCGTCGCCTCTGCGGTGATATATGCTGCCGCAATGCCGATGTCAATGGAGCGGTAATCATTCTTTTTGACGCGTGCACCGAGCGCCGCTGTTGCGACATACGGCATCTCGGACAGCACAAGCAGAATCGGTGCGTCGGCTGCAAATTTGTTCATGCCCATGCCTTGGGTTGCCAGTGCCACCTTTTTGGCAGCATCCCCTCTGCATACGGTGATTTGATACGGCTGTCCGTTGCATGCCGACGGTGCCAGGCGCGCAGATGCAAGGATTCTGTCCAGCTTCTCCTGCTCGACAGAGCGATCCGGTTCGTATGCACGGCAGGATTGTCTGTTTTCAGCGATTTCAGAAAAATTCATATGGTTATCTCCTCTCCTCGGTTTTGCCAATCGGTTTGGTAAAGCAGATCACGCGGTTTGCCTCCACAAAGCCCATCGCCTGATGAAAGCGGTAACTGTCTGTATTGTCAAGCTCGCAGTCGCTTGCAAATTCCGTACAGCCCTTCCTTTGCGCCCATGCTTCACAGGCGGCAAGCAGTGCTCCTGCGTATCCACGATTGCGATACCCCTCCTGAACAAAGATACCCTCAAGATATCCGACAGGCGACGACGACGTTCCCTCAACATAATCCCGGCGAAGACTGCACTGCGCAAATCCGACAGGCATCTCGCCGCAGTAATGAATATAGCAGATCGCGTCCTCGGCACCGATGATCTCTGCAAACGCCGCCCGCAGTTCATCCGGGGTACTGTTATGCCAGATGTGCGATGCCATTTCTGCAAGCGCGGCAATGTCAGTGTCTGTGGCTTGTGTTATCATATTGTTCCTCCGGGTCATGCTTTTTAGCGTTTCCTTTTCTTGATTCCGATTGATCTTCGCATATTTCTT
>JAFTLK010000397.1 GCA_017455975.1 Clostridia bacterium | reverse complement strand
GCACCGCAACGAACGCTGCGGCACCTGCAGCCACCGCATGACCTGCGGCGGCAGACGGCTCTCCTTTACCGATTGTGAGGTCAAGCGGACACTTGCCGATTGTGCGGTTCTGCTGGAGCTTTCTTAACAGACCGAGCGAGGCTGCCTATGAATCAAACATTGTATGAACTGATCCGCACCCGTTCCCATCACATCCACCGCATCCCCCCGCTTCCCGCAATTGCCAAGGAATATTCTCAGGCGGGACTGTCGGCAAAAGAGCGCATGACGCGCCGGTTTGAGATGCTGTGCGCAAAGGAAACACCCGTTATTTTAGACGGCAGTGAGTTGATCGTCTTTACCCGTACCGTTCCCAATCTGCCGGATATATACACAGAAGCAGAATGGGCAGAATTAAAAGCCAATTATTTTATCCATGAGCTTGGCTATATTTCCAACCTGTCGCCCGACTATGCGTCCGTGATTGCCGTCGGACTTGATGCGGTGATGGAGCAGAGCCGGGACGAGTTCACCCGCCGTTCTGTCGCGGCACTGCTGCACCTTGCCGACCGTTACCGCGATTACGCACGCTCCATCGGTCGTGACGATGTCGCCGCAGTTCTTGATGTTGTTCCGCACAAAGGAGCAACTACTTTCCGCGAAGCCTTGCAGTTTCTGCGCATCCTGCACTTCGGCATCTGGCTGGAGGGCTCCTATCATAACACGCTCGGTCGGTTTGACAAGTATCTCTATCCATACTTCCGCCATGACATCGACGCCGGCATTCTGACCGAAGATGACGCCTATGAACTGGTCTGCGACTTCTTCCTTGCCTGCAACAAGGACTCCGATCTATATGTCGGTGTTCAGCAGGGCGACAACGGACAGTCGCTCGTACTCGGCGGCATTGATGAAAACGGCTGTGATGTCTGGTCGGAGCTGTCGCGCATCTGTCTGCGGGCAAGTGAACGGCTCTGCATGATCGACCCGAAGATCAACATCCGTGTGAACAAAAATACACCGCTGTCCGTTTACGAGGACGGTTCGCGCCTGACGGCTGTCGGACTGGGCTTTCCGCAGTATTCCAATGACGATGTGGTCATCCCGGGACTGGAACGGCTCGGATATGCGCATGAGGATGCCGTGGACTATGCCGTTGCGGCGTGCTGGGAGTTCATCATCCCGCGTGTCGGCGCGGATATTGCCAACATCGGTGCGCTGAATTTCCCCGCCGTCGTCGACATTGCGATGCACCGTTCTCTGAAAACAGTGGAAACCTTCGATGCGTTCATGGACGATGTCCGTCGCGTGATCGCCGAGGAATGTACGCGCATCATGGACGAGGTTGATGCAAAGGGCGGTGTCCGGTTCACGCCGCATCCGCTTCTGAACACGCTGTTCGGCTGTGAAATTGATAAAGGCGCAAAATACAACAACTTCGGTATCCATGGCACCGGTGTTGCCATCGCCGCCGACAGCCTTGCCGTCATTCGCGACCACGTTTTCGGTGACGGACGGATCGGATGGGACGAGCTGATTTCCGCCTGTGACAACGACTTTGCAGGACAGGAAGCATTGCTTTCTTTTGTACGCAACGAATGCCCGAAGATGGGACAGGACAACGACGCGGTGGATATGCTTGCCGCTGATCTGCTCCACACATTCGCCGCTTCACTTGAGGGACGCAAAAACTGCCGCGGTGGTATCTGGCGTGCCGGAACCGGTTCTGCGATGTTCTATCTGTGGCACACCGAAGCACTTGCAGCATCGCCCAACGGACGCAGAAAGGGAGAGCCATACGGAACCAACTATTCCCCGGCACTGTCCACAAAATCAGACGGTCCGATCTCGCTGATCCGGTCGTTTACCAAG
>JAFTLK010000396.1 GCA_017455975.1 Clostridia bacterium | reverse complement strand
GGGAGGCAATCCGAAGCAGGTATGCTTCACGCCCTACGCGCACCTTGAAACCGCCTACCTCTTAAGTTGACAGCATTGTCTCCCGGGGAATACCACCGTATCCCCGTGGGAGTTGTGGCGCGCTGCAGGCGTGACGGAGGGAGCTGCGTGCTGCCCAACATTGTCATGAGCGATGTGTGATATCATAAATGACCAGTCAATCCCTACTCCCTCAGTCATCCGAACAAGTTCGGATGACAGCTCCCTCGAGGAGGGAGCCTTACTATGAAAGGAGAACCCAAATGTTTGTAGATCAAGTCAAAATTTATATCAAAGCCGGTGACGGCGGCAACGGTGCCGTCGCGTTTCACCGCGAAAAATACGTTGCGGAAGGCGGTCCCGACGGCGGCGACGGCGGACGCGGCGGCAGCATCGTCTTCGTCATTGACGAGGGCACCAATACCCTGCTCAACTTCCGTTATCACAGAAAATTCGTTGCCAAAAACGGCGAAAACGGCCGCGGCGGCAAAATGCACGGTGCGGCGGCAGAGGATCTGATCATTCCCGTGCCGCTGGGTACGATCATCCGCGATGCCGAAACGGGCGCGATCATCAAGGATATGTCCGACCCGGGTGAGCGGTTTGTCTGCCTGAAGGGCGGCAACGGCGGCTGGGGCAACCGACATTTTGCAACCCCGACACGCCAGATCCCGCGTTTTGCAAAGTCCGGTCTGCGCGGCAAGGAAATGGAGGTCACGCTGGAGCTGAAAATGCTCGCTGACGTTGGCTTCGTCGGTCTGCCCAACGTCGGCAAATCGTCGATTCTGTCGATGATCTCCGCCGCAAAGCCGAAGATCGCAAACTACCACTTCACGACCCTCTCCCCCGTGCTCGGCGTCGTCTCAACGGGCGGCGAGGGCGGCGGATTTGTCGCGGCGGACATTCCCGGTCTGATCGAGGGTGCGTCCGAGGGACTTGGGCTCGGTCACGATTTCCTGCGCCATGTCGACCGCTGCCGTCTGCTTCTGCACGTTGTCGACGTTGCGGGAAGCGAGGGGCGCGATCCCATCGAGGATATTGAAATGATCAACAACGAGCTTGCGCAGTATTCCGAGAACCTCGCATCCCGTCCGCAGATCATCGTCGCCAACAAGCGTGACCTTCTGCCGGAGGACTATGATCTGACGGAATTTGAAGACTATGTCGCATCGCTCGGTTACCCGCTCATCTACGTTTCCGCCGCAACCGGTGAAAATGTCAAGCAAATGGTCTATCTTGCCGCAGAAATGCTCCGGGATCTGCCGCCTCTGACGGTGTACGATGCCGATTACGTTGAGCCCCAGCCCACAGTCGAGCCGGGTGACCATTCGGTAACCCTGCGCCGAGAGGGGAATGTCTGGTATGTCGAGGCGGATTGGCTTTACAACCTTGTCGGCTCGGTCAACTTCGAGGACAGAGAGTCCCTGCGCTATTTTGACCGCGTGCTCCGTACCTCCGGTGTTTTCGACCGGATGCGCGAAGGCGGTGTGCGTGACGGCGACTCGGTCAACATGTACGACTTTGAATTTGATTTTGTGGAATAATTTTTGATTTTCGTGAGTGAAAACCGCTGTTTTCGTTGATTCATATTGAGAAAGTCTTTATTATGATAAAACTGTCAACTTATGATCAGAAGATGTTTATGGTATACGCAGGCAATCCCCTACAGACGTCTTGCGATCATATGCTTCTTAAGTTGACAACATCGGTATTTTTGGAGGATTTGCCATGAAACGGTACTTGATTTTCCTGCTTTTACTCACATCTGTTCTGCTGTCCTGCACACAAACGAAGGAGGAAGAAACACGCTCAACCGTCTTTGCAGGCACCCTGCTTTCCTGCGATTTCGGCTCCGCGTTCCCGGATGCCGATGTTGCCGATCCGCCCGCGCTGCAGGTCACAGACAACTCGATTCTGGTGCAGGTCGTCAGCCGCGACGGAGCTTACGCCAAAACCGTCTCGTATTCCCTGTCTGAGGAGCGCGAGGATGCAAGTGTGATCGTGGGTGCACCTGTACCTGCCGCAATCACAGAGGGTGCCCGTGTCAACGATCTGCACATCCTCGGCGACAGCGGACGCTGTCTGCAATATGAGTCACGTTATACCGAGGAGGAGGCCTTCGGTCGGGCATTTGTCATCCTCCAGCATGACAGTATTCAAGAGCTGACGCTGAACCCCGCCGCCGACCTCGGCTATGACCTCAAATACGACAATCCGCGTGCCGGTGAGATTTTCCGCGTGACCGATGCGCTGTATGTACCGGGAACGGATTCCGGACGGTATCTGCTTCTGACAAGCGAGGGACTTTGCTGTTATGACGAGGGCGGTACCCTGCTCTGGTCGGAGCGCGGCAATCTGACGCGGGACATCATCCTCTATGATAATACGGTTCTCGCCGTCCGCCAGAAAGCCGATGAGCAGACCTTGCATATCCTCGGCACGGACGACGGCAGCCGCTCCGATCCGATTCCGATCACCGGAGAGAAAACCGTTTTTGCGCCGATGGGTGAAAACGATATGCTGTTTTCCGGCGGCGGACATGACCTGTACACCGCCAATGAAACCGGCATTTATGCGCTTGATTTTTCCGCGGAGGATGCCGCAGATGACGGCGGTATCTGCTCTGCCGTATGTTCACTTTTTATGGATTTTGCGCTGTCGGATATCTATCCCGATGCTGTGCTCGGTATCGCCGTCACCGATGCCGACACGGCGTATCTTGCGCTGGCGGATATGACAGGCACGCTCGGCGGTCCGCGGCTGTGGCGGTACAAGGCGATCCCGCAGGACGCACTGCCGCAGAAGAACGAGCTGGTTCTTGCCATTTTCTCCGCGCAGAACTCCTATCAGCTCCCGGTCTATCATTTCAACCGTACACATGCGGACACGCGCATTGTCGTGCGCGACTATCGGGTGTATGAGGACGAGGAGGAGCGCGTCATGCACTTCAATGCCGACATCATGGCAGGTGATATCCCCGACATGGTGCTGCTGTGGCAGAACTCCAACTACGGCACGGCGATATCCGACTACGAGCGCTCCGATCTGTTTGCAGACCTTGCGCCGCTGCTGTCCGCAGACCCCGATTTTGACTATGAGGGACTGTTGTCTTATGTGACCGCGCCCTATACCCGGTACGACGGCGGACAGTATCTCTTTCCGCTGCAGCCGGGCGCCAGCGGCTATTTTGCCGATCCCGCCGTGGCTTCCCACCCGCTGACGGTGGAGGGATATCTTGATCTGTGTGAAGCTCACGGTGCAAAGCCGTGGCAGGGGATGAGCCTGATTGCCGCTGCCGTGGATGATTTTTACGATGAGGAGACCGCATCCTGCTCCTTTGACGGCGGACGGCTGGAATCTCTGCTGTCCCGGGCTGAAGCCATGGCGGACAATGCGGGAGAATCCCCGCTGATCCCGCTGCGGATGTCCTATGCGACGCTGTGGGACTTTGTCACCCGGCTGCAGAAGGCGGCAGGCAGTGCGCTGACCGATGCGGGCGATACGTTCCCGCTGGTACCCGTCGGTTATCCGACGGAGAACGGTGCGCTGTGCGTCGACTTTGTTTCCTCGGAGTTCTTTGCTGTCACGACGGCGTGTGCGCATCCCGATGCGGCGGTCGATTTTCTGCAGATGCTGATGGATACAAACAAGACCGTCAACACGCCGCTCGATCAGTTGTACTGGCACCGCTTCGACGGCGGAATGGGGCAGACCTACTATGCCCGCGATGTCATGGATGAGCTTGCGTTCTATGAGGGCAAGACGCTGGTCTATGAGGACAACGCCTACTTCATCTACGCCGATGACGATCCCGCGCTTGCGGACGCGGTCGGCACGCACTTCAAAATCACCGACGCGGCGGCGGATGCGTTCATCTCGTATCTGGATTCCATTGTGCGCCGCGTCAACTACGGCTCCCCTGCCGCGACGATCTTCCGCGAGGAATACCGCGCCATGGCGGACCGTCCGATCTCCGAGCGGCTGAAGATCATTCAGTCCAAGGTTTCGCTGTACTTATCGGAGCAGTTCGGATGAACCCCATGGCTCCCTCCCCGAGGGAGCTGTCACCGAAGGTGACTGAGGGAGTCACCGTTCGCACTTAATGTCAGAAAGGAACCACATCATGCTTTTATACAACAAACCCGAAACCCTCGGTGCGGTCGATGCGCTGGGACGCAGACTGACCACCGATGCCATTGACCGTCCCGCGCGTGACCGCGCGGTCGGTCTGTTCTATTTTCTCTGGTGCGGCGAGCACGGACGGCACACCCCCTATGATGTGTCGAAGATCGTCGCAGCCGACCCCGATGCCGGACAGCATCCCGATTCTCCCGCGTGGGGCGGGGTCGGTGTGTATCACCACTGGGGCGAGCCGTTCTACGGCTACTATTACTCCGACGACGAATGGGTCATCCGCCGCCACATGATGCTGTTCTGCGATGCCGGCGTCGATTTTCTGTTCTTTGACACGACCAATGCCGTCATTTACGAGCACAACGCAAAGATCGTCCTGCGCGTTCTGCAGGAATACCATGACGCGGGATACCGCATTCCCAAAATTATGTTCTACACCAACACCCACTCCGGCGACACGGTCGGGCGCATCTATGAGGCGATTTACAAGCCGGGATACTGCCCCGATACGTGGTATTACCGTGACGGCAAGCCGCTGATCATCGCCGTGGAGGAGGAATGCCCGGAGGAGACACGCGCGTTCTTCAATATCAAAATGTCGCAGTGGCCGAATGAGCCGGACAAGCGCGGCGGCTGGCCGTGGATGGACTTCACCCGTCCCCAGCGCGTGTTTGAAAACCTTGACGGTGTGCCGGAGGTCATCAACTGCTCCGTTGCCCAGCATCCGCAGCTGCGCTTCGGCGACTCGGTGCTGTACGGTGAGGGGGGCAACTGCGGACGTGCATACCGCAACGGCGCAAACGATCCCGCGCCCGATGCGTATCTGTGGGGATATAATTTCGCCGAGCAGCTCGACCGTGCCATTGAGACCGACCCGCCCGTTGTGCTCATCACGGGCTGGAACGAGTGGATCGCGGGCCGGTGGGAGGGCATTCCCGAACGCCCGATCATGTTTGTCGACTGCGCCAACTACGAATACAGCCGTGACATCGAAATGATGCGCGGCGGCTATTTTGACAACTATTATCTGCAGCTCATCGACGGCATCCGCCGCTACAAGGGTCAGTGTGCAGCCGAGCCTGCGGACACGCGCACATGGAACCATGTGCCCGGCGGCAATTTCCACCGCGACAACGACGGCTACGACACGCACTACACAAACACAACCGGCCGGAATGCGCTGAAATCGATGACCGTGTCCTATGACAAAACCACCTGCCGCGTCACCGTGACCGCACATGCGCCGCTCTCAGATGACCGCAGCGGCAGCTTCATGCAGCTGTTTATGCGCACGGAGCGGGATGGGGTCTGGAACTACACCGTGGTTCCCAACGAAGACGGCACAACCGCCGAGATGTACTGTCTGACAGACACAGTCGACTTTACCCGCCGCGTGCGTGCAACGACCGTGCCGATGACCGTCGGCGAGGACTTTGTCACCTATACCCTGCCGCGCTCCGATGCGTCCGTGCAGTGGTTCAAGGTCTGCGACAGTACCGAGGAGATCACCTGTGCCGAGGACTTTTACGATCTGGGTGACACCCTGCCCGCAGGACGGCTGTGGGGTGTGATGACCTGCAAAAACTGACATCGGAACCGAATATGAAATAAAGGAGCTTTTGTATCATGAGCTGTCTGAAAATGTACAATTACAATCCGCAGCCGCGCGGACTGACACTGCCGGGCGGTTTTGCCGTCACGCGCTTTACCGATGAATCACAGATTGCGGAATGGCTGTGGATCTGCCGCGACGGTCTGATCGGCGAGAACTGCGGTCCGGAGAAATTCTACGGGGAGCTGGTCAACCTCGACGGTCCCAACCCCTACCGCGACACCTATTTCATCGAGGATACCGCCCTTGGCAAAAAGATCGCCACGTTCACCGTTGTGCCGAATATGTGGTCGACGGGCATGGGCTACATTCACATGGTCGCCGTGCGGCACGAATACCGCGGGCGGGGACTCGGCTCCTTCATTGCCGATTACTGCCTGCAGCTGCTCGTCGGCATGGGCAAAAAAAAGCTGTTCTTACTGACGGGTGACACGCGCACAGCCGCGCTTGCGACCTATCTGCGGGCGGGCTTCCGTCCGGTCAATTACATTGACGAAAACGGTCTTGACATGATCGCGCGCTGGCAGGCGATCGCCGACACGCTCGGCATAGCCGATCTGCCGATCCTCTCCGACAACGGGGATTTTGAGACCGTACTGCACGGTGCGACCGCGCCTGTATGGGATGCGGAAACGCCCGCATCCGTTCTTGCTGCACGGGAGCGCTGTGTTCTGCGTGTCACCGACGGTCGCTTCGGGGCGGTCGGTGACGGTGAAACCAATGACCGTGCGGCGATTCAGGCCGCCATCGATGCTGCATACGAAAACGGCGGCGGTACTGTCGTGCTGGACGGCGGACGCCTCTTCAAATCGGGCAATCTCGTTCTGCGCGACGGTGTACATATGCACTTTGAGGACGGTGCCCAGCTGTTTCAATCCTCCGATCCAGCAGACTATGTGCGGCAGGTAAAGAACACAGAGACACGCGGCATCGCCTACGAGCCGTGTGCGCCGCTCAAAGGACACAATCTCTATCACGACATCAAGTGGAGCCATGCGTGGTACTTCAATCTGCCCTTCCTCTATGCGCCCGAGAACACCCACGACATCCGCATCGACGGTCACGGCACGATCCGCATGATGCCCGACGAGAATGTCGATGCCCTGCTCAAGATCTGCCCCATCGGCTTCTTCCGCGTGCACCGCTTTGTCATTGAAGACATTGAGATCACCGACTATCACTCCTATGCGATGATGCCGTTCTACTCCGATCACGGGCTGATCCGGAATCTGACGATCCACAATCCGTCCCACGGAAACGGCGACGGCATCTGCCTGATGAACACGCAGCACATCCGCATCACGGGATGCAGAATGAACACGGGCGACGATGCGGTCTACATCTTCTCCTCCTACCGCGACCCGCGCGGGATGGTACGTCCGACGTGGTGGTCCTCGGAGATTCCGCAGCCGTCCGTCGACATTGAAGTCGATCACAACGAACTGCGCACCAACCACTGCAAGGCGTTCGGCATGATTCTCTGGGGCATTGACTGTCCCGACCAATCACTCGTCGAGGTACGCGGTGTCTATGTTCACGACAACTACATTGAAACGCTCGGCAACTGGAACTACAATCCCTACACAACAAAGAAAGGCAATCCGCCCGTAACGCAGTTCCGCTTTGAGAACAACGTCATCGACGCGGTCGAGCCGAACTTCTTTGAGACGGTCATCTGTGACATGCATGGCTTCCCCTCCTCGCGCACCGTACAGAACGGCGGCTTTGAGGACGGTGCGGTCTTCTGGTCGATGGCACCGAACGCCAATCCCGCGTCTGTCGCCGTACTTGCCTACGACGTGACGCGCACCGACAGCGAGAACACCGACTACGGTCACCGCTACGGCTGCATCTCGCATTTTGACGAAGGCGACACCGCACTCTATCAGGGGCTTTATCTGCATGCCGGCCGTCCCTACTGCTTCTGGGCAAAGGTCCGCACCGGTGCCGACGCACCCCGGATGTTTGTCCGCGATGCCGAAACGGGTGAGATCATCTGCCAAAAGGACTTCTGCGCCTCCGACTGGACGGCTGCCGCAATGGAATTTACCGTGCCGCGCGACGGCAACTATCACATCGGCTTCTGACGAGGCGATGCACGGGTCGGCTTTGCGCATGTGGACAACGTCACGCTCCACGGTCACCACGAAAACGCACAGGGATTTATCCGTGCGGCATGTGATCCGCAGCGCGACTGGAAGCCGCTGTATTTCAATAACGCGGAGCTTTGGGAGTGAGTGGGGGAATACCACGCACAGGGACCACGCACAGGGACGAAAGGTATGCGCCGGGCGGCGCATACCTTTCTGTATCTGCATCAGATGCACGTCCACGCACAAAGAATGTGACTTTCTCTCCCGTGCGAGAGAAAGTCACCAAAGAGCGCACTACCGTTCGCTCTGGATTGATGCCCTCAAGAAAGAGAAAAAGAGACAAAAGCAAGGCATCAATAGGAGCTCTCTCCTCTGGCGGAATTATTACGATATACGCTCAAATGTGGTTATACGAACATCGACGGCTTCTCTGTGCATCTTTTCACATGGCCGGGTTATCCCGTAAGCCCCTCTCTCCGAGTGGGGTGCGAAGCGTGACGGAGGGAGTTTGGGCCGGGTTCGGAGGAATCGGCTGTCACTCCGCACAAAAGCCTTCCCTGTGGGGATGCCTGCATCCTCGTGGGAACCGGTGGATTTTGATAAAAACGCTATGCGTTTTTTTTAAAAGACGGATGAGTCGTGTTGCGTCGTGCGGACTGCATTCCTGTTCAGTTCATCTATTGACATTCCGGACAGAATATGATATAATGACAAAAATCTGCCCGGAACGGTTCGGC
>JAFTLK010000395.1 GCA_017455975.1 Clostridia bacterium | reverse complement strand
TACAAGTTCCCGCTGACCTACGACTTTGCTAACCGTTTCAGAACCGGTGAAATGCCGCTCGGTATCGCTGACTACACCATGTATACGCAGCTGAACGCATTCGCAACCGAAATCAGAGGCCTTTGGGCTATGATGCCGCTGCCCGGTTATGAGCAGGAAGACGGTACCATCAACAACACCGCAACGACTGCTGTTTCCGGTCTTGTCATGATGGCTGATGCAAAGAATCCTGAAAACGCTTGGAAGTATATCGACTGGATCACATCTGTTGATGCACAGTCCAGATACGGTAACGAATACACGGCACTCCTCGGTAACGGTACGATTCATCCGACCGCGAACAAGGAAGCAATGATGAACATGAACTGGTCCTCCACCGAGCTCGAAACGCTGATGGCACAGTTCAATAAGCTCAGAGCTACGCCCGAGTATCCTGGCTCTTACATCATTACCCGTTATGTCGACTTCGCATTCCTCGCAGCTTACAACGACAATAAGGACCCTGTTGAATCGATGCTTGCACAGTACATCTTCATCAACAAGGAAATCTCCAGAAAGAGAGCAGAATTCGGTCTGGATACGCTTGAAATGGGTGAAACCCTTGCAAGCAGAGCAGAAGAAGCTGCAGCTGCTGAAACCGGTGAAGCTGAATAATCACCGACACAAAGGAATTGCACAAACAAATTCGTTTTCAAAAATCTGAAAAATAAGGAGTGAATCACATGTCTCAGAATACCGCGGCTGCAACCCCTGAATCCAAAAAGCCGGTATCGCGCAAGGACATGACGATGGCTCAATGGACGATCAAGGAAATGAAGAGAAACTATATCGGTTACGTCATGCTGGCACCGTTCTACATTCTCTTCCTTACCTTTACGATTCTGCCCGTTGTTCTGTCGATTGTCCTCAGCTTCACGACATTTAACATGCTGGAACCTCCGGTATTTGTCTTCCTTGACAACTACATCCGCCTGTTCCTCGATGACGATATCTTCCTGCTCGCAGTTAAGAATACGTTCATCTTCGCAGCGATCACAGGTCCTGTTTCATACCTGCTGTCGTTCCTCGTTGCATGGTTTATCAACGAGCTCCCTCCGAAGATCCGTGCACTCGTAACGCTGGTCTTCTACGCACCCTCCATTTCCGGTCAGGTTTATACCATTTGGGCAACCCTCTTCTCCGGTGACTCCTACGGTTGGGTCAACGGTTGGCTGCTCCAGCTTGGTTTCATTGCTGAACCGATTCAGTTCTTCCAGAATGCCGACTATGTCATGCCGCTGTGTATCGTCGTCGCACTCTGGACCTCCCTCGGTACTGCATTCCTTTCCTTTATCGCAGGTCTCCAGACCGTCGATAAGAGCCTTTACGAAGCAGCTGCCGTTGACGGTATCAAGAACAGATGGCAGGAGCTCTGGTACATCACTCTGCCCGTCATGAAGCCTCAGCTGATGTTCGGTGCAGTCATGGCGATCACCGGTTCCTTCGGTTTCGGCGGTATCGTTACCGCACTCTGCGGCTTCCCGTCTGTCGATTACGCCGCACATACGATCATGCACCACCTCGAAGACTACGGTGGACAGCGTTTTGAGGTCGGTTACTCCTCCGCAATCGCTACCATCCTGTTCTTCATGATGGTCGGCGCTAACGCCCTTATCAAGAAATTGCTTTCGAAGGTGGGACAGTAATATGAGCAAAAAGTTAAGAACAAGAAATCATAAAGTTGTCCTCAACCGTTCTGCCGGCGGTGACGCCGGTATCACGGTCATGCTCGTCCTCCTCGGTGCATTTATGTTCCTCCCCATGGTCTACGCGATCATGCAGGCACTGAAGCCCCTCGATGAGCTTTGGATCTTCCCGCCGAGATTCTACGTTGTCAACCCGACACTCAAGAACTTCGGTGACCTCTTCCGACTGATGAGCACCTCCTGGGTCCCGTTCTCCCGTTATATCTTCAACACGATCCTCATCGCTGTTGTCGGTACGACCGGTAACCTGATCCTCTCCTCTCTCGCAGCTTATGCACTCGCAAAGATCCGCTTCCCCGGACGTGAATTCTTCTTCCAGACAATCGTCCTCTCCCTGATGTTCAACTCCACCGTTACCGGTATCTGTAACTTCATCGTTATGACCGCGCTCGGTTGGGTCGACACCTACCTCGCAATCATCATCCCGACCTTCGCTTCTACGCTGGGTCTGTACCTCATGAAGCAGTTCATGGAATCCTCTGTCTCCGACGCAGTTCTTGAATCCGCACGTCTCGACGGTGCATCCGAATTCAGAACCTTCTTAACGATCGCAATGCCGATGGTTAAGCCCGCGTGGCTGACCCTGATCGTTTACTCCTTCCAGGGTCTGTGGAACTCCGGTACTTCCATTTACATCTATTCTGAGGAACTCAAGACGTTCAACTACGCAATCAGCCAGATCCTTGCCGGTGGTATTGTCCGTGCAGGTGCCGGTGCCGCTTCTACGGTCATCATGATGATCGTCCCGATCACGGTCTTCGTCATCACGCAGTCCAACATCATCGAAACCATGGGTTCGTCCGGTATGAAAGACTAATCACAGGAGGGTAAAACATGAAAAACTTAATGAAACTGATTACCCTCGTTATGGTTTGTCTGATGGTGTTCGGCTCCCTGTCTGTTATGGCAATCACGCCGTACTCCACCTATACCTACGATATCGACGGTATGTACGCAGCTTCCCCCGACGCATATACTCCGGATATGATTGTTGACTCCGCAGCCATGGGTCTTGACGCTGCAAAGCCGATGGACTCTCCCCGTGACCTGTTTGTTGACAAGAACAATAAGGTTTACATTGCGGATGCTACCAACAACAGAATCATTGTCTGCAACCGCTACCTGCAGTACACGTTTGAAATCAGCGAATTTACAAACGATCAGGGTGTCCCGGACTCCTTGGCTAACCCGCAGGGTGTCTTCGTCACCGACGAATTCATCTATGTTGCAGATACCGATAACAACCGTATCGTTCTGTTCGACCTTGAAGGCGAATATGTAGAAACCATCGAAGAACCCAGATCCGACGTCTTCCCGGAAAACTCCATCTATAAGCCGGTTGCACTGGCGGTAGATGCTGCGGGCAGAATGTACATCGTTTCTTCGACCACCTACATGGGTGTCATCTCCATCGCTCCAGACGGAGAATTCCAGGGCTTTATCGGTGCTCAGCAGGTCAACATCTCCGCAATCGATATTCTGTGGAGAAGAATTCAGACCAAGGAGCAGCGTGAAACCTCCACCCAGTATGTCTCCACTGAATTTAACAACATCACCATTGATGAAGACGGCTTCATCTACGTTACCACCTCTTCCATCGACGAAGCTGCACAGCAGGCTGCAATTACCTCCAAGGATGCAGGCAATGCTCCCGTTAAGAAGCTGAATACCGCAGGTTCCGACATTCTGAAGAGAAACGGCTTCTTCGCTCCCGGCGGTGAAGTTTCCGTCATGAACACAGGCGCGTCCAACAACGATATCGGCGGTCCGTCCAAGATCATCGACGTTGCACTCGGCCCGCAGGGTACCTGGTCCATCATCGACGAAAAGAGACAGAAGATCTATACCTACGATGAAGAAGGTAAGCTCCTGTTCATCTTCGGCGACTCCGGTATGCAGACCGGTAACCTTTCCTCCATTCAGGCTATCGCATACAAGGGCAATGACATTCTCGTCCTCGACAAGACCGCGAACAACGTCACGGTTTACAAGAGAACCGAATACGGCGACCTTCTGCTGACGGCCATCCAGCATAACAGAGAAAGACAGTATGACCTTTCTCAGGAAGACTGGACCAACATTCTCCAGAGAAACTCCAACTTCGACGAAGCGTACATCGGTATCGGTAAGGCTCTTTACAGATCCGGTGATTACGAAGAAGCAATGGACTACTATAAGTCCGCATACGATACCGAGAACTACTCCGCAGCATTTGCTATGTGGCGTCAGGACTGGGTCAAGAAGTATGTCATGGTAGTTATCGTTGTCGTCGTCGTTGCAATCCTCGCATACTCCCTGTTCTTCAAGTACGCATACAAGATCAACGTCAAGGGTCACACCAAGGTTGGTAAGCGTACCTTCTGGGAAGAAATCATGTACGGCTTCTGGGTCATCTTCCATCCGTTCGACGGCTTCTGGGATCTGAAGCATGAAAAGCGCGGTTCCATTCGCGGTGCATTCTTCTACATCGGCATGACGATCCTCGCCTTCACCTACAAGTCCGTCGGTTCTTCCTACCTCGTTAACCCCTACAACTCTTACATGAACATCCTCGCAACCATTACCTCCATTATGGTTCCGTTCCTGCTGTGGGCATCTGCGAACTGGTGTCTGACCACCCTGTTCGACGGCGAAGGCTCCTTTAAGGATATCTTCATCGCGACCGGTTACGCACTCGTTCCGATTCCGCTGTTCATGTTCCCCATCACCATCTGCACGCACTTCCTGACAATTGCCGAAGTTTCCATCCTGAACCTGCTGCTCACCTTCTCCTTCATCTGGGTCGGTCTGCTCATCGTCTTCGGATCCATGGTCACCCATGACTATTCCTTCGGTAAGAACCTCATCATGTGCGTCTGCACGATCGTCGGTATGGCGTTCATCATGTTCGTCGCAGTCCTCTTCTCCGGTCTTGCAAACAACATCGTGTCCTTCGTTACCGCTATCGTCGTAGAAATTTCGTACCGTATTTAATCGGAAAGGAGTTAAAAATGAAAAAATTCAGATTACTTTCCGGAATACTGGCATTCCTGATGATCTTCAGCACCTTCGCAATTCTTCCGGTTGCTGCCGCAGATGAGGAAGAAACTGAAGAAGAAACCAATACCATCGAATACATGACGGAGGTATACGAAACAGCAGAAGAAAAGCTTGCTGCGATGACCGAAATGGTCACTTCTGCTGACGGCAGATACTCTCTGTATGTAGAATCTTACACCGGTGAGATTGCATACCATGACAATCTCTTCGGCCAGACTCTTTTCTCCAACCCTTTCAACATCAACCAGTACTCGAAGGGTTCTTCTGAGGACATTAAGTCCAAGCTGCTTTCTCAGGTCATTGTCAAGTACCTTGACAACGATAAGGAATCCACCTACTACAGCTTTGAAGAAGCTGCGGAAAGAGAACAGATCAAGATCAAGAACATCAAGAACGGTGTTCGTGTCGAGTACTCCATCGGTCGTGAAGAGACCCGTAAGCTGGTTCCGAGACAGATCGAAAAGAACCGTTTTGAGGAACAGATCCTTGCAAATCTCCAGGGCAACGAATTTGCCCTCAAGAAGATGAATGCGTTCTACTCCCTCAAGGACCCGGACGATCCTTCTCTGACTGACCGTGGTGTCAAGGAAATGATGGCAACCTTCCCGATCACGCAGAAGATGGCGGTTTATGTCTTCGACCCGTATGCAACCGACCGTGAGTTGAACCTCATTGAAGGTTACATCCTCGAACACTGCCCGCTGTACACCTACGATGAACTGGACAAGGACCATGAAATGACAGAGTACGAAGGTACCAATACGGCGCCCGCACTCTTCAAGATGGCATTGGAATACTATCTGGAAGACGGTACTCTCCGTGTCAGATTCCCCGTCAACGGTCTCCGTTTTGACGACACAGCTTATCAGCTGACCTCCATTGAAATTCTCCCCTATTTCGGATGCGGTAACTATGAATTTGACGGTTACCTGCTCCTTCCCGACGGTTCCGGTACGATCGTCCGTTTTGAAGATTTCGCAGAACTGTCCGGTAAGACTGTCACCGGTAAGGTTTACGGTCAGGACTACGCGTTCTATGAGATCTCCGGCGAACATCAGGAATCTGTCAGACTTCCTGTTTACGGTGTCGTAGAAAACTACGCCGTCGTAGAAGAAGAGATCGTCAACACGCCTGTCGAACCCTACTACAACATCTTCGGTGAATATGTTGACTGGGAAATGAAGCGTGAAATCAAGAGAGTTTACTTCAATGAAAACAAGGGCTTCTTTGCGATCATCGAAGAAGGCGAAGCACTCGCAAGCATCTCTACCGAAACCGGTGGTAAGACCTGTACGTATGACAACGTAAAGACCACCATTACCCCCAGACAGCGCGATACCTACGACATTGCTGACGCAATCAGCGGTGCAGGCTCCGCAATGTGGACAGTTACCTCCAAGCGTAAGTATACCGGCAACTACACGCTTCGTTTCACGATGCTCAATGACCCGAAATACGCTGAAGATAATGATATGCCCGGCTCCAATGACTACTATGAAACCTCTTACATGGGCATGGTCAATGCCTGCAGAGATTACATGGAAGAGAAGGGCATTCTGACCAGACTGACTGCTGACGATGTCGAAGAAGACATTCCGCTGTACATCGAAACATTCGGTACTGCTCCGACACAGGAAAAGATTCTTTCCTTCCCTGTAGAAGTTCAGACCCCCCTTACCACGTTTGAAGACCTCAAGTCGATGACCGAACAGCTCAATGCTGACGGTATCGAAAACATCAACTACAGACTGACCGGTTTCTTCAACGGCGGTCTTTGGTCCACCATTCCTTACAACCTCGAAGTTGAAAAGAACGTCGGCGGTGCAGAAGGCTTCAAGGACTTCCTGTCCTACGCTTCCTCCAAGAATATCGGCGTTTACCCCGATTTCGACTTTGTTTGGGCAGATGCTGCTGAAAACACTATCTTCGACGGTCTGAACAGACGTCAGCACCTCGTCAAGACAATGAACACCAAGTATGCAAACATGAGAGAGTACGATCCGCTGTACCAGCAGTACATGAGATCTTACATGCTCGCGATCACCCCGGCATACTTTGAGCACTTCTACGATACCTTTACCGAAAACTACAAGACCCTCAATCCGACCGGTATTTCCGTCTCCACGCTCGGTGAGTACCTCAACTCCGACTTCGATAAGAAGGATCCGTACAACCGCGAAGACAACAAGGATTACACGGTTGAACTCCTCGCAAGAATCAAGGAAGAATACGGCGATGTCATGACCGATGCAGGTAACTATTACTCCCTGCCTTACGTCAACCACATCCTCAATGTTCCGCTTGACTCCTCCGAATACCTGAACACCTCCGAAACGATTCCGTTCATGGGTATGGTTCTCCACGGCTACGTCAACTTTGCCGGTATGGCAATGAACAACGCCGGTGATATGAACTATCAGATCCTGAAGGCAATCGAAAACGGCGCAGGTATGTACTTCCAGCTGTCCTATCAGAACACCGAAAAGCTCAAGACCAACGGTGACTTCTCCAAGTATTACTCCATCGACTTCGATATCTGGTACGAAGACCTTGTCAGCTCTTACAACAAGCTGAACGATGCCATCGCAGATCTCCAGACCAAGCTGATCGTCGACCATGACTTCGTCGCAGCACACCGTGTCCTCAACGATGAAGAAATGGCTGAACTCCAGGAAGAAATCGATCGACTCCTCGCTGAACTCGAAGAAAAGAAGAAGGCAGAAGCAGAAGCTGAAGCACTTGAACGTGAAAAAGCAGAAGCAGATGAACTCTTCGGTAAGAAGGACGAAGAAGGCGAAGAAGGTGCTGAAGACGCTGAAGGTGAAGACGCTGCAGCTGATGAAGATGCAGCAGCTGAAGGCGAAGCAGCTGAAGGTGAAGAAGAGGAAGAACTCGAAGTTCAGGAAGAAGAAGAAGTTATCGACATCAACGCAAGAACGCTTGTTGATAACGGTAAGGTTGTCCGCGTTGAATACGAGGGCGGTACGGTATTCTTCCTCAACTACAACAACTTCCCTGTCACTGTAACTGTTGATGATAACGGTACCGAAGAAGATACAACTGACGACAAGACCGAACAGGTCGAAGCGCTCAGCTTTATCAGAATCAACTAAGAATGAGAGGTGTAATGAATGAATAACGTTCAACAGGCGCCGCAGAAAATCAATGCAGCACCGAAAAAGAAGAAAAAAGCCTCTTCTCTTGACGCTCGTAAATCCAGAGCAGGTTGGCTCTTTGTACTTCCGTTCATCATCGGTTTCGTAATCATTTACGCTCCGATCGTATACGACTCCATCCTGTACTCCTTTACGAAAATCAACATTGTCACCGGCGGTGGTTTCCGTCTGACATGGGTCGGCCTTGAAAACTATCAGGAAGCTCTGTTCGTCGATGCTACGTTCGTTCAGACGCTGACTGCTGGTATTCAGCAGCTGATCTTCGATATCCCCGCAATCGTTATCTTCTCGCTCTTCATGGCTGTCATGCTGAACGAAAAGATGGTCGGTCGTGCAGCATTCCGTGCGATCTTCTTTATCCCGGTTATTCTGTCCACCGGTCTGATCGATAAGATCGACCAGCAGAACCAGATGCTCCAGTACATGGAAAACACTTCTTCCATGGATATGGGTGACGGTGGTGCCGAACAGTCTGCACAGATCATTTCCGCAATGGACGTCCAGAGACTGTTCCGTAACATGGTCATCGGTGAAGAACTTCTGAACTACGTCGTCGGACTTGTTAACGATATCTATGATATCGTTAACCGCTCCGGTGTCCAGATGCTGATCTTCCTCGCGGCTCTGCAGTCCATCTCCCCCGCAATTTACGAGTCCTGCCAGATTGACGGCGCGACCACTTGGGAAACCTTCTGGAAGATCACGCTCCCGATGATCTCCCCGATGATCCTGGTCAACACGGTCTACACGGTTATCGACTCCTTTACATCCGCAGACAACCAGGTTATGACCTACATCGATCAGGTTTATGACCAGCCCAGCGGTAACGTTCTGTCCTCCGCTATGTCCTGGATGTACTTCATCATCGTCATGCTGATCATTGCCGCTGTTGCCGGTGTCCTCTCTGCGTACACCTTCTATCAGCGTCAGGAAAGATAAAGAAAGGAGGAACTAACGATGAATGCTCAAAATGCACCGAAGATCACAAAAGAAACTAAGGATAAAATCAGAGTAGAATTCGACCGTACCTCCAAAAAGGAAAGAATGCGTATCAAGTATCTTTCCGGCAACTTTGTCGTCAGTGTTGTATGGTGGTTCTTCCGCTTTATCATCCTTCTGGGTCTCGCATATGTCGTCCTGATGCCGTTCTTCTCGAAGATCACGGGTTCTTTCATGAGCCCCGAGGACTTCATCGACGTCACGGTCAAGTACATTCCGAAGTACCCCACCCTCGATACCTATAAGGCGATCATCGCAGAATCCAAGTACCTTGAAGCTTGCATCAATACGCTTGCTCTGTCTCTGTTCTGCGGTATCACCCAGACGTTTATCTGCTCGCTGATCGGTTACGGTTTTGCAAAGTTCAAGTTCAAGGGCTCCATGCTCCTGTTCTTACTGGTCGTCCTGACGATGGTCATCCCGCACCAGACGCTGCAGCTCTCCCTGTTCATGAAGTTCAGATACTTTGATATTCTCGGTATCTTCAACCTCCTGGGCGGCGGTGTTACCGAAAGCCTTGAGCTGATCAACTTCACATCCATCAACCTCAATAACTCCTACTGGCCGCTGGCTCTGCTCTCCATCACCGGTCTGGCTTACAGAAACGGTCTGTATGTCTTCATGATGAGACAGTTCTACCGCGGTGTCCCGGACGAACTTGAAGAATCCGCTTACCTGGACGGCTGCGGCACGATGATGACATTCTTCAGAATCATCATTCCGCTGTCCATCCCGATGATGGTTACCATCTTCCTGTTTGCATTCTGCTGGCAGTGGACGGATGACTTCTATACCACCGTCTTCTTCACCAGCTCCGGTATGAGACTGATGCCCGATATCATCATGACGCCCAAGTCTCTTGAAACAGACTTCGCGGCAGGTGACCTGTATATCTCCGCTATCAGAAATACTTGCGGTCTGCTGGTTATTGCACCCCTGATCGTCGTTTACCTGTTCGGCCAGAGATTCCTGGTACAGGGTATCGAAAGATCCGGTATCGTCGGCTAATTCAAAACCCCAAAGAGTGTCGCTTCTGCGACACTCTTTTTTGCTCTTTTTCAGAGAAAACATGAAAAATTAAAGAATTATCCTTTTCTTTTGCATTTGGATATGATATAATATACTTGACAGGCTGTAAATTCAACGCCTGATAACAACGGCCTCCGTTATGACAGTGAGGAGTCACTCATGCAGAATCAACAAAACAAAAATACAGCAAATACACGGACACAGAATCAAAATGTATCACAGCGTAACCGCCGCACAGGACAAACGCGCAGTACACAAACAAACAGACGTCCGACGACCGATACGAAATATGCGCCTGCATATACAAGAACAACACATCCGCATCAAAACAGAAATATAAAACGAAAAAAGCAGAGACGCGGCGCGGTTTCCGGGCTTGCTGTCTGTCTTGTCGTCATGATTTTTGTGTCCTTGTCACTTCTGATCGTAAGAAGCATCGATTGGGATTATATCTTCTCAGATAAAACGAGACGACCGTTTGAGAATCCGGAAAATACCGTGTACGGACCGTATCTGACCGATGCGGAAAGGGAAGGGTATCTGACGCAGTACGCAACTGTCAATGCAGCAGATGTTCACCGCGGCAGCTGTATCCTCGTCAATTTCGATGTTCCTTATATCTTTGAGGAGGAAGAGGACGTTTACTCGGTATATAAAAACAAGTCAAAGAGCTACAAAGTCACGAGCGGCAGTATATTTTTGCGCATGGAAACCATACAGGCGATGAATTCTATGATGGATGCGTTTTACGCAGAAACAGAGAACCGCAATGTCATGGTCAACAGCGGCTTCCGAAATGCAAAGCAACAGCAGCAGGTCTATGACAGCAAGGCGGAACTCAACGGTGCCGATTATGCGGAGCAGTATGTACAGAAGCCGGGGTACAGCGAGCATCATACAGGATATGCCATGGACCTTGCGGTATACGACGAGGGTGATCTTGAGGTCGAGGGCGATGAAGCAATGTGGACCTTCAACGGCAAGGATGAGTATTTCTGGATCGACCAGAACTGCTCGCAGTACGGGTTTATTTTACGGTATTCCGCAAGTAAGGAAGATGTGACACGCATTTCCTACGAATCGTGGCATTACAGATATGTCGGCATCGGAAACGCACTTGCGATCCAGAATATGGGTCTGGCACTCGAAGAATATATCAATTTTATCCGGGACTACAGTTATGACGGAACACGGTATTATATTACTGCCAATAACGGTGATATTTACTGTCTGTATTACGTCAAGTCAAACGGAAGCGACGGACAAAAGATTCCGATTCCCAAAACAGCGAGATCGTATCAGATCTCCGGCAACAACATAGACGGTTTTATTGTTTCTGCACTTGTGGGAAACGAACAGGGTTAAATACATGAACGAACACAGAAAAATACAGCCGAAAGCTGCGATCATGACGCTCGGCTGCAAAGTCAATCAATATGAAAGTGAAGCCATCGCGGAAGGTCTGACAGCACGCGGTTTTCAGATTGTGCCGTTTGACGAGGATGCTGATGTGTATATCATCAATACCTGCACGGTAACGGCGGAATCCGACCGTAAGGCGTGCCAGATGATCCGCCGTGCGGCGGCACGCGGACAGGATCCTGCACATCGTCCGGCGGTACTCGTGACCGGATGCATGGCACAGACACAGCCGGAACGCACTGCGGGCATCGAGGGTGTCATCTATGTCTGCGGCTCCCGTAATAAGCTCTCCTGTGTTGATGTTGCTGCTGCGTTTATCGAGCAGAGATGCTTGCCGCAGACACAGCAAAACGTACCGGACATCGACGCTCTTGGCATGGAGGCAATGTCGCTGCAGCACACAGGACTGGAACGCACGCGGGCGTACATCAAGATCGAGGATGGATGCGAGAACCGCTGTACCTACTGTGCCATTCCCAATGCACGCGGGCAGGTCGTTTCCAAGCGTCCGGATGTGGTTCTTGCGGAAATGCGTGACCTGATCGCCAACGGTTACCGTGAGATCGTTCTGACCGGCATCGAAACCGCATCTTACGGTGTGGATTGGAAGCGGAGCGGCGACACAGAACTGTCTTCCTATCGGCTGATCGACCTTCTGGAAGATGTTGACCGCACGTTCGGTGCGCTTCCGATTCGTATCCGTCTCGGTTCGCTGGAGCCGACATATATGAAGCCGGATATTGTATCGCGTATGGCCGCACTCAAGGTTCTTGCCCATCATTTCCACCTCTCTCTGCAAAGCGGCGCGGATGCCGTTCTGCACAGGATGAAGCGCAAATACAACATGAACCAGGTGCGTGCCATCATAGCCGATATCCGAGCTAAAATTCCGGATGTCCGGTTCACCACCGATATTATGACGGGTTTCCCGGGAGAGACAGAGGAAGATTTTGCTGAGACAATGGCATTCGCAGAAGAAGCACAGCTGCTGCACATACACGTTTTCCCCTACTCCCGAAGAAAAAATACACCCGCCGACAAGATGCCGGGGCAGCTGCAGAATGCCGAGAAAAACCGCCGCGCCAATGCTCTGATCGCGCTACAGCGGGAAATCGAAACCGCACTTTATCAGGCGCAGGCAGAAGCACTTATCAAAAACCGTAAACCGGTTCTATTCCTTGGCGAAACGTATCGGGACGGCATCATTACAGGACACACCGACACCTTCTTTGAAGTCCGTGTTTCCTCCGATACGCCGCCGACAGGTGAGATTACCCCGGTCGAAATCATCGGTGCAGAGGGATTGGCACTCATCGGGCGTTTCATTTGAACAAAGAAACTGAAATATTCATAATGATCAACAATCACAACCCGGAAAGGCGGCGCACGGATGCGATATCGCATTTATGTAGAAAAGAAAAGTGAATATGCATATGCCGCGCAGCGGTTATTTCTGCATCTGACAGAGCATTATGGCATGCATACCGTAACCGATGTCCGCATCCTGCGCTGTCTGATCGTCGATACACCGGGGGAGCTGCCGCAGGCGATTCTGAACGGTACATTTTATCTTGATCCTGCGACAGAACGCGCAGTTGATGAGGAAAGCGTGCGTGCACAGGCACAGCGGGACGATACTGCGTGCTTCTGTGTCATTCCGCTGTTCCGCCGTCCGGCAGAGCAGCTGACGGAACGCGCGCTGCGTATGATGCTGACGGATGACGGAGCGGAAGATGACGCACTGACGGAGGAACGATTATATTTCCGTCAGACGGATGTCTTTCTTGTCAGCGGCATTACCGATGTACGCGACCGCGCGCGGCTGAAGCGTCTGCTCATCAATCCGGCCAGCAACACCGAGCTTCCGCTGTTTACGACCGGAACACTGCCGCCGCTCTCCCGCGAAACGGAAGAGGATTGGATGCCGATCCGCGATTTCCGGAATATGGATGAGGAAGCGCTGACGATGTTCGCCGTTGAAGAGAACTTCCGCATGTCCTCCGACGATCTGCGCTTCATCCAGAGCTATTTCCGCGTGGAGGAAAAGCGCGATCCCGGACGGTTTGAACTGCGGATGATCGACACATACTGGTCGGACCATTGCAGACACATTTCGTTTCTGACTGCAGTACAGGCATTGTCCATTGACGATGCGGAGATTGCGCAGACCTTTGAACAGTATCTCGACATCAGGGAATCGCTGTACGGCACGCGGCCAAAGAACATTACTCTGATGGACATAGCGACCGTTGCGGAAAAGTATATGACCCGTGAGGGCATGCTGCCGCGCATCGCACAGACGGGCGAACGCAATGCCTTTACCGTCCGTGCCAATGTCTATCCGTATGATCCGAAACAGAAGACGGAGCAGCAGGCGGTGCCGTGGCTTCTGCATTTCAAAAACGAAACACACAACTATTCGACAGAAAAAGATCCGTACTTCGGTGCTTTTTCAAGCTTCGGCGGGACCATTGCCGATCCGCTGTCCGCAAGAGCTGAGGTCTTCGCGGCAATGCGCTTGTCCGGTGTCGGAACGCCGACGGCGGCAGAGCTGCGCGGCGGTGATACCGATGCACGCGACAGATATGCCGCATCGCTGCGGCGCAGTACGGAATCGGCGGACGGCTTTGCAGCGTTCGGCGCACAGAGCGGTATTCCGACCGGTCATGTGCAGGAATATATACATCCGTACTTTGCGGCAAAGCATATGGAGGTCTGCTTCTCGGCAGCAGCAGCACCGGAGGAGGGATATCTTTCGGCAAAACCGCTGCCGGGCGATGTTATCCTGCTTGTCGGTGCAAAAACGGGGCGAGACGGTCTCGGCGGCGGTCTGTCTGCTTCCGCCGGACGCGCTGATCCTGCGATGTCGTCACGCCGCGGTGAACGGCAGACATATACCTCCCAGATCGGCGATCCGCAGGCGGCGCGTGCGCTGGTACGGCTGATGCGCAGACGCGATCTGATGCAGATCGTCAAGCGCGCGGAGGATATTTCCGCGGGCGGTCTTGCGGTAGCCGCGGCTGAAATTGCCGACGGTGTTCGCATAGATCTTGACCGTGTTCCAACCTCGGTCTCCGACCGGATCCGTGTCGGCAGTGTCATGGGCCCGTATGAAATTGCTTTTTCCGAAACCCAGGCGCGGATGCTGTTTGTTATCCCGTCGACAAAACAGGCGGAGGTCAGCCGGATTGCGGCACAGGAGGATCTCGAAGCGACGCTTGTCGGTACCATTACGGCGGAACGCCGTGTCCGGCTTTGCTGGTGGGGGCACAGTGTGCTTTCGCTGTCCCGGGATTTTCTCGATGCTGCCGGCGCGGAACGGCGCGTACAGGTGCACATTCCCGCATCCGATACAGAAAACATGTACCGTACCATTCCGGATCATCTGACGGGAGAAGATCTGACGGAACGCTATCTGCGTGTGATGATGCATCCGGAGGTCGCATCCCAGAAGCGGCTGTCCGAGCGCTTTGACCATACCGCGGGAGGCAGAACCGTCATGCTTCCGATGTGCGGAAAGACCATGCTGACGCCGACCGGATATATGGCATACCGTTTCCCGTCCGTCAGTATGGGAATGGGGGAGACACATACATGCGCTGTATTCTGTTCCGGATATCTGCCGCGTTATGCTGTCCGGAGCCCCTATCACGGCGCGTATCTGTCGGTGTTGTCGGTCATCTGCCGGTTTGCCGCAGCAGGAATTCCGGCAAAGGAGATTGTACTCTCCCTGCAGGAATACTTCCCGAGCGTTGGGGATGATCCCGACCGCTTCGGCGTTCCGATGGCGGCAATGCTCGGTGCATTCCGGGCACAGATGGACTATGCGGCCGCGGCCATCGGCGGTAAGGATTCGATGAACGGAACCTCCGAAATAGGTGATGTTCCGCCGACAGTGATCGCTTTCGGTGCGGCTGTCCGCGAGCAGGAGCAGCTGATCACACCGGATTTCAAAAAAGCCGGATCGCGCGTTTATCTTCTGACACCGAATTATACCGAAAGTCATTTGCCGGATGTCGAGGACGAGCGCGGACTTCTGCGGTATTTACAGATGCTGCAGGAAGACGGCGCGGTGCTTTCCTGCTGTCCGATCGGGTCCGGCGGTGTTGCGGCGACTGTCGCAATCATGTGCTTTGGCAATCATCTCGGCTTCAATTATGAAGCGGTTATACCTGGCAAGATGCTGTTTGAGGACAAGCCGGGTGCATTCCTTGTCGAGAGTGATCGGGAGATGCGCGGCGTTCTGCTTGGATATACCAAGGATACTGCCAATATTCTGATCGGCGGTGCGAGCATTCCGCTGTCCGTGCTTGCGGCCGTCTGGCAGAAGCCGGAGGAAAAGCTGTACGGCATAGAAAAGTCGTCCGAGCCTGCGGCAGCCATAGTACCAGCGTTTCCGCATGCCGCACATTCCGTGGAGCGTCCGCATGTCAGTATTCCAAAGCCCCGTGTACTGCTTCCCGTGCTTCCGTATATCACAGGTGAGGATGTGCTCGCTGCCCGGTTTGCCAAAGCCGGCTTTGAGCCGATCCGTATGCTGTTCTCCTGTCGGACACAGCGCGCCTGCACAGAGGCGGCAGAACAGTTTGCCGCGCTTCTTGACGAGGTACAGGTGCTTGCATTCCCCGGCGGCAGTTATCCCGACTACGGCAGTATTCCGGCGGCTGTCACTGACCCTGCAGCGCGGTTTGCCAGTGCGGTATTTGCACGTCCGCGGTTGTATGAGGCGCTGTGCCGGTTCCGATCCCGCAATGAAACGCTGACGCTTGGGCTGGGCGAGGGCTTCCGCATGCTGCTGGCATCGCCGCTTCTGCGTGACGATGTCACTGTGGATGCAGACCGTCTGACACTTGCGGAAAATCCGTGCGGGCATCTTGTATCCAAACCCGTGCGCGTGCGGATGATGTCCGCTGCCTCCCCGTGGATGCGCTTCTGCGAATCGGGAGACCTGTATACGCTGCCGGTAGCATCCAAGGCAGGACGCTGTCTGATTCCCGGTGAGCTGGTGCTGGAGCTCGGCGCTCGCGGACAGATCGGCGGGCAGTATGTCGATGCCGACAACAATCCGTCCATGGATCCTGCATGGAATCCGTTCGGCTCCGATTACGCCGTGGAGAGCATTTACTCACGCGATGGCCGCGTGATGGGCCGTATGACGCATCCGGACCGCGTGGACGATTCGCTGTGCATCAATGTACCGGGTGCAAAGGAACTGCGGATCTTTGAGGCGGCAATGGCATATTACAAAATCAAAGCATAAGTGTCCTATGTACGAAAAAAAGGAATTTTTTGAGAAAATCCCTTGACTTTGTTCCCGGAATATGACATAATATAAGTATCAGCAAATTATGCATTATCTTGAAAGGATTGGTAAACAATTATGGCAAACAAGATCCGCGTTACGGTCTGGAACGAATACAGACATGAAAAATCCGAGGAATCCATCCGTGCGATCTACCCCAAGGGCATTCACGGCTGCGTCAAGGACTTCCTCGATCAGCACGACGATCTGGAGGTGCGCATTGCGGCACTGGACGATCCTGATCAGGGTCTGCCGGACGATGTTCTGAACAATACGGATGTCCTCATGTGGTGGGGTCATATGGCACACGGCGATGTCGATGATGCGCTGGTACAGAGAATCAAGAAGCGCGTTTACGACGACGGTATGGGCTTTGTTGCAATGCACTCCGCGCATATGTCCAAGCCGTTCCGTGAAATCGTCGGTACCTCCGGCAAGCTGCTCTGGAGCGACGATCAGCATGAGATCATGTGGAATGTGCTTCCGTCTCACCCGATCACCGCAGGCATTCCCGAGCATGTCGATCTGGGCATTGAAGAAATGTACGGTGAACCCTTCATGATTCCCCAGCCCGATGAGCTTCTCTTTATCTCCTGGTTTGAACACGGTTATGTCTTCCGTTCCGGCTGTACCTACCACCGCGGACGCGGCAAGGTCTTCTACTTCCAGCCCGGTCACGAAGCATGCCGTTCCTTCTACAATGAATATGTCCAGAAGATCCTGTACAACGGTGTCAAGTGGGCAGCGCCGAACGATTTCGGTTCCCCGATGCACAACTGCGACTACCGCAAGAATCTTGTCTGATCCCGAAATGTAACGCTACAGGCTGCTGCGGTTTCCCCCGAAATGCGGCAGCCTGTTTCATATCAGAATCAAAATGAAAGGAATCCCCGACGAAAACCGTCCGGGGAAGTGGTAACTACGACATGGCAAAGCTGCCGCATTATCATGAAGATCCGCATACGCTGCACATCGGTACAGAAGCGCCGCGCGCGTATTATATGCCTTATGATACCGCTTGCAAGGCAAAGCAGGGTGAACGCGGGATGTCCGCCTATTTCAAGTCCCTGTGCGGCGAATGGAATTTCAAGTTCTATCATAACGAATCCGAGATTGACGCGTTCTGGGAAGGCGGTCTGATTTTTTCCGATACGATGACCGTGCCAATGAACTGGCAGGCCAAGCTCGGTGCCGGCTACGATGTTCCCAACTATACCAACGTCAACTATCCCTACCCGCAGGATCCGCCTTTTGTGCCTGACGAAAATCCCTGCGCGCTGTATCAGCGTACCTTTACGGTCGAAGCATCCGTGCTTGAGGAAAAGGAGATCTATCTGAACTTTGAAGGTGTTGACTCCTGCTTCTATCTGTACATCAACGGTCAGTTTGTCGGCTACAGCCAGGTTGCACATATGACCAGCGAATTTGCGGTTTCCAAGTATCTGAACGCCGGTGACAACGATATCCGCGTGCTCGTCTTCAAGTGGAGCGACGGCTCATATCTGGAAGACCAGGATATGTGGAGAATGTCCGGTCTGTTCCGCGAAGTTTATCTTCTGTACCGCGACAAGGCACACATTGTTGACTTCAAGGTCACCGAGGACATCGCAGACGATTTCACATCGGTTGATGTCAAGATTGCAGTTGCAGCAAACGGCGCGCTGCCGATCGACTGGAAGGCTGTCTGTGACTGCGGCTGTGAGATCGGCGCAGGTGCTGTTGAGACCGATGCGGACGGCAATGCTGTCATCTCCTTCCATATCGACAATCCCAAGCTGTGGAGCGACGAAGCACCGAACCTGTACCGCGTCATGCTCCATGCAGGAAATGAATATATCCCCGTCAATGTCGGTATCCGCAAGATCGAGGTCCGTGACAAGGTCATTTACGTCAACGGTCAGAAGATCAAGTGCCGCGGCGTCAACCGTCATGACAGCCATCCGGTTCTCGGTCATGCAACACCGCTTGAACACATCCGCGAGGATCTGATGATTCTCAAGCGCCACAACGTCAACATGATCCGTACCTCTCACTACCCGAACGATCCGCGCTTCTATGAGCTGTGCGATGAATACGGTCTGTTTGTCTGTGACGAGTCCGATATCGAAACCCACGGCTTCGGTGTGGACAACAACTGGAGCTACCTGTCTGAGCATCCGGACTGGAAGGAAGCGTATGTTGACCGCGCGCGTCTGATGTACCAGCGCGACAAGAACCATCCGTGTATCATCTTCTGGTCGCTGGGCAACGAGTCCGGTTGGGGTAAGAATCATGTTGCGATGAGCGAATACCTCAAGTCGCAGGATGACACCCGCCTGATTCACTACTGTGAAATCAAGGAAAACACGGAATACTTCCCGGCAGTCGATGTCAGCTCCGACATGTACCCCGGCATTCAGCTGCTCAAAGATCGCTTTGCAGAAGGCTTCTATTCCAAGCCCTACTATATGTGCGAATACTGCCATGCGATGGGCAATGGCCCCGGCGACCTGCGCGAATATTGGGATCTGATCTGGGCAAACGACCAGTTCTTCGGCGGCTGTGTCTGGGAATTCACCGATCACTCTGTTGCGCTGGCACCCGGTGCTGACGGAAAGCCGCGTTATACCTACGGCGGCGACTTCGGTGACATGCCCAACGACGGCAACTTCTGTGTTGACGGTCTCGTTTACCCCGACAGACGCCCGCATACCGGTCTGCTGGAACTGAAGCAGGTCATCGCGCCTGTCAAGGGCTTTGCAAAGGACATCGAAAACGGTGTCATCACTGTCAAGAATACCCGTTTCTTTGAAGATATTTCCGATTTGTCCCTGTACTGGTCGCTCGAACGTGACGGCAAGTCCGTCGCATCCGGCATCATTCCGACGCTTGACGTCGCTCCGCAGTCTGAAGCTGATTATACGCTGAAGCTGCCCAAGATGTGCAAGTGCGGTCTGTACTATCTGAACCTGACCTTCAAGACCAACGTTTCACACGCATGGGCAGAAGCAGGGCATATCGTCCGCGAGGATCAGATTGCAGTTTCCGCACCTGCAAAGGAAAACTTCCCGTGCGCGATGGAAGGTGTCCGCGATCTGCTGCTCGTCACGCAGAACGACTGGCGCATCACCGTCAAGGCCGGCGATACCGTTTATGTCATCAACACGCACACAGGTCTTGTCGATGCCATTGAATCCAACGGCAAGCAGATGCTCGTTTCCCCGATGAAGCCGACCATCTGGCGCGCACCCACCGACAACGACCGCAACATCAAGAACAGATGGCGCGGCAACGGCTTTGAGGATGCCATCCAGAAGTGCTACAGCGCCAAGATCACCGAGGAGAGCGATCAGAAGCTCTCCGTCTCCTGCGAGATTTCGATGAGCGGTGCGATCTGGCGTCCTGTTCTGCGCGGTACTGTCACCTACACGGTTTATGCGTCCGGTGACCTTGCTGTCGCATACCATATGAACGTCCGTGAGGGTATTTCTCACCTGCCGCGCTTCGGTGTTGAGCTTGTGATGCCCGAGACCTCCGAGCAGATGCGTTACTTCGGTATGGGTCCGATGGAAGCATATTCTGACAAGAACCTCGCCGCAAAGATGGGCGACTGGAAGTGCAGTGTTGCCGACAACTACGAGCCGTACGTCATGCCGCAGGAAAACGGCAGCCACGTCGGTACGAAGTGGGCGATGGTCAACACGGTTGCTGGTCACGGTCTGTATTTTGCAGGCATGGCTGATACCGAAGACTTCACGTTCGGTGCATCCCACTATTCCGCACACGAGCTGACCGTCAAGGGTCATCATTGGGAGCTGGAAGCAGCGAAGGAAACCTATGTCTACATTGACTACAAGCAGGCAGGCATCGGTTCCAACTCCTGCGGTCCGGAGCTGATGGAACAGTACCGCTTTGATGAAAAGGAATTCGATTTCGCGTTCCGTGTCAAGCCCGTCTTTGCAAGCAGCTTTGCACCGTTTGCAGAGTGGAAGAAGCAGTTCTGATTCTGAAATTCAATATACAAAGAATACCGTCCGATGTCATGTCGGGCGGTATTTTTGCGCAAAAAAACCGGAACAGCGCGTACACTGCTCCGGTTTGGAATTTCTGATATTATTCTGCAGTTGTTTCTGCCGCATCCAGCGGTGCGGGACCTGCGGTCTTTGCCTGCTCCTCGGTGATGACGCGGATGGTCTTGATATACTGCGGAGCGAGGGGCTTATCGTTGCCGTCGGTTGCGACTGCGGCGATTTTGTCAACGGTTTCGATACCTTCGATAACACGTCCGAATGCGGCATAGTCACCGTCAAGTCCGGTATAGTCCTGATGCATGATAAAGAACTGGGACGATGCGGAGTCCATGCTGATGGAGTTTCTTGCCATGGAAATGACACCGCGGACATGAGAGATGGAGTTCTGCACGCCATTGTTCAGGAATTCGCCCTTGATGGTCTCATCAGAGCCGCCCATGCCGGTACCCTCGGGGTCACCGCCCTGGATCATAAAGCCGGAGATGACACGGTGGAAGATCAGCCCGTCGTAGAAGTGTTCATTACACAGCTCGACAAAGTTTGCAACGGTGATCGGTGCGATGTTGGGATACAGTTCCAGCTTGATGAAGTCGCCGTTTTCCATGTCGAGCTCGACATAAACGATATCACCGAGGCCCTCCGCCGGATTGCCTCCGCAGGAAGCGAAGCAGAGCATCGACAGAATCGCGCACAGTGCAAGTGCAAGCAGTTTGGTAAAAGAATTGCGTTTCATTGGTTTGTTCCTTTCAGATTCAGAATTTTAATGCGGACAGGAATTGTCCTTTTGGATAATATTATATCACAAATGCCTTGATTTGTAAAGTGGGTCGGTACGAGAAAAGCACACATTCGGGCTGCGGGGCAGCATGAAAACCGGGATATTCGGGTCACTTCGTTGCTCCGGGTTCTAAACAGCATCCGGCATCCATACAATACAGCAAAGCAGAAAAGGAGAGGGTGGCAGCCGATGATATATGACACCGCAGGAACCGGGTACGATCCCGGGTTCTGGCCGGAGGGAATGGAGCCTGAGCGATCAGGTGCACAGGGGTATACACGCACCGAATTGGAGCAGGCCATGCAATGCGGCCGGGTGCTGGAAGGAACGGCGCTGTTGTGTGACAGCGCCGGAACGCTGTGGGTCGCGCTCGGATGTATGCGAGGCCGGATGGTGCGTGAGGAGGTGCAGCTGTGTGCGGACGGGGAGGCGGTGCGTGACATTGCGGTGATTACGCGTGTCGGAAAATCCGTCTCGTTTGTTGTCTGCGGTTTTGCGCGGACAGAGAACGGCGAGGAGGTCGCGGTGCTGTCACGCAGGGAAGCACAGCGGTTGTGTCGGGAAGCGTTTCTTGACCGTCTGGTTTCCGGGGATGTGATCCGCGCAAAGGTCACGCATATGGAGCCGTTCGGTGCGTTTGTCGATGTCGGCTGCGGCGTTGTGTCGATGCTGTCCATCGACAGCATTTCCGTGTCGCGGATCTCCCATCCGTCGGAACGGTTCAGCCTCGGTATGCCGATCTGGGTGGTGATCCGCAGCATTGCGCCCGGCGGACGCATCTGTGTGACGCATAAAGAACTGCTTGGAACCTGGGAAGAAAACGCTTGCGCTTTTACTCCGGGTCAGACGGTGACGGGTATTGTGCGCAGCATCGAGTCCTACGGTGTGTTTGTTGAGCTTACACCGAACCTTGCCGGGCTTGCCGAATACAAGGAGAATCTGCAGATCGGACAGCACGCCGCGGTTTATATTAAAAGCATGATTCCGTCCCGCATGAAGGTGAAGCTTGCGATCATCGACACCTATCGCGGTACCGGCAGCATGACGCCGCTGACATATTATCTCCCAGAAATCGGGGCAGGATGCATGACTGCGCATCTGGAACGCTGGCGTTATTCGCCGCTGTCGTCCGAGCGCTGCGTCGAGAGTGTTTTTGCGTAAGTCAGGAGCGCATCGGCTGTGTTGGCGACACGGTCATCCATGACCGCGCATAAGAGCTGATGCAGTGTCTTACCGATGGCAGGACCGTGGAAGCCGCATGCGGCAAGATCACGCCCGTTGACGGCAAGCTGAGAAAGCTTTACTGTATCGCCCGATTCTGTGACGGCACGGTACAGCGTTAGTGACGCATCACAGGCGTCTCTGTCATCGGGGAACAGCGCCGCATGGAGCTGCAGCTGTTCCGGCAGATACCCGTATGCGGTGCGGGACAGCGCATGGCGCATGTCCGTGCGTGTCACGGGCGGCGGGAGGGCGGCATCGCGTACAAGAGCTGTTACGGCATCGGAAAACGCGCGATCGAGCGGCAGAAAGTGCAGGATCATCCGGACATCATCCGCATTTGTGCATCCGCAGAGCCGGAATGCGGCTGCAAGGCGGGTCTCTGCCGTATGGCAGATGGCAAACGCATCATTCAGTACCCGCAGCTGCCCCGAACAGCCGGCGAGCGGCGGGTAAAAGACGGCGATGACATCCGCATATGTACACAGCAGCTGTGCAGCACGGACGCCTGTGAGCATGCGGCGGAATTCCGAGCTGATGCGCTCACCGGAAATTTCATTCAGAAGCGGGGCATATGCATGGATGGCGGCGGCGGTTTCTGGCTCAATGTCGAAATCAAGCACTGATGAAAACCGCAGTGCGCGCATCATCCGCAGTGCATCCTCGTCGAAGCGTTCGCGTGCATCTCCGACACAGCGGAGCAGCCGCGCCCGCAGGTCGTCCGCCCCTCCGAAGAAGTCTGAAAGTCCGCGGGACGGATGGTAGGCCATCGCGTTGACCGTGAAATCACGGCGGAGGCAATCCTCGCGCAGGGACGGTGTGAAGGTCACCGACGACGGTGTGCGGTGCCCGATATATGCACCCTCGCAGCGGTAGGTCGTGATCTCGACGGGCTGTTTTTCCCACATGACCGTCACTGTCCCGTGCCTGATGCCGACGGTCAGACAAGGTTTGTCTGAAAATAATGCGAGCGTTTGCTCCGGGAGCGCGTTGGTGCACAAATCCCAATCATGAGGGGATGTGCCGCGCAGAGCGTCCCTGACACAGCCGCCGACGCACCATGCTTCATAACCGGCACGGTCGAAACGGTCAAGGATCTCCCGAATATAAGCGGGTATGGCAAATGCCGACGGTGTATGTGCGTCGGCATTTTGTGATTTATCGGTGTATGTCATGCTTTTGTAATCAGTTTTCCGTCTTCGATGATGAAGATACCGTAGCCCTCACCGGTCATGCCGCCGGTTTCAAGCAGATGCTTTTTGTAAGCACGCTGCATTCCGGTCGTTTCCGGCAGAGAAGCGAAATCACGGTGGTCGCACTTGAAGCCGTACATCCGCCACAGATTGCCGATATCACCGCGTTTTTCCTCACTTGACAGCATGACAAAGTCATCCATGAACGAGACAATGCGGGAGCCATTCTGCAGGAAGGCGCGGTGTGCCGGGTACAGAAGCCAGGAGTGGCAGACAAAGATGTGCGAGCCAAAGAATTTTTCTGCACGTCGGTAGGAGTCGAGACGCACTTCATCGGTCAGCGGCTCACCCTCCGGAATATGAATGGTCAGAACCGGGTCGCCCTGACGGACAACGTAGTCTCCGCACGCGAATCTGCCGTGACGGAAGGTGGTCGGTTCATACTGGAAGCGTCCGATGCGGTACAGCTTTTCCTTCAGTGTCATTTCAAGCCATCCCATCTGCAGGAGTCCCGGTGCATCGGTATTGCGCACACAGGTCAGATTCCAGACGGTAAAGTCGGTCATCGAGTCCTCGTAGATGTCCTGTGAAACACCGTGGGACAGGTAGTTATAGTAGGTCTGACGAGCGAACATCATATAAACGGTCAGATCGCACAGCGGCACGGAAATACCGATTTCCTCTGCCAGTGCTTCGATCTGCGGCTGAACATCTTCATTGGCAAAGAAAGCGGCGGTGAGGGTGTTTGCTTTTTCCGCCGGAATTTTTTCGGCGGCAGAAAGCACAGCGGCGGCAGCATCTGCGGGCAGGGCAATTGCCTCACACAGCTGCTGCAGATGCGCAATATACTCATAGGATGGTGTCGGGATCTTGAAAACAAGCTTGAGCACCTCGCCGTCCGTCTCTTCATTTTTTAGACCGGGCATATGAACATCCTGCGGGAAGAACAGCGCAAAGTCGCCTGCATGGAATGCCATGGATACGGAACGGTCTGCATTGCCGAAGAGGTGCAGATCCTTTTCTGCGTTGTATTCATCGGCATCCACCGCGTCGTCGAGCGATGCATATACCATCGTTTCCGCGCCGGAGACGACGTACTGCAGGTCGATGTAATTGCGGTGTGCCTCCCATTTGCTCTCTGTTTTCGGTTCATACCGATTCACATTGCAGACGACACCGCCGCCAAGGCGGATCTTTCCGGCAGCAAGAGAGGTGAGCTCTGTGCGGGAGAGGAAGTCGAGTACGGCCTCCATGCCCGGCAGAACCGCACGGTAAACAGAAAGATTCTGAATCTGATCGAAAATCATAGGATGAATCTCCTTTTCAACACTTTTTTGTGATTATATCATGAAGTGCGGGGTTTGTCAAGTGCTGCAGCGGCAAAAATACCCGCCGACGGCGCTTTTTTCAACGTACTGCGGCGGGTATAGGGGATGTCAGGATACGGGGTCGTCCGGTGCATCGGAGCAGGGAAGTGCAAACCAGAATGTGGAGCCGTGATTGATGGGATCCTCGGAGGTGTCTACGCCGAACTGTGCATGGTGCATCTGCAGAATTCCCTTGACGATGGAAAGCCCCAGTCCCGTGCCGACGACCGCACGCTTGTGTGCCTTGTTTTCCTTGAAGTAGCGGTCCCAGATGAATTCGAGATTCTCCTTGGAAATACCCATGCCGGTGTCGGTAACGGAAATACAGACGGTCCGGACTCCGTTTTCGTTTGTGACGGTTTGCCGGATGGTAACCTTTTTGTCCGCTCCCGTATAGGAGATGGCATTGTTGACGAGGTTGTAGATGACTTGCCCGAGCTTGGGATAATCGGCGGTGACATACACATCCTCGTCATACAGAAAGTCGATATCATAGCCGTCATTTTCCTTGAGCTTCTGATAACGGCGGTTGATTGTTTTGATGCATTCGGTCAGCGAGAAGGTTGTCAGGGTCATCTGTGCGGTGCCCGACTGGAGCTTGGACAGATCGAGCAGATCATTGACCAGCGTTGTCAGACGGCTGCCCTCATCGATGATGACCTGAACATTTTCCGGTGTGTTTTCGCCCGGCAGATCGCGCATGACCTCGGCATAACCTGTAATCATGGTCAGCGGCGTGCGCAGGTCGTGGGAGACATTTGCGATCAGCTCGCGGCGGAAGCCCTCGACCTTGGAAAGCTCACGCGCAGCATAATTAAGTGTGTCGCGCAGCTCGGCAATTTCTTTATAGCCGCTGCCTTCAAAGACTGTATTGTAGTCACCGGTGGCAAGCTGGTGCGCGCGCTCGTTGATTTTGATGATCGGTGCGGAGATGTGCGCCGAGAGCACCAATGCCATGATGACGGCAGCAACAATGAACAGCACGGAAATGATAACAAGCTCATACTGCAGCGTTTGCACAGTGGAGGAGACAGGTGTGACCTTGGAATTCAGGATGATATAATAACCGTTGTCACGGTGCGTAAAGTATTCGACGTACAGCATTGCGGTCTCGCGGTCGGAACTCGGATTCTGGACAGCAGAGGGGCGCGGTGTTCCGTCCGTGGTAAGCGACGTCGTATGCCCGGCATCCGGTGACATATCGCGGAAGTAGACCTCCCCGGATTGCCGTACCGTGGTCAGAAAGCGGATGCGCAGCAGGTCGTTGAGCAGCGTGCCGGCGCTCTGATGGACAAAGCAGCTGTTGGCAGCACCGATGGAATAGCAGGTGTGGTTGGAGCCCTCGCTGACAGAACGGAATGTGTCGTCCAGAACCAGAACACAGATCTGGTCATCAGCGGCGATTGTATCGGTCAGCTGTGCCATGGCGTTTCCTTTTGGATTGGCGATGGTGATGCGTGCCTTGATTGTTTCGGCGGCGGTATAGATCTGATTGACCTTGATGTTCCGATAGACATCGCCCAGAAAGACGATCTGGAACAGCCAGAGAACGAGCAGCAGCACCGATACAAAAATCGCAAGATATGCTGCCAGCTTCCAGCGGATGCCGATCTGCGGAATTTTACGTTTTGTCATGATCCGATGGCGGTGCGGTCCGGCTTATGCCTCAAAGCGATAGCCAACACCGCGCAGTGTGACGATGAATCTGGCGTAAGCACCGAGTGACTTGCGCAGCAGCTTGATGTGTGTGTCGAGCGTTCTGTCGTCACCGTAGAAGTCATAGCCCCAGACATCGCAGATGAGCTTTTCACGTGTCAGCGCAATACCGCGGTTCTTGACCAGATAGAAGAACAGCTCATACTCCTTGGGTGTCATGTCGATCTTCTGTCCGTCGATGTAGACAAGCCGTCCGGTAAAGTCCACGGTCAGACCCTCAAAGGTCAGAACCTCGCGCGCCTGCTTTTCCTCATGCCGTGCCGTACGCTTGATGACGGCGGAGACGCGCATCATCAGCTCCTTTGCGGAGAACGGCTTGTCGACATAGTCGTCGACGCCGACCTCAAAGCCGTGAATATGGTCGTATTCCTCGCCGCGTGCGGAAAGCATGATAACGGGGATATTCTTCGTCTTTCGAATCTCCTTGCAGGCAGAAAAACCGTCCAGAAACGGCATCATGATGTCCATGATGATGATATCGTAATCGTTGCGGCGGCACTTTTCGACCGCGTCCATGCCGTCGCCGGACTCCTCAACCTCGTAGCCCTCGAACAGCGCATATTTTTTGATCAGTTCCCGGATCTTTTCCTCATCATCAACAATGAGCATACGGTAAGCTTTTTCCATAAGATTCAATCCTTTCTCTTTATCGTCTGGATACAGTATAACAGGTTTGTGTGATAAACGGTTGAATGGGATATGACGGATGCGCAACAGATGTCTGTTTATGAATGCTTTTTGTTCAGCTGCAGTCCTGCGAGGGGATTGGCATCCATTGCACGCTGCATGGATTCGTCGGAGACGTGCGTATAGATCTGCGTGGTGTTGAGCTGTTCATGCCCGAGAATATCCTTGAGCACACGGATATCGACATTGCCGCTCTGGTACATCAGTGTGGCAGCTGTATGGCGCAGCTTGTGCGTGGACAGTTTCTTGTGTCCGAGCCCGGCCATCTCAAGGTATTTATAAACGATGTACTGCACCGTCTTCTGGCTGATGCGCCGATTGCGGCGTGTGCTCAGAAACAGCGCGTCCCGGTCCTCGGGGATGATGCGGTCTGCCATCGCAGCACGGGTCGGCAGATAAGCGTTCAAAGCCGCACGGCAGGCATCGTTGAGATAAATAAACCGTTCTTTGCTGCCTTTCCCCAGGACACGCAGTGCAGTCATATCGCGGTCGATGTCGCTCAGATTGATGCCGACCAGCTCCGACAGACGCATGCCGCAGTTGAGAAACAGCGTGATCATTGCGTAATCACGGTCGCGTGTTGTGCTCTCGCCGTCAGAGGCAACCGTCTGTAAAAGGAGCACGCATTCGTCCAGCGTCAGATATTTCGGCAGCTTCTGCGATTGCTTGGGGGATTCGATGTCGCGGACAGGGTTGTGCTCAAAGAGCTTTTCCGTGACCGTCAGGTATTTGTACAGCGATTTGAGCGCTGACAGCTTTCTGGCTCTTGCACAGACCTTGTTGCCGCGCTCGTTGACAAGGTAATTGAACACCTCGAAAATGTCTGTGCGTGTGATCTTTTCCAAAAATGCGGCATCGATATCATCAAGGGAAATCTCCTCAAGCGGGGTGCGCCGCCCGCCGCGCAGATGCTTGTACACGCGGAAAAACAGGCTCAGATCGGACAGGTAGTCCTCGACCGTCGCCGGAGAGCGTCCCTGAATGACCGTTTTATAGGTTGCAAACTGCCGGAAGATCGGCGGATAGACGGAAATGTCAATGGGATGGTAATCAGCCATGAAAAGCTCCTTTCTTTGTTTGATGTTCCGGTAATATTATAGCACGTTATTATATAAAATTTCCGTAATTTTCATGGATAAAATGTAAATTTTTCGTGATATGCGAAAAAAGCGCGGAAAATACTTGATTTGTTCATCGAATTTCGGTACAATGTATGCATAGCTATTTGTACTCAAAGCAAGAAAGGAACCCAATGGAACGATCATGAAAGAATTCTGGAAATCCAATTCATACAATATTGTCAAGTGTCTGCTCAATCAGGTCGCCATTACGATGTTTGGTCTGATGATCGCGTTTGCCACGATGCAGAATGAAACGATGCTTTTGATCGGCTCGCTGTTCTCCATCGGCTTTTATCTGTTTCTGACGTACTACATGTTCTGGGAGATCGGCGGAAAGGACCGCATTCAGGAGGATGCCGGACGCCGGAAGAAGACACCGGTGCGCGGACTGGTCATCTCTTTGATTTCCTATATCCCCATGATCATTATGGCAATTCTGCTGCTTGTCACGTTCCCGCATACGGAAACCTCCGAGCCGGCAGCAAATGTGTATTTTGTCGTGAACATGCTGACCCGCGCCCTGCACGCCATGTACCTCGGCCTGATCACACTGTACAGCCCCTATAACCAGATCGCATGGATTCTGGTCTGCCTGCCTGCACCCATTGTGGCACAGGTCGGCTATATGCTCGGCAACCGTAACTTCCGTATTCTCGGTTTGTTCGGCATCAAGCCCAACTTAAAGGACGAAACCCGCTGATACCATACATGGGCTGGGCACGCATGTGCTGCAGCCCGTTTTCCTGTCATGAAATGCAGGACCGCCGCATAAAATTCGGTATCAATATTCGGATTTGGCGGTGAAATTATATGGGAAAACGATTGCGGGCGCTTCTTGGATTGATGCTTGTTTCTGTCGGCTTCTGCGGTGTGGTGCTCGGGTTTGCCGGTGCACCTCTGCCGCCGCACACGGCACGGGATGTTCCGGCAGGTGTTTCTGCGGAGCCGACGCAGGATGCGGATTTTGCACAGGCTGTGTTCCGACCGACGGTGATACTCGATGCCGGTCACGGCGGGGAGGACGGCGGTGCTGTGTCGGCGGCAGGGGCTGCCGAGAAAACGCTGAATCTGTCCATCACGCTGGCGCTCGGTGATATGCTTCGGGCAAATGGGGTTGAGGTCATATACACGCGCACGGATGACAATGGGCTGTATGACGGTGCCGAACCGGGGCACAGGAAAATGGCCGATCTCAAAAACCGTCTTGCGGTACACCAGGCACATCCCGATGCACTGTTTCTGTCCATCCACATGAATACATTTTCCGATCCGCGCTACGATGGCATGCAGTTCTTTTATTCAAAGCATCATCCGTCCTCGGAGGCACTTGCCGAGATGCTGCGGCAGGCGAACTGTACGCATCTGCAGCCGGACAATACCCGTGCCTGCAAGGCCGCGGACAGTACCATTTATCTGCTCGATCGGGCGGAGGGTACCTCGGTGCTTGCCGAATGCGGCTTTCTCTCCAATCCGGAGGAGGCATCCGCGTTGATGACCCCGGAATACAGAGAGCAGGTCGCCGCGGTGCTGTGTATCGGAATTCTTGATTATCTATATCATATAAAGGAGTCACCCGTACAATGAAAGGACCCAAAAGTATTTATATCTGTACCGAATGTGAATATAAAACGACAAAATGGATGGGGAAATGCCCGTCCTGCGGGGCATGGAACTCCATGGAGGAGCAGGAGGAATACCTGACCGAAACAGCGGCACAGGGAAAAGCCTCGGCACGCCATGCCCTGTTTTCCTCGGCGGTCGACACCGGTGCCGATGCGATCCCGTTCGATTCTCTGGAGATCCCGACGTACATGCGTACAGATACGGGGCTTGGGGAGCTCGACCGCGTCCTCGGCGGCGGTCTTGTGCTCGGCTCGGTCGTGCTTCGGTCGGGTGAACCCGGCATCGGTAAGTCAACCATGCTGATGCAGGTATCGGCGACGCTCGGACAGAACCGCCGCGTTTTGTATGTCTCGGGTGAAGAATCGCAGGGACAGCTGAAGCTGCGTGCAAAGCGGCTGGAGGTATCCGGTGCGAACCTGTATCTGTGCATTGAAACGAACATCCGCAACATCCTGCGGCAGACGGACAAGCTGAAGCCCGATGTACTGATCGTCGACTCCATCCAGACCATTTACAACGACGAGATCAACTCCGCCCCCGGTTCCGTGACGCAGGTCAAGGAAGCGGCGATGGCGCTCATCCATAAGGCAAAGAACGAGGGCATTTCTGTCATTCTCGTCGGTCACGTCAACAAGGAGGGCGGGATCGCCGGGCCGAAGGTGCTTGAGCATATGGTCGACGCGGTTGTCTATTTCGAGGGCGAGCGTCAGCAATCCTACCGCATCATCCGCGCTATCAAGAACCGATATGGCTCCACCAATGAAATCGGCGTTTTTGAAATGACGGACAAGGGTCTCAATGAAGTGGAGAATCCGTCGGAAATGCTCCTGTCCGGCCGTCCGCAGGGCGTATCGGGCAACTGTGCTGTATGTGTTATAGAGGGCTCCCGCCCGATTGTCGCGGAGATCCAGGCGCTGGTGACGCAGACCTTTTTCCCGTCACCCAGACGCTCCTCGACCGGTATTGACTACAATCGCCTGCAGATGATCCTCGCTGTGCTGGAAAAGCGGCTCGGCCTGCGGTTCTCGGCAAACGATGCATATCTCAATGTCATCGGCGGTCTGCGGCTGGAGGAACCGGCGGCGGACCTGTCCGTGGCGCTTGCTTTGATTTCTTCGCTGAAGGACAAGGTTCTGCCCGATGATCTCGTTGCCATCGGTGAGCTCGGACTTGCCGGTGAGGTTCGTGCGGTCGGCGGCATTGAACAGCGCGTCAAGGAATGTGCGCGTCTCGGCTTTGGACGTATTGTTGTTCCGAAAAAGAATGCGGAGATGAAGAATCTGAACCTCGACGGAGTGGACATCTTCCCGGTCAACAGCATTTTTGAAACGCTGAGCTTTTTTGCATAACGGTAATTGACCGACGGAATGGTTTGAATCTGAAAATTTTCTGCTGTTTTTCGGCAAACACCACCCTTTGTTCACAGAATTGTCATATATATGCGGTATACTGTAAACAACAAAAATACGTGCCCGCAGAAAGGATGTGACAGGCATGTCAACGCCGCGTTATCGGCATGAAATCAAATATGTCATCGACCGTATGCAGATGACCGCGCTCGATCGCAGACTTTCGGCTGTACTGCCGTATGACAGCCATGCACGTCCTGACGGAACGTATCTGATCCGTTCTCTGTATTTTGACAATGCGCAGGACAAGGCACTGAAGGAAAAAACACAGGGACTTCCGCGGCGTGAGAAATTCCGTCTGCGGTATTACAATCTTGATCCTTCCTTTATCCGGCTGGAAAAGAAAAGCAAGATCAACCGTCTCACAGACAAGCAATCGTGTCCCGTCACCGCAGAACAGTGCGGGCGTCTGGTCACCGGCGATGTCGGCTGGATGGCCGGAGCGGAGGAGGCGCTGCTGCGGGAATTCTACGCAAAGAGCAAGCTGTACGGCTATGTGCCGAAGGCTGTGGTTGACTACACGCGCAAGACGTTTGTCTGTCCGATTTCAGACACGCGTATTACGCTTGACTACAATATCCGCACGGGAATCCGCGCGGTGGATTTTCTGAATCCAGAATTGCCGACGCTGCCGTGTGATGCGGCGGACGACGGACCGATCTGTATTCTGGAGGTCAAGTACAACGCTTTCCTGCCCGGACATATTGCGGCACTGCTGCAGACACCCGATTGCCGCTCGTCGCCGTTTTCCAAATACGAAATCAGCAGAAGATACGATTAATAACATACATACGGAGGATTATCTCAAATGTCGTCTGAATTTATTGCCAAGTTTGCCGAAGTCAATTATGCTGACATTTTTCTTGCATTTGCTGTCTCGCTTCTGATGGGTCTGTTCATCTATGCGATCTATCGGTTCACCTTTGCGGGTGTCATGTACTCCCGCAGCTTCGGTGTGTCACTCGTCGCGATGACGCTTATCACCAATGTTGCGATCCTCGCTGTCACCCAATCCGTCATTCTGTCGCTCGGTATGGTCGGCGCACTGTCGATTGTCCGTTTCCGTACCGCAGTTAAGGAACCGATGGAAATTGCGTTCCTGTTCTGGGCGATTTCCGAAGGTATTGTCATCGGCGCGGGTATGATCCCCGTTGCGCTGATCGGTGCGCTGTTTGTCGGCGCGGTGCTCGTAGTCTTCCACATCCTCTCCGGCCGTGCGCAGGTCACCAAGCCCTATATCCTCGTTCTGCATGCGGCAGATGATGCGGCAGAGGACAACGTGCAGAAGGCTCTTGCAGCATCCGTCAAGCGTCAGGCCCTCAAGTCCAAGACCGTGACGGCAGCCGGCGTTGAGATGACCGTCGAGGTGCGTCTTGCCGGTGCGGAGACAGCATTTGTCAACGATCTTCGCAAAATTCCCGGTGTTGCCGACGTGACGCTGGTCAGCTACAACGGCGACTACATGGCATAATCACATTACAACGAATTTTCGCAGGGGCACGGTTCGATGCCCCTGTCTTCTCATTTTTGAATTACGAAAGGATACCCGACATGGAACAAATTCTGAACGGTTATCAGCCCCGTGCTGTATTTGAGTATTTTGAGCAGCTCTGCCGGATCCCGCATGGCTCGTATAACGAAGCGGCGGCAGCCGATTTTCTCTGCGCATTTGCACGGGAGCACGGTCTTGCATACCGCCGCGATGCAATGCACAACGTGTTGATCCGAAAGGCGGCATCGGCAGGATACGAGCATGCGCCCGTCGTTATGCTGCAGGGACACACCGATATGGTCTGCGTCAAACGCGCAGACAAGGAACACGATTTTCTGCGCGATCCGCTGACGCTGATCGTCGAGGACGGTTGGATCCGTGCCGACGGAACCACGCTCGGCGGCGATGACGGGATTGCCGTTGCGATGATGCTGGCGATTTTGGACGACGATTCGCTTGCACATCCGGAGCTGGAATGCCTGTTTACCGTGCAGGAGGAGGTCGGGCTCGGCGGTGCCGGAGGATTTGATTACTCCGATATCCGCGCAAAGCTGCTGTTCAACCTCGACTCCGAGGAGGACGGTGTCTGCACGGTCAGCTGTGCCGGCGGTGTCAGGGCGGATATGCATCGCCCCGTGACCTATGAAAGCATCGATGCGATGACCGCCGAGATTTGTGTCCGGGGTCTGAAGGGCGGTCATTCCGGTGCTGAGATCCACATGCCGCGCGGCAATGCACACCGCATCATCGGTCATATTCTTGCAGCTGTACAGGCGATTGCACCGATCCGTATTGTCTCGCTTGCGGGCGGTACCATGGACAATGCAATTCCGCGTGACTGCACGGCAGTGATCGCGTATCATGCGGGCTGTGCCGATGCGGTTCAAAAGGCGCTTGATACGCTGTGCGCGGAGCAGATGTCTGTTCTCTCCCGTGATGACCGGGCAGAGGGCAAAATTACCGCATCGTATGACAGCGGAACGGTTCGTGCGATGACGGCAGATGATACAAAAGCCATCCTCGGCATTCTGAATCTGACGCCGAACGGCATTGTCACGATGTGTGAGGACATGCCGGAGCTTGTCGAGTCGTCCTGCAATATGGGCATTCTGCGCACGGAGGAGGATGCGGTAACCGTCGGATTTCTCGCACGTGCTTCGGTGGAGATCCGCAAAGAGGAGATCCGCACGAAGCTGGCACAGTGTGCTGCGCTGTTCGGTGCCGGGATCTCGTATTCCGGAGAATATCCCGGTTGGGCATACGACCGCGATTCTGTCTCGACCAAGCGGTATGTTACGGTTTATGAGCGGCTGTGGGGTAAAACGCCGCGCGTGGAGGCGATCCATGCGGGGTTGGAATGCGGTTTGATGAAGCATGCCGTGCCGGGGCTTGATCCGATTTCCATCGGTCCCGATATGCGTGATATTCATACGCCCGAGGAACGCATCGAGATCGATTCGATCCGCCGTGTGTATGAAACCGTATGTGCCATGCTTGCGGAAAAATAAACACGTGGGGCTGCTGCAAGTTTCCGGCTTGCAGCAGCCCCATCATAGTTACAGCAGAATACAAACCAGTCCGTCGGCGCCCTCGTTGATGATACGCTCGACCGTTTCGCCGAGCTTCTGTCTTGCGTCGTCCGGAATATGGGCGAGCTTTGCATGCAGCCCCTCTCCGACCAGCTCATGCAGGGATTTGCCGAACATGTTTGTCTGCCACAAGCGCGCCGGGTCTTCCTCAAATTCGTGCATGAGGAATTTCACCATTTCCTCGGACTGTTGTTCCGTTCCGACGATCGGCGCGACCTGCGCTTCGATGTTGGCGCGGATCATATGAATGGACGGTGCGGTTGCGCGCAGACGTACACCGCAGCTTCCGTTCTGCCGGACGATTTCCGGCTCTGCCAGCGTCAGCTCTGTGATGTCCGGCATAACCGTGCCCCAGCCCTGTGTACGCACCTGCTCCAGCGCACCTGCCACGCGGTCATACGCCCGCTTCGTTTTTGCAAGCTCCGTAAGCAGGGAAAACAGCGCCGCATCGGAGTCGACGGAAAATCCGGTCTCCTCACCGAGGATACGATAGAACAAACCGGTTTCCGGTTCAAGCTCCAATGTGATGCTGCCGCTGCCGGGTGCACCGCCTCGGATGCGAATGGCGGCAGGACATTCACGGTCGTTGGCGGCGGCAACGGCGGTCGGTGCATCCCCCATGTGCCTGATCTCTGCGGCAAGGGAACAGACAGCGTCTCTGACCGCATGCAGAATGCGGTGACCGTGCGGAAGTGCGCACATCCAGTCCGGCATGGATATACGCAGCTCACGGATGGGGAACTGCTCCAGCGCGAGGGCAAGTATATGACGGATATCCTCATTGTCCATTTCGGGGCACGACAGAAGCGCGACGGGGGCATGATAGGTCTGCTCCAACTGCAGACCGAGTGCCACAGTATCAGCCTCACCCGGATGCGCAGAGTTGAGCAGGATGACGAACGGCTTGTTCTGCTCCTGCAGTTCACGCACGATCCGTTCCTCCGCTGCTGTGTATGCCTCACGCGGCAGCTCGCCGATGGAACCGTCGGTCGTTACGAGTACACCGATGGTCGCATGCTCGGAGATGACCTTGTGTGTGCCGATTTCCGCCGCCTCCTCAAAGGGCAGAGGCGCGTCCGACCACGGGGTATGCACCATGCGCGGCGCGTCGTTTTCCGTGCCGCCGACCGCACCGGGGATCAGATAGCCGACACAATCGATCATGCGGATGTTGAGCGGGATCGGATGCTGACCTGCGGCGGGATCCTTCACGGAAACGGTGACGGCTTCGTCCGGAATGAACTTCGGCTCGGTGGTCATGACCGTTTTGCCGCCGGCACTTTGCGGCAGGGCATCCTGTGCGCGGGTACGGTCGGCATCGTTTTCAATTGCCGGCAGGACCAGCGTTTCCATGAAGCGCTTGATAAAAGTGGATTTACCTGTGCGGACAGGTCCGACCACTCCGATGTAAATATTGCCCATCGTCCGCTCGGCGATGTCTTTGTAGATCGCATATTCTTGCATATTCTATTCCTCCCGAACCGGAACACGCCGGTTTTGTGCTGTGATTCGTTTCGGGTTATGTATATTGGAGAGGCCGCGGAATTAGAACCCGGGTATAAAAAAACGGAGACATCAAATCTCCGTTTTTGGAATTTATTTGTTTGTGTTTTTCCGCGATCGGATTGCACGGATGATCCGTAGTATCATACCTGTTACAAGCGAAGCGGAAAAAGCGCAGAATGCATAGAGTGTGAGGAGACCGGGACCCTCACTCCCGGGAATCGGATTTGTCCTGGCGTAAAGCCATATCACAAGAAACCAAATTCCGAGTGCGGCAGTACCAAGAAATGCATATCGGAATCTTTGCAGCAGCATACGGGAGGCGAATCCGATCAGCATCGGAAATCCAAAGAGAAACATGAAAATACGAAAGCCGTTGAAAAATGCATAGGTGAAAACGGTTCCCATGTGGTAGAATCCTTTCCTGTATTGCGGCATGATATTGCAGGGCGGTGCCCCTGTGTCTGTTTATATGATACCGTATACATCTTAAAGTTTGATGACAAAACAGTAAACAAATGGTAAACAAAAGGTACGGACTATTGCCTTTGCCGTAAAAGGATTTGAGAAATCTTGACATCGGAGGTGAAATGTGGTATAATGTATAAGGGAAAAGTTGTGATATAATTTCCAAAGTCAAATGCCGAAATCTGCTGAAAGGATCGATGAAACATAATGAACCGCACAGTTGAACCGTCTCCGTATATTGAACGGATGTCCCGCAAAACCAAAATTATCTGTACCATCGGTCCTGCGTCGGAAACCGAAGAAACGCTGTGTGCGATGATGGATGCCGGCATGGATGTCGCGCGTATCAACTTCTCGCACGGCGCTTACGCCGATCATCTGGAAAAGATCAACCGCATCAAAAAACTGCGTGCGGAAAAGGGACTTTCGGTGTCGCTTCTGCTTGATACCAAAGGCCCGGAGGTACGTCTCGGTACCTTTGCCGATGGTCGTGTGACGCTGGAGGACGGTGCATCCTTCACACTTTGTATGTATGATACCGAGGGAGACGACAAGCACGTCTCCATTACCTACCGCGATCTTTGGAAGGATATCGTCACGGGAACGCGGATTCTCATTGACGACGGCAATCTGGAATTGTCCGCCGAGCATATCGATAAGCGCGAGATTGTATGCCGCGTTCTGCACGGCGGCGAGGTTTCCAACCGCAAGGGTGTCAACCTGCCCGGTGTTCAGCTGTCGATGCCGTTTCTCTCCGAAAAGGACCGTGCCGATATCAGATTCGGTGTTGAAAACGATTTTGACTTCATCGCCGCATCCTTTACCCAGTGTGCCGATGACATTCTGCAGATCCGCCGCGTTCTCGAAGAAAACGGCGGTACGCATGATATCCGCATCATCGCAAAAATTGAAAACGCCGCCGGTGTTGCCAATATGGACGAGATTCTGTCTGTAGCAGACGGCATCATGGTTGCGCGCGGTGATATGGGTGTTGAGATCCCGATGGAGGATATTCCTGTCATCCAGAAAACACTGATCGCAAAATGTTATAACGCCGGCAAGCAGGTCATTACCGCGACCCAGATGCTGGAATCGATGACACATAACCCGCGTCCGACAAGAGCCGAGATCACCGACGTTGCAAATGCCATTTATGACGGCACCAGCGCGATCATGCTGTCCGGTGAAACGGCGGCAGGGCAGTATCCCGTGGAAGCGGTTGCCATGATGGCAAAGATCGCAACGAGAACCGAGGGGGACATCGATTACCGCCGCCGCTTCTCCGAGCGCGGACCGGAAATTTTCTCCGGTGTCACAGGGGCGATCTCTCATGCCACCTGTACGACTGCACACGACCTCAATGCCGCCGCGATTATTACCGTGACCAAGTCAGGCTCCACGGCGCGCATGATCTCGAAATACCGCCCGGAAACCCCGATCATCGGCTGTGCAACGACTGAAAAGGTCTGCCGCCACATGAACCTGTCGTGGGGCATTACACCGCTTCTGATCGATGAGATGGACAACACGGACGATCTGTTCCGTCATGCCGTGGAAAAGGCGTTTGCCTGCGGACTTGTGCGTGACGGCGATCTGGTCGTCATCACCGCCGGCATTCCGATCGGCATTTCCGGTACGACCAATATGCTCAAGGTGCAGATCGTCGGCGATGTACTGACCTCCGGTACCGGGCTTGTGGATCGCCGTATCTGCGGTAATCTCTGCGTCTGCAAAAATGAGCAGGAGGCACTTGCCACGTTCCGCGATGGAGAGATCCTCGTCATTCCGGAGACGACCAACCGCCTGCTGCCGATCCTCCGCCATGCTTCCGGTATTATCTGTGAGGCACCGGGAGCGGATTCCCATGCAGCCATCGCCGGTATGACACTTGACATTCCCGTCATCGTCGGTGCGGTCGGCGCGACAAAGATCCTGAAAAGCGGAACAGCGGTCACCGTGGACGGCAAGCGCGGCCTTGTCTTTACCGGCAATGTCAGCCTGGACGGCGATTGCGGCTGTGCGCCGGCTTAACCGCCGGAGAGGGAATGATTTCCAAAAATCGGAAATAATTCAAAAAAGTGTCACAATTTATTAGTTTATTATTCAGCGATTTATGATATAATACTTTTATATCAACAGAGCTGTACTATTTTATAACGAAGGGGACATAACAGAGTTGATTATTCAGTTAGAAGAAGCAATACACCATCTGGAAGACATCCGCGCCGATGTCAAAGAGCTCGGCTCCACACTGCACATTGAGGAGCTCGAACGGGAACTTGAAAACCTCGAGGCACAGACCTCCGAGGGGGATTTCTGGAACGATGCAAAGCGTTCCGCGAAGATCTTAAAGGAGATCAAGGCGCGCAAGAGCACGGTTGAGGATTTCCGCCGTCTGGAAGCCGATGTGGAAGACACGATTACCCTCGCCGAAATGGGCATTGAGGAAAAGGATGAGAGCATCTGTGAGGAGGTTCTCTCCGAGGTTGAACGCATCGAAAAGGAAGAAGACCGTATCCGTATCGAAGTCCTTCTCTGCGGTGAATACGACCACAACAACGCCATCATTTCTTTCCATCCCGGTGCCGGCGGTACCGAGGCGCAGGACTGGGCATCCATGCTGTACCGTATGTACAACCGCTGGGCAGAAAAGTCCGGCTTCACGGTCAAGCTGCTGGACTGGCTGGATGGCGACGAAGCAGGTCTGAAGAGTGCAACGATCCTCGTTGAGGGCAATGACGCTTACGGCTATCTCAAGAGCGAAAACGGTGTTCACCGCCTTGTCCGTGTTTCTCCGTTTGATGCATCCGGCAGACGGCAGACCTCGTTTGCATCGGTTGAAGTTATGCCCGAGCTTGATGACAGCGTCGAGATCGAGATCAACGAAGCCGATCTTGAAATCACCGCACACCGTTCTTCCGGTGCCGGCGGTCAGCACATCAACAAGACCGACTCCGCAATCCGTATTCTGCACAAGCCGACCGGTATCGTCGTCGGCTGTCAGACGGAGCGCAGCCAGCTGCAGAACAAGGAAACCGCAATGCGCATGCTGAAAGCAAAGCTCGTTGAAATCAAGGAGCGCGAGCATCTTGACCGCATTGAAGACATTCAGGGTGAGAAGGCGAAGATCGAATGGGGCGCACAGATCCGTTCGTATGTCTTCATGCCCTATACGCTCGTCAAGGACACCAGAACCGGCTGTGAAACGGCTGACGTTGACGGTGTTATGGACGGCGATCTGGATGCATTTATCAATTCCTATCTGAAAATGAATGCCAACAAATAAGGCATCCAAAATACACGAATCGAAAAGGAGAATACGATTATGTTAAAGAAGTACAGATTCCACATTGGTCTGACACTGCTTGTTCAGTCCGCATCTTTTGTTGTCCTGTTTTTCCTTCTGTACAACAAGAAGAAGAGCCTGGCAAACACGTTCCTCGCACTGTCCGCCATCGGCGGCATCTCCGGTGCTTACCTCGTTCTGAAGGAAGCAAAGAGTGAAGTCGAAGCTTGCGAGCAGGCTGCAAAGGATGCATGCGAATACAATGCATGCGGCGAAGCATTTGAGTTTGAAGCATGTGAGGATTGCATGGGTGAGTGCGATGCATGCACCTCCGGCGAGCCGGAATGCGAGATCACCATCGAAGAATATGTGGAAGAAGCACCGGTTCTCGATGAGATCGCAGAAACAGTTGAAGACGTTGTTGAAGATGTCGTTGAAGAGGCGGTCGAAGAAGAACCGGCAGAAGACATTTTCGCAGAACGCGCAGCAGAATAATCGAAAAGCAAAAATACCGTGCTGTATGCAGATCCGGGTCTGTGTACAGCACGGTTTTTGTTATTTGGTTGCAGTTTCTGTCATTTGCTCAAACACATCAAAATACCGAAGACCGAAGGTGTAAAGTGCATCGGAATTGAAGTGAATGTTGTCATCGTTTGCGCCGAGTCCGACCGCGGAAACAAAGCCGATGTTCGGATTGTTGGCGGCGATTTCCTCAAACACCTCGTTTAACAGGTAGTAGGTCTTGTCTTCCTCCTGATTGCCTTGGGTACAGTCGGCAAGGAAGTCGCCCAGTCCGCCGATGAGAACCGGAATATCGCCAAGACCTGCGTCACGGCGCAGAGCGGTGATGAAACGCTCAAACCGCACCCGATAGGTCAGACGGCGCGCCTCCGGCACATCACATTCCCCCTGATGCCACAGCACCCCGACGATCTTTGCCGTGCGCGCGGCCAGACGGCAGCAGGAAACGGCGTTGTCATAGAGGATTTCACCCGGCATCCAATCATCGAGCTTGGAGTTGCCCTCGGCGCAGGTAATCAGACCGACATCGACGTCGTGCTTTTTTGCATACGCTTCGGCAAAGCTTTCTGCAAGATTGACCCCGGCAAACGGGCGGTCACGGTTGATTGGTCGGAACATATCTGTCCAATGCCCGTTTGAGGAGATGCGGATGCGTGAGGAATCGATGTCATGTGCTTCGGAAATCAATCCGCGTCCTGCCATGTTGGATTGTCCGATCAGAAGAAATGCGTGCATCATGGATTATTCCTGTTCCTCATAAGCAGTGATGAGCTTTTCGAGGAATTTGTTGACGGATTTTTCTTTCTTGGAGACCAGTGACATATAATCGGTGGAGTTTTTGGCGACGAGGTCACGCATGATGACGCCGATACCGCCGAGGCTGGAGGAATACGCATACAAAAAGTCTGTATAGGATGCATCGTGGATGATGTCGATGATCTGCGAGGTGATATCATCGCGGGAATACTTGATCTTCAGCGCAGTTTCGTAGTAGGTCGGAAGGACAGAACGGTAGGATTCGGAGGACAGCGCTTCGATGACGGCACCTGCCATGTCGAGATTCAGCGACGTTCCGGGAACCGCACCGGGCGCGGCAATGTCCGCAACAACACAGTTATAGTGCTCCTGTGCCTCTGTCAGCTTCGGATACGGCAGGAAGCTGAAGTCATCTTTCATATCGCGGAAAGCCTTTGCAGCACTGATGGTGTTGATACCGAGGAACTGTGCCTTGCCGTTGGTAAACTGCGGGTTGCAGGCACCGTTTTCGGTCTGGAATAAGCTGCCGGGCTGATGGAAATATTCGACGATCTTGGTTGTCAGATCGACACACTGTTCATTGATGAGATTGATGGAGACATTGCCGTCACTGTCGTGCGGTGTAAATTCGATGTCGGACAGGTACATGAACGGGTCGACGGAAGCCGCTGCGAGGTAGGTGACATAGCCGAGCTGGTCCTCGATATCGGTCTGACCGTTGTTGTTCAAGTCAATATATGCATCCTTTGCGACCTGTGCCATCTTGTCCAGTGTCCAGGTGCCGTCGAGAACGAGGTTGTAGAGCTCGTTGGGGTCTTCATGCAGCTTGCCGTACATGGTCTTGTTGAAGAAGACAACGTGCGTGGAAAGGAATGCCGAGATAAAGAAGTCGCTGACGAGGAAGTAGCGGGCATCTTTACCGATGGAAAGCTCGTCCATGTAACGGTTGTTCCACCACGGCTTGGTAAAGTCGAGATGCTCCAGATCATAGACATTGACAAAACCGCCGTTGGCAAGCAGGGACGTGATGCCGTACTGCTGACCTGTGAACAGGTCATAGGTCGTGTCGCCTGCCATGATGAACTTGGAAATGATGCCTGCGATGGTATCCCACTGTGCAGTGCCGTCAAAGTAATATTCCAACTCGATGTTCAGGCGTTCTTCGACGGCGCGGTTGCGGTCGATGACAGCGTCATCAACGACGTCACCGGTCGATTCCTCCGGACCTTCAAAAAACTCATTGTAGCTTGCGACATAGATGGTGAACTGACGGCCGTCAAAGTTCAGATTGTCAGGAAGTGAATCCTCGACATATTCAATCCCGGCTTCGGTGACAGCTTCAGTAACCGGCGTGGTATCGACACCTCCGGTGGTTTCTGCCGGTGTTCCGGTATCGGAGCCGCAGGACAGCAGTACGGAACCGGTCATCAGCAGGGCGAGCAGACCGGATACGGTACGAAACATGGATTTACGGTTGTTCATGAGTGTTCTCCTTTACATGATTTGATGATACATCGTTCACTGATGGCATCCTTTTTTATCATTATAACATAAAAATCCGGAATTGTAAAGCACCAATTCCGGATTTCTGCATAAAAGATTCATCAGAATTTTGCGAAAAACCATCCGCCGGAGGGAATCGTGACGTGATACATATCCGCATCCCCCATGACAACGGAGCCGTTGCCTTCAAGTTTGCACAGCGTTTTGCCGCCGGACAGCGTCAGACCGACACAGATGTCGCCCTCGGGCAGGAACGTTTCGCCGTCGGCAACCGAGCGGACAACACCGCTGTTGTTCATAAGCAGTACATACTGCTCGCCGGTTGCACGGTTTCGGGTGATCTGCATCGATGCGCCGCCCATCTGTCGGATGGGAAGCAGCTCGCGCATCATCATGCGTGCGTCGCGTGCCGATTCGATGGAGCGTTTGTGTTCTGCGGCAAATGCGGGATTGCCGGTGCAGTCGACCAGAACCGGGTACTGCCACACGGTCGGGCTGTCCTCGTGGATGATGTCGATGGCATCGGGGGTCATGTAGTTGCGCAGACTGGTTGTCTCCGAGCCGAGCATCGGCGCGGAATCGACAAACAGATGCTTGAGTGCATCAACCACCGCGGCAAGATTCTTTGCGAACTGTCCCTCGACCGGATAGCCGAGGTAGGTGTTCGGCGACAGTGCCATATCAAGGACGGGCATGTCCTTTGGCAGAACCACCGCGACCGGAATGACCGGCTCCCCGATGGCGGGATATCGGTCAACGAAATCGAGGAAGTCCTTCTTTGTCTGTCCGTAGGGGGTCAGCTCGAAATTCTCCCAATCGAAGAATGTGTTGCACATACCCCATTCCTCTGCCATAAACGATGCACCTGCCATGTAGGAGTACAGATGCATCCGCCATTGCATCGAGCGGGAAGAACCGCCGTTGCCGCCGGCTGTCTTGAACGGGAAGGAATCGCCTGTGATGTTCCATTCGTTCTTTCCGTCGCGCTGATAGCAGCAGGCAGAGAACGGACTGCCGCCCCACGGCTCATAGTAGGTGCCGAACGGAATCCCTGCCGCACGTGCCATGCCGCGCGCATAGGCGACCTGAATGCGGGTATTTGGGGTCTGCGCGCCGATTTCGGGCATCAGACGCTTTGCCCCTGCATCGATTTCCATCTTCTGCGCCTGGAAATAGCTGTCGCAGGGAAGCAGGTCCCCGCCGACATATGCCTGCCGCTTTGCAAACAGGTTCTGCATGACAGAGAGATATTCTTCATAGGTCTTCGGCACGCCGCCGAGGGAAGCGTATTCCTCGACATTCATCGCCTCCACAAAGGTGTGCTCATACGGATACGCGCGGCGAATGGTTGCCTCAATGGCTTCCGCTGTCCATTCCGGGCAGTTGTTGGAGGTGATCTTCCCGAAGTCCGAGCGCAGGTTGGAGCCCCATTCGTGCATCTGGAAGCCCCAGAATTTGTCGCCGAGCATGGTGCGGTATTCGTTCACCAGTGCCATGTCGTAGGGATATTCCTCAAGGAAGCAGCCGCCCTGCAGACGGTCGATGTACAGAGGACAGCGGTGCTCGCGGACATAGTTGTAAAGCTCGCCGTCCACAGCTGCTAAATTGTTGAATTTCAGCGGCTCGTCGATGTCCAAGGATTGACAGAAGCGGATGCCGTCGCCGGGACGGATCAGACCTGCGTGCAGCTGTGCCTCCCACGTTTCGGGCATGTAGCAATGAAGATAAGTAAACATTGGCGGAGTCCTTTCTGATTACAGAGAATAAGCGCGGACATGACCGCAGAAGTCGGCGCAGATGACGGTGTTTCCGACCTGTACGGGATCGACATAGCACGGTGCGCCGAGCGAGATCTTCCGCACTTCTTTGGCGGTTTCAATCATATAGATGTGCAGATAGCCGTCGGGTGAAGTGAACAGAATCCGGTCATCGCAGAAAATCGGTGCGGATTCACATTCATGGGAATCGTGCCGACGGTACATTGCCATCGGGCAGAGGGTCGGACCGACGGGATAGCTGCGGATTGTTGCAAAGGTTTCAAAGTCGGATGCCAGCATGCCGCGGTCGGCTGTTGCGGTATACAGCACACCGTCACGGAGGACACTCTGCATGGCGGTATTGAGGCAGACGGTTTCGTCGGGCGAGAATTTCTGATCGATCTGACCGTCGGACAGACGCAGACGGAACAGGTTGTTCTTGGCGTGCAGATAGATTTTGTCGCCGACAACGAGCGGGGTGCCCGTGAAGTATCGCGGCTCGGAGGTGCGCCAGAGGGTTTCTCCCGTTTCAGCGTCGAGTGCGTAAATGTGCCGCCACTGACGGCAGGCAAGCAGCACGGAACGACCGTTGTCATGGGCGAGCACAAAGCGTGCGGGGCAGTCCTCTGAGGAAATGCTCGGTTCGCCGATCCACAGAAGAGAACCGTCCTTCTGGGAAAGTGTGACGACCTTTCTGCCGCATCCGCAAAAGACCTTGCCCTCTGCTGCAAGAACACCGTTTTCTGTATGATGTCCCCAGTTGACGGGAGCGAGCTGTTTCCAGACAAGCTCACCCGTATCTGCCTTCAACGCGTATACCCAACCAAAGGTATCCTGCGCGAAAATGATGCCGCCGTCGATGGAGGGAACATTTTTGAGTCCGGCATACGGCTTGTACGACCAGAGAATATCGCCGTTTTCGGGATTCAGACAGTACAGTCCCGCATCAAAGGGATATTCGTCACAGCAGGTGGAGATGTACAGTCTGCCGTTATCCGGCAGGGGATTTGCGTACATCACATGACCTGGCAGCTTTGTGTCCCATAGGGCATCGTCCGCCGGTGCGGCCTTGGACAGATCGTTGTAGTGCAGGGTTGTCTTCAGCGTATGATCGCCGAAGACCTCAATGGAACGGATCGCGGTCGGCGAGGAGTCGATGCCGCCGCAGTCGGGACGTGAGGTGCAGATGTTATAGTACCCGCTGAGATCGGTCACCCAGTTGATATGGTAGTGACCGAAGACCCATGCCAGCAGTCCGTAATCGCGCAGATCGAAGGTGATACCGTCAACCTCATAAACGAAGGTGTCTTCGTCGGGCGCGTGGGTATGACAGAACAGCACCAGCGATTTGTCCGGATCCTTTGCACGCACATCGTTGTAAATCCAGCGGTTGATGTCATCCTGCGAATAGGCACTCGGCGCATCGCCGCCGCGCATCGGCAGAACGATGTAATGCGTATTTCCGAGATCAAAGGAATACCATGTCGGACCGTAATACCGCTCAAAGGAATAGTCACCGTACCGGTCATCAACATAGTCGTGGTTGCCAAGACAGTAGCGCACGGGAATCCCGAGCACGTCGTAATTCATCGCAATGTAGTGCGATTCCAGACCTTCAATGCGGCAGATGTCGCCTGTATGCATGAGAAATGCGGCAGGATGTTCGGTAATCTGCTTTTTGACAAACGGCAGCCAGATACCGGCTTCTTCCACGTTTTCAATTTCCGAATCACTGATATGGAAAAAGCGGTGATCGGCGGGTGCTTCCGCCGGGGTAATGTAAAAATCATATTCTCCCGCGTGACCGTCGATCAGCGCATACCAGTCATCGTGTGCGTTGGTCAGGCACTGCACCGCGATGACATGCGCGCGTTCCCAGCCGGGCAGGGAAAATGCACCGTCAGCATCGGTGACGGCGATGTTCAATCCGTCGCTGACACGTAAGCCCGCGATCGGTTCGTTTGCCACTTTGTTGTATACATGCCCTGAATACATGGCGGTTCTCCTTTCTCGGCGGTCAGCTCAGATCATCCAGTGCAGTCATGAATTTTTCCAGCTGTTTTTCGATGCCGGAGGTGATCTTTTCGGTTCGGGAAGCAATGTCGGTTTTGGAAACCTCGAAGATCGTGCTGACGTATTTGTTCTTGGTGTCTGCGGACCAGATGCCGGTGCCGAGGTCATATGCCGATGTGTCAAAGACGAGCTGCAGCATTTCCTCGGAGTCCTCGTTGCGCGCGACCTTGCCCATGAGCAGAACATCGATGTAGGCAGGAATCGATTCGTAATAGGAATAGTACGCAAAGGCATCGAGAATCGTACCGACGCGGGTCAGGTCATCCTCGTCAAGCATGCGCGGCAGAATCGACTGCGCACCGCCCTCAACGAGAGAATGATAGCTCTCCTGCCCCTCATCAAATTTCGGTGCGGGAACAAAGCCGATATCAAATTCCAGTCCGCGCATCTTTGCTGCCTCACCGACATAAGCCGCACAGAACATCGCACGTCCGTCGGTGAAGACGGTATCGACATCGACGTTGATGTCGGCTAACTTATTGGTGAAGATGTCCTTGTTTGCAAGGTCGAGTGCAACGAACTTTGCCATGACCGACTGCGCATATTCGTTGCCGTCGATGGCAAAGTACAGTGCACCGTCCTTGTCACGGTCAATGTAGCGAACATCGGAGCCCATCAGAAGCGCACTGTAATGGCGTGTCGGTGTACCGATGATGCCGTAGCGGTCATCGGTTTCCTTCATGACACCGTCGCCGTTCAGATCAGACACCGCCATCTCGCCGAGACGGTACATCTCGTCGACGGTCCACTTGCCTTCACGGACCATTTCGTAGATATCATCGTCGACATCCAGCTCTGCCATCATCTTGTTGTTGAAGACGTAGACATGGCGCGTGGAGTAGTTGTAAAGCGAGTAAGCACCGGAAACGGCTGCCTGAATACCGCCGAAGTTGTATTCCGCGGTTGCCGCGTTGTCCCACCACGGATTGGACAGATCGAGGCTCTTGATCTCATCCCATGACATCAGGCAGTCCTTGAGCAGAATCGTCGAAACTCTTGCGTCGAACAGCATTGCGGTGTCGAAGTATTTGTCGCCGGCCGCAACGGCATTCGGAATCTTTTTTTCCATATCGGCGTTTGCTTCCGGGACCTCGACGATGGAGCAGTTGTAAAGCTCCTCGACCGTGCGTTCGCGGTTGAACAGCGCATCGTTGAGGATGTCACCGTCCGCTTCCTCGACGAGGATGGTCGTCGTTGCCCAGTTGAAGGATTCCGGGGTGGAATTGAGGATGCGCAGCTCTGCTCCGTTCATATCGACAATCGCAGGTGCGGGGAGCCGTCCGTCGTCGACGGTCGTTTCCGTTGCTTCTGTCACGGGCGTGGTGACGGTCGATGTTGTATCGGCGGCAGTTTTGGTGCTGTCGCCGCAGGAGATCAGCAGTGCAGCGAGCAGAAGTGCCGTTTGTGCGAAAATTACTGAGCGCTTCATAATTAAACTCCTTTTATAAAAGCGATTTATTTATGATAAGATTTCTGCTTCAATGATGCCGTCGGTGCTGTCAATACGGTGTTCGGATGCAAATGTGCCGGCGCGCAGCGCAACGCGGTATGCTGTGCCGTTGTAGGAGAAGGAGAGGGTATCCGATGTGGATGCGGTAAGTGTCGGGAGATGGTCGGATGAGCCGCGGCGCAGCTCCAGTGCAAAGGATGCGGGACCCTCGATGCGGATGATATTGTCATGGACGGTGACGGTGATCGGCGCATAGGTCAGGCGCATACTGCCGCCGCCGAGATCTTCAAACTGCATCTTTTCACAGGCGATTTCAGCGCCAACGGCATCGAGGAAATAGCCGCCTGCGAGGATGCCGTGTCCGGTATGGCGGTTGCCGTCGATCAGCGGAAGTGTTTCGTAAACCGCTTCGTTGCTTTCACAAACCGTGTCTTCAAACGGATCCGGATAGTGCTCGGAGAAGACGTGCAGGTCGCGGATGCGGAGTGCATTGCCGACTGCATAGGTGTTGATGCGGAAATATTGATTGGAGAACCAGACCGAGGTTTTATCGTCATCGTCAAAGGCATTGTGTGCGGTGATGGCAGATGCCGGGGTCTCTGCATAGGTCTGCTTGAACCAGCGTCCGGTCTCGCCCATGGGTTCAACCTCGATCTTTCCTTCGTTCTGCAGCTTCTCAAATTCTGCAAACTGATAAGTCAGACCGTCCTTCATTGCCTTCCAGCCAAAGGCGTTTTCCTGTCCTGCCTGTGCATAGCCGAAGGACAGACAGTCGCCGTTGTAGTTTTCCTGCAGATACCAGTCGACCCATTTCGGGACACCGCCGCCACCCGTGTTGTTTGTGTAAACGGGCTCGAGCGTGATAACGCCCTGCGTCTTTGCGCCTTCCTCAAGACTCATGCCGAAGTCGTACTGATAGACATGGTCGGAGCCAAGCATACGGAACAGCGGGGCATCAAGCTGTTCTTCTTTTGTCTGTGCCGGCATGAAGCAGTTTGTGCGGGAGGGATAGTAGCCCTGTCCGTAATAGCCGCCCCAGAGTGTATAGCCGTCGGTGCCGTACTGTTCCTTGCAGTTGCAGAGTGCATCAAGACCGTAGGTATCACACAGATAACGGACCGTGTGGGAATCGAAGAACCACGAGCCGAATACGCGCGGATACACGCCGAAAAGTTCGCGGAACTTTTCAAACAGGGCGTCGCAGAGGCGTTCGCGCTGTTCCTTGGTATAACCGACGGAGAAGCCGCAGTGTGCGTGCCAGTCCCACGGATAGCGACCGGTCCACGGGATGCCGACCGACTCAACCTCGGGCTGAACGATCTCATGCCAGACGCCGAGCTCGAACTGCGTGGGATCAAGGGCTTTCAGCATATCCACGATCTCCGGGACGAGCATGGCATCATACTGCAAAAGAAATGTACCGCGCAGATTGTGTTTTTTCATCAGTGCAATCTGCTCGCGTACAGGCTCGATGAGATCCATCGGCAGACGTGGTTCAACAGCGCGGATGAAGTTGATAATATTGATGATCTGTCTTTTTTTCATAAGAGAAGTACCTCCCATAACCGATATGTTTATTGTTTTCATTATAGCAGAAAGGAGTCGGAATTGCAAGCATAATCAGAAGATTTTTTGCTTTATTTTCCTCTGATGCGGGGATGGCCGGAATCAGCCCCGAGGATATTTTTTCAATTCTGTTTAGAAAAGCACTTGACAAACAGCCAAAAACGGAGTATAATTATTATACAAACAAGATGAAATTTTAATAAATGTTATGCGTGCGGCGCATAGCATTTTTTATGCGGTGCGGTTAAGAATTTACCTGCGGCACCGCTTTTTTCGCCGGTTCTGCGTCCATATATGCGGAACAGAGAGGGAGGAACCATTGGAACGCATCAATTTAAGCAGCATCAAAAAAGAAAGTGTCCGTGCGATCTTCAATGCCATTACAGGCAAGGACCAGATCAGCCGCGCGGAAATCGCCGAGATCACAGGACTTTCGCTGATGACGGTCGGCAAGGTGGTAGACGCACTGCTCGAACGCCATGTCATCATCCAATCCAAGGAGATCAAGAACATGGCAGGCCGCCGAGCCGGACTTGTCAGCCTCAATACAGACAAGTTTTTCATGATTATCGATCTGACCTCACGCAATATGTCAATGACGGTCATGGACATTGCGCTCAACATAGTCGATAAGATCACATACGAATACAACGGCGATTTTTATTATGAAGAAAACCTTTATATCTTCATGAAAAACGTCAAGATCTACATCCTGCGCAAACTGGATATGGCGGAGGCCGCCGGTATCGGCGTTGTTCTGCCGGGTACTTATGTGCCGGAGTCGGATACCGTTGTGTCTTCCCGCGTGCCGGAGCTTGCACAGACGCATGTGCGTGCGATTATCGAGGATGTCCTGCGCTGTCCCGTTGACGCGCTGGAAAAGGACGTTCTGACAGCGGCCGCATCCAATCTTGCAGATCTAGAAAAAGAATCGATCAACAGCGTAGCCTATGTCTGCATCGGCGAGACCATTTCCGGTGCGCTGATTTCCGGCGGGGAGATCCTGCACGGGCGGCAGGCATACGCCGGCGACATCGGACGTGTGCTGACGGAAGCCAACGGAACGCTGCAGGCGCTGTTTGAACAGAGAGGTCTGCGCGATGAAACCGTTGCGGAGCTGGCGCGTGCACTTGCGTATGAGATCGCGCTGTTTGATCCGGATATTGTTCTCATTGAAAATTGCACCGGTGGAAAAATGGAGCAGTATCGTGCACCGCTGGTCAGCCGTATCTGCCGTGTTGCCGGCTTTGCCGAAGAGGAGCTGCCGCAGATCCGGATCCTGGAAACCGGTGTCCGCCATGCGTACCGCGGCCTTGCGATCCGTATGCGCAGTGCATGGATCCAGAAGGAAGTCAATTGACAGAACGGAGCAGATATGAAACAGATTACCATTGAAAGCCAATTTGTCGGAACAGGCGCACAGGCGCTGCATGTTTCGGATCTCGCCCTCGGCATTGCCAAATTCGGCGGATATGATAAAAAAGAACAGAACTTTGAACAGCTGGAGCGTTTTACCGCAGCCGGCGGTAATTTCATCGATACGGCCCTTGTCTACGGTAAGTGGGTCGATGATACACAGGCCTCCTACAGCGAGATTATCTATGGGATGTGGCTGGAGCAGGGCGGCAACCGTGCGAAAACCGTGACCTCGACCAAAGGCGCGCATCCGCTGCCCTCAACGAGCACACCGCGTGTCAACGCGGCATGTATCGATGCAGATGTGAGCGAAAGCCTTGTCAATCTGAAGACCGCGTGTGTGGATCTTTATTTTCTGCACAGGGATGACGAACACGTACCTGTTGCTGTCATCATGGACGCGCTGAACCGCCATTGCGCGCGCGGGGAGCTGAATCTGCTCGGAGCATCGAACTGGTCTGCACGGCGTATCTATCAGGCAAACGATTACTGTGT
>JAFTLK010000003.1 GCA_017455975.1 Clostridia bacterium | reverse complement strand
GGCTGTATCAGACGTATGACGAGTTTCCCGCAAGACACAGAGAGCAGTTTCCGGAATATGACACGGCCTTTTTTGAGAACAATGTGCTGGCTGTCGTCTATCTGGAAGAGGGGAGCGGCTCGATTGCGCATGAGGTGACAAAGGTGCGGCGTGTCGGTGAGACCATCGAGATTCATATCCGGCGGGAAATTCCCGAGGTCGGCACATGCGATATGGCATACTGGACGGTCGCCGTTGCCATTTCACGTGAGGACTGGGACGGCGCGGAGATCGTGCCTGTCATCAATACGCATCAGTTTTGGAGCGAATAAAGGAGGACACCGGAATGAAAATACGATTTTGGTTCATGCATTTGCTTCTGTGTATTGTGCTGTTTTCCTCCTGCGCTGTGGATGGCGCGGCGGCGGAGACTTTCGCGGAAACGGGCGAATTTCACTCTGTCACACAGGATGTTTTCCCCAAAGCGCCGCCGACCCTGACTGTTGTCTGCGGCGAGGAACAGATTACCGCATGGCGCGGTACCTATTCATGGGAAACCGTCAATGCGCTTGGCATCGGACAGGCGGTACAAGCGGACAGTATGCATCCGCTCGATGCCGCGAAAGATTTCCCGGAGGAATTTCCGGTGCTGCATGTAGCGGAGGGGGAATCGGTAGCGTTATACTTTGATGCAATATATGACAGCAGGACCGTGCGGTATTATCCCGACGGATGGGATTCGTATGACGCAGCCGAAATACATACGACCGGTCCCCGCACATCACCGAAAATGCAAGTAAAAACGGGACTTTACGAAATCATTGCAGAATGGAATGACACAACAGAAAACTACAGCGGGACGGTGCATTATGCGTTCCGTGTGGAATAATCCAATCATTACAAGGAGACGATGGCAATGAACAAAAAGGTACTGATGATCACTGACCTTGAGGGCATTTCCGGCGTGTCAAAGATCGAGCAGGTCATGGACACGGAATCGCCCGATTACATCCACACACGTGAGCGGCTGATGGCGGATACCAATGCCGCGATTGCAGGATGTTTTGACGTAGGTGCGGAAGCCGTCTACGTCTGGGACGGTCACGGCAGCGGAAAAAACTTCATTGAGGGTACGCTTGACGCACGTGCGGTGCAGATCAACGGCAAAACGATCATGGGAATCATCCGTGACTGTGATGTGCTGATGCTCGTCGGTATGCACGCCATGTCGGGAACGGCAAAAGCATTTCTCGACCATACGCAGTCCTCACAGTCGATTTTTGATTATAAATACAACGGCATCCGCCGCGGCGAGATCACGCAGGAATGTATTTTTGCAGGATATTTCGGCATCCCCTGCGTCATGGTGACCGGTGACCGTGCGGCGTGTGAGGAAGCAAGTGCGCTTCTTCCGGGTGTCATCACGGCGGAGGTCAAATATGCCGAGGTGCGCAACACAGCAATCTGTCTTGCGAATGACGAGGCGGAAAAACGCATTTACGATGCCGCCGTCGCCGGTATGGCACTGGAGGGCAGAGAACCGTTTGATCCCGGTTTCCCCTTAACCATCGAGGTTACCTTCACGCGTGCGGACTACTGTGATATGCACGATACTGACTGGCGTGAACGGCTGGACGCACGGACGGTGCGCCGCGTCTCCGATCATGTCGAAAGCTATTTTGATATTCTGATTTGAAATAAAGACGCACAGCTGCCGGGAAACCAACCGGTACGCTGTGCGTTTTTTGCATTATTTGATTTTTGCGATCTTCTTGCCGCCAAAGCGGATCAGCAGTGAACCGAGCACACCGCAGGAAAGCAGCTCCCCGATACAGACCGTCAGCATCAGAAACCAGAGGGCATCCTGTACGCCATACGCCTTTTGCAGAACGAAGGGAACGGTCAGAGTGTTTGCAAGCGTCGGCGGAAGCCATGCAAGGGCGATACCGACACGTCCGGTGCGGCGCAGAAGCCATGTGCCAAGTGCACCGAGCAGGGTCGCCAGACTTCCGAAGACAATATCCCAGACAAGCGCACCGGTCAGTGTGTTTGCAAGAATACAGCCGATGAACAGACCGAGCACCGTTCCCGGTGCATACATTGCCGGAACGATGGCGGGCAGAACCGTCAGCGCCTCCGAAAAACGGATCTGAATGACGCCGCCCGACAGCCCAAGCATGGCAGCAAGGTAGGTCAACGCGACATACAGCGCGGCAATCAACGCACCGTATGTCATCATGCGGATGTTTGTGCGTGTTTCTTTCATATACAGTTTTCTCCCGTAGTTTTGTTTATTGTGAGGATGGTTTCGAACTCACATACTGATATTATAACATAATTTTACTGTCTTCGCAAGAGGTTTCCCGGAATTTCCGGGCGGCAGCGGAGCAAAATTTTCAAATCATCGATTTGCTCTTGACAAATGGCGGCAAATACGATATATTTAAGGAAAAGAAAGATGCGGTGTATGTCTGCCGCATCGGAAAAGAGGGTTTTTGAATATCTATGAAAACTGTATTGCTTCCTGACAATCAGCCCTATTACCGTGCCAATCTGCACTGTCACTCCACGGTATCCGACGGCAAGAAAACGCCGGAGGAATTAAAGGCATACTATCTGGCTCACGGATATCAGATCATCGCTTATACCGACCATGAGCGGCTGGTCTGCCACAATGATCTTACCGACGAGGGCTTTCTGGCACTCAACGGCTATGAGGTCGGTGTCACAGAAAACAGCGGCCCCGACTGGAGCCGCTGCAAGACCTGTCATATCTGCCTTGTTGCGATGGATCCTGACATAACCGAACCGGTTTCCGAGGATGGTGCACGTGAATACAATGGGGAATGGGTGTCCGGTTTCATGCACCGTGCGGTACAGGATGGCTACTTTGTCACCTACAACCATCCGACATGGTCGCTGGAAAGCTACCCCGAGTATTCGGCCTATCACGGCATGCACGCGATGGAAATTGTCAATTTTGGCTGCGTGATCGTCGGCTGGGATGACGACAACGGGCATTGCTATGAGGATATGCTGCGCGGCGGTGAGCGGATCTTCTGCATTGCTACCGACGACAACCACAACCACATGGCAGACGACAGCCCCAACTGCGATTCCTTTGGCGGATATACCATGGTTGCCGCAGAATCGCTTGATTACCGCGCGGTCACCGATGCTTTGCGGCGCGGACAGTTTTATGCCTCCTCCGGAACATCGACGCACGTCGGCCCCGAAATCCGTTCTCTTGTGTATGAAGACGGTGTTGTGACGATCAAAACAAGTGATGTACGTGATATTTTCTACATGACCGATTCCCGTTCCTGCAGTCTGACGCGTGCCAAGGATGGCGAGACGATCAACGAGGCATCGTTCCGCGTCCGGAACGGTGAGCGCTGGTTCCGTCTGGTCGTTGTTGACCGTGAGGGCTACAAAGCGTATACCAATGCCTATTTCCCCGATACATTCTGATCGAGCACCGCGCGGATCAGCTTTTTCCGCGTGACAATGCCGATGAAGCAGCCGCGGTCATCGACGACCGGTACAAAATTCGCGTGCAGCAGCGCGTCAATCAGAGCATCGGTCGGCGTTCCGACGGAGACCGGTTCTGTACGGATGTGCAGCGGAACTTCCCGGATGCTGACGCGTTCCGCATCACGCAGGGAAGAAAAACCGTTTGCCTTGCAGTACCAGAGCAGATCACCCTCGGTCACGGTGCCGACATAATGCCCGGCATCATCGAGCATCGGAAGACCGGTGTATCGCTGCTGTTCCATCTTTTCCATGATCTGCCGCAGCGACCATCCGTCCGACAGGCAGACGACTTCGCTTTTCGGCGTGAATACATTCATCAGATTCATCGAGTTGTCACCCCTTATTTGTTCTGTTATTATTATACCATGCAATTCTGAAATTGGTTGTACGAAATTGTGAATAATTTACGAAATTTTGAAAAATCAAGATAATATTACCACCAGGAGGATACAAAGTATGACTTACACATGGAACAACAACACTCTTTCCCTGCAGTATGATCCCGAACAAGCTGCGCTGAACATTTCTGTCTCGGGCAGTGATGTCACATGGTCGTGGACCGGTGCGCCCTTCATCCGCAGAAACGGCGGTGAGGTGCTCAATTTCACCGATGCACACTGCGAAAGCCGCGCATACAAGACCGGTGTTGCCGACGGTGTGCGTGCGACCTATACCCATTTCCGTGCGCCGGACGGTACCGAATATCCCTACACCGTCGAAACCTTTGTGTATCTCGACATTCCGTCGGGCGATCTGAAGACCGAGGTGCGCCTGGACGGTGATGGCAAGGGCGAGGTGGCAACGCTTGCGTTTCCGCCGCGTATGAAGTTTGACGCAGGAGAAGGCGAGGGCTATACCGTTCTGCCGCGTATGCAGGGTACACTTGTCCCCGCCGGACATCCGATCCGTCATTGCGGCGGTGAAATTTATGAGCGCGACGGCTACATTCCGATCTACGGGCAGGTGAAGCATGGCTGCGGCTATACCGCCATTTATGACACACCCTATGATGCACGCTACGATCTGATCGGTGAAGAAGTTCTTCCGTACTTTATCCCATCCCTCGGTTATATGGCGTATAAGCGCGTGATGGTCTTCTCGTTCTTTGCCGAGGGTGACTTCAATACGATGGCGAAGAAGTACCGCTCGTATCTTGCAGAACGCGGTGAGCTTGTGACGCTGCGTGAAAAAATTGCGCGTAATCCGCGCGTTGCCGAGTTGATCGGTACCCCGATTGTCCATACTGGCAGCGCGGTGCATATCAGTCCAAAATCCGATTATTACAACAAGGAAGACCCGTCGAAGAACGACTACTGCACGCCGTTCTCCGAGACGGCAGACCGTCTGCGTGCGCTGAAGGAAAAGGGTGCAGATAAGGTGTATCTGCATCTGGACGGCTGGGGCTGTCACGGCTATGACAACCTGCATCCCGATCCGTTCCCTGTCAACGAGCTTGCCGGCGGTGCTGACGGTATGCGTGCACTGCAGCAGACTTGTACCGAGCTCGGCTATCTGTTCGGTATTCACGACCAGTACCGCGACTACTATTATGACGCGCCGTCGTTCTCCTTTGACAATGCGATTATGTACATCGACGGCACGCATCCCTACTGCTCCGTCTGGTACGGCGGCCCGCACAGCTTCCTTTGCGCAGAGCTGGCACCCGATTATGTCCGCCGCAACTACAATACATTTGAGGAACTCGATATCAAGCTCGACGGCTCGTACCTCGATGTCTTCTCTGTTGTACGGCTGGATGAATGCTTCAATCCCGACCACCCGATGACAAGAGAACAGTGTGCACGTGCGCGCCGCGAATGCCTTGACATTCTCTCTGACCGCGGCATCATTCCGTCCTCGGAGGAAGTGCTCGGCTGTATCGTCAATTCGCAGGTGCTGTGCCACCATGCGCCGTTCTTCACATCCAACCTCGGCTCCAGAGAAGCGGTCAATGTCGGTATTCCGATTCCGCTTCTGAACCTCGTCTACCATGACTGCGTTGTCATTCCGTGGTTCGGTCCGGACTACAAGGGCGGCTGGGGCATTGCAGGCTCTGACAGAGGATACTTGTGGGCAGTGCTGTGCGGCGATACGATCTACTATGATATCAACGCAACGCCCGAAATGGTTGCATACGGCAAGATTGCGCTTGAGCTCAACCGCCGTGTCGCGCTGTGTGATCTCGTTTCTCATGAATTTGTCGACGGCAATCCGAGAGCACGCCGCTCGGTCTTCTCCGACGGTACGGTGGTCACGGCAGACTTTGATGCGGATACGTTTGAAATTACGTACCCTGACGGTGAGGTTGTACGGGGATAATTGTGAAGCCTCCCTCTCCGAGGGAGGTGGCACGCAACGCGTGACGGAGGGAGTTATCTGTATACTGATTAGGAGGAAAAGTCATCATGAAAAAGACTCTTATACTGCTTTTCATCGTGATATTGTGTGTCATTTTCTGCGTTTCCTGCGGAGATTCAAAAGATACCGGCACACCGTTGTTCAGCAAAGAAGATGTTGACGATTATGCATACGGCGTAATTTATGCATACCACAATGTGGATGCCATTGTTCAGCTATACGCATCGGACGGCTCATTGATTCGCAAAGCCAATATGGAAAATGTCCGCGGCTTCGGCTTGTGTTCTTCATCGACAAAACCGTATGTGAAGTACGATGATTGCTACTACTATGTATCAGATGCCGCATTTGACCCGAATCTAAAAAACAGCGTCGTAAAACTCAATCCCAAGAGTGTCACCTATGAGCGGATTGAATTGAGTATGGAGAATAATTTCACCTATGATTTCAGCATTGATGCTCATGATAATGTCATCAGTGCCTATTATTCCGGTTCACCGGAGTTTGGATGCGTCTACGAAACCGCCATGAAAAACGGTGAAAACCAATATTATGCATTCAATACGTTAGAAAATTATGAAGCTGTCATTTCGTCAGGATCCCATTTCTGGCCACTGGATGCAATACATTGTGAAGATTTGGATTATTTTATCGGTTATATCACAAACCAAAGTTTAGGTTCAAGAACATTGGCGATTGGTATGGTCAAAAAAGATTCCTTTGATATTCTTTGCCATTTCAACGGATATTTATATGCAAAAAGGATTCCTTTACGATAATGATTCCCTCTATGTTACAGCATTCGACAGCAAGGACAACGCGAAAGTTATGAAATATCATATTCCGACAATGACCACGGATGCAAGTCTTTCCCTTGATTATAAAAGTAGTGATGTGAAACTCTATCAATGGGATGAACAGTTGTTGATTCTGAATTGTGACATGGATTATCCGGAACAGCATAGAAAAGCAATCTACACGACAAAGGAGCTTCGTATCGAAGAAACTTATGATATCGCGCAGCCAATTCGGATATGCGATATTTCGTCGGAGAAAATTGTTTGTTCCGATACAGAAAACATTTATGTATATGATCATGAATGGAATCAGACGACATCCTTTGCAGTAGAAAAGGAGCCTCAGATGAAGTTTTCCGGAATTTTTTTCAAACAATGACGATGCAATCAAAGAAGAAACAAGGAGCAATTCATGAATCTCTATATAGCTACCAACGGCTGTGACACCAATCCCGGAACAAAAGAATCCCCGTTTGCCACGCTCGTCGGCGCACGCGATGCTGTCCGCCGCGTCATTGAAAACGGACTTTGTGAACCCATTACCGTCCACATCGGTGCGGGCGAATACCGCATGGAGGGCATCACCTTTGACAGCCGTGACAGCGGTACGAAGGACTGTCCTATCACCTATACAGCAGACGGCAATGTCGTCCTGCACGGCGGTATTTCCGTCGCACAGGATGCATGGCTTCTGCCGGATGAGGACATGGCATCGCGGTTTTCGGAGGAGGCGCGTCCGCATATCCGAATGATTTCCCTCACCGATCTTGGACTGACACGGGACGACCGGGGCGAGGAAATTGCCATCGGTGCGTATGAAACGTCGGCAAAATATGATGATGCACCCACAGGCTGCGGATGTGAATTTTTCACAGGCGGCAGGCGCATGACCAAAGCGCGGTATCCCAACAGTGGATTTGCACAGCTGGAGGCGGTCATGGATGTCGGCGATGTCCGTGAATTTCCGCCGCAGAACTATCACAGAGACTGGTTTGACCGTCGCAATCATCGCGGCGGCGCGTACATCATCGACCGCGAAACGGCAAAACGTGTTGAGCACTGGCAGGAAGCGGACAAGGCCTGGATGTTCGGTTATTTCTATTGGGACTGGGCGGATTCATCGACCCCGGTGACCTTCAAAATCGAAAACCGCGTCGTCTATCCGAAGTTTGTCTCCGGATTTGCGGCACGGGCAGGCGCGAACTATTACTTCTATAATGTCCCGGAGGAGCTGGACACTGTGGGTGAGTGGTATCTCGACCGCGAGACCGGAAACCTCTATTTCTGGCCTTGGGACGGTGCCGAAACGGCGGATTTCTCCTGTCGGGAAGCGCCGCTCATTACCTGTTCTGACACGCAGTATCTGCACTTCTCCGGCTTTACTGTGATGGCGACAATGGGCGACGGTATTACTGTCAGCGGCTGTGATATGCGGCTGGAGGGTCTGACGGTCAAAAACATTGCCGGGACAGCCATCCGTGTCAATGGTATGCGCAATCTGGTTGCTGACTGTGAGATCACACGCACCGGAAAAGGCGGTATCCATGTGACCGGCGGTGACCGCGCAACGCTGACACACGGCGAGAACCGCGTGACCAACAACTACATTCACGATTTTTCGGAGATCTATCTGACCTACCAGGGCGGCATCGATCTGCGCGGCGTCGGCAACATTGCCGATCACAACGAGATCTGCGGCAGTCCCCACTCGGCAATTTTCTACGGCGGCAACGAGCACCTGATCGAATACAACGATATCCACGATGTGGTGTTATTGTCCTCGGATGCGGGCGCAATTTATGCCGGCTTTGACTGGGCGGCGCACGGATGTGTCGTGCGGTACAACCGTCTGCGTGACATCGGAGCCAATGGCTTTACACCCGACGGCATTTACTGGGACGACGGACATTCCGGTCAGACGGCTTACGGCAACATTCTGATCAACGTCAAAAAGTTCAGTTTTCTGGTCGGCGGCGGCAGAGAGAATCAGGTCATCGGCAATCTGATTGTCGACAGCGGACGGGCGGCACTGCAGTACGACGACCGCAACCGCGACGGCTTTGTCCACGGCGGCTGGGCACGTGCGGCGACGAATACGCCCGATGCACCGCACTGGAAGCATCTTGCCGCCGTTCCGTACCGTGAGGAGCCCTGGCGCTCCCGCTATCCTTTGATGCAGAAGATCAAAACCTCGTTTGAAACCGATCCCGACGACATCGATTTCCCGATCAATCCGGCATATTCCGTGATGCGGGACAATGTCGTCATTGCACCGAAGCAGGATATGTATCAGATCGCCGATTCGGTCTATACCTATTCCGAGGTCGCGGACAATACGCTTTACGAAACCTATGAGGCGGCGGGATGGGATGTCGCCGTACATCGTCTGCGGGATGACAGCCCGGTTCTTCGTGACCACCCGGCAATTGCCGCAATTCCGTTTGACGAAATCGGACGGAAACCAAACAGAAAGTGAAGAAATAAGCAAATGGAAAAGAATTTCACCTTTGACGGCAGTATGAGCCGTGATGTACTCAACAGCTATTTGTCACGCGCTGTTACGCACATCGGTCTCGGTTACGACAATACCGTGTATTCCGATACGTTTGAGGATGACATCCGGATGCTGAAAAACGAGGGTGCGAAGTTTATCGGGCGAGCTGCGTTTGTCTGGGCGGAAAGTGTTCCAGATCCGGAGCATTTTGCATTTGCCAAGAAGCGGTTTGCCTATGCACATAAAATTGACCCGGAATTTGTCTTTCAGGCGTGTGTGTTTGAATGTATCTACCGACCGTTTGTCGAATCGGTCGAGATTCCCACGTATGTCTTTGCGGAATTCGGTCTTCCGGCAGAGAAGCGCTGTTTTTCGTTTGACGCGATGAAGCTCGACACCAAGCCGGACGACTATTGGGGAATGCCCGAAACCGGCGTTCCGGATATCACGCGGCAGGAAGCGCAGATGTGGTTTTTCTACCGTTCCGCGGAATATATCCGTGCAGGATGCGAAGCGATCCATCTCGGACAGGTCTGCATGATCGGCGAGTACGATACCGATTTTTCGTGCTGGAAATCAGTTATTGAACGCATTCGCCGTTTCGGTGCGGTTCATGCACGCCGGCACTATGTGCTGATTGATGCGCATACGCTCGGCTGGCTGCGGCAGGATGAAACGATGTTTGACTACAATGCGTTTCCGATCCGACTGAAAGAAGTTGTTGACCGACCGATGGAATGTATCTGTGAGGAAAATTATCTTGACTCGATGTTCAATGAAAAAGACGGACTTTGCCGTCCGTTTATCGTCGAGTTTGATAACTTCGGCTGTGCCGAGCACCCCGGACAACCGTATCTGCACTCCCATTTTGCATGGGGTTACGATGAGATATCATGGTTCTATCAGCAGGAGGATGACTACCGCCGCATGTTCTTAAATTACATTCACGACTGGGTCCGTGCGCGGTATCCCGAGGGCTGGGTACAGATGCCGTCCCGCCGCTGTTTGGCTGGTGTCGGCGCAGATTTCTACTGCGCCAATACACGCTCCGATGCCTGCCCGCACGGCTGCTCGGATGAGGAAACCATCAAGTCAATTTTTGCGCGCTCCTAAAGAAACGGCTCCCGCCGGACGGAAAACCTGTCTGTGCGGGAGCATACTTTATTTCTGTGATATTGCTGTTACAGTGCGAGAACGCGCGAAGCACTTTCCCGGTCAAGATACAGAATGAAATCGGGATGTGTCTTTAACAGTGTCGCGGGAACAAGATTCGTGACCTCTTTTGCATAAAGGGTCTTCTCAACGGCTTCGGCTTTCACGGCATAGGGAACACAGGAGACGATGCGTCTGCACTGCATGATCTGATATGGCGTCATGGAAACTGCCTGCTTCGGCACGTCATCCATCGTCGCAAACCAGCCCTCACCGAGCTGCTGTTTTTTGCAGGTTTCGTTCAGATTGACAACGATGTAGGCGTCTTTGGTATCGAGGTCTGCCGGCGGGTCATTGAATGCAATGTGTCCGTTTTCGCCGATGCCGATCAGACCGATATCGATCGGTGCGCGGCGGAGCTCTTCTGTCAGATGGGCAATGTTCTCCTGCGTACCGTCGACAAAATGGACAGCGGCAAGCGGTGCCACGCGGTCAACAAACCGCTCCTGCAGATATTTACGGAACGATGCCGGATGTGTTACGGGAAGGCCGATGTACTCATCGAGATGGAACATTTCCACGCGATCCCACGCGATGCCCCCTTCTTTTGTCAGAGCCTCCAATGTATCAAACTGCGAAGCACCTGTGGACAGCACGATGCGCGCATGTCCTTTTTCGGCAATGACCGTGCGCAGAACCTCTGCAATGTGATGTGCGGCACTTTTTCCAAGTGCATAGCGGTTGTCGGCAATACGGATTTCCATGATGCTCCTCCTTGATGGGTTCAGAATGATTCTGCTTTTATTATAACGCGGCTTACGGGGAAAGTCAAGACCCAATGTGATTTCATCGATGACCAAAATGATGAAAATTTGAAAAGTATTGTCTGAAAAGGTGTAAGATTTTCGGATATTTTCCGTGTATATAGGTGAAAGGAGGTTTACCTATGGAAGATAGAGAAATTGTCAATCTATATTGGGAAAGGAATACCAGTGCAATCAAAGAGACTGACACAAAATACGGTGGGTACTGCAAGGCGATTGCAAAGAACATACTTGGTAATCATGAGGATGCCGAGGAGTGTGTCAACGATACATACTTGAACACGTGGAACTCCATTCCTCCCAATCGTCCTAATGTTCTTCCTACCTATTTGGGAAAGATCACAAGAAACCTGTCCTTTGACAGATTTCGTCGCCGACATGCAGAAAAACGTGGCGGTGGAGAAATTGAACTGATTCTTGACGAATTGGGTGAGTGTGTATCTGGTGCTGACAGCGTAGAACAGAAAGTTGAGAAGAAAGAACTTGTTCGGGCAATCAACAGTTTCCTTGATACTCTCTCACAAGAGAAGTGCAACATCTTCTTATGCCGTTATTGGTACGCAATCCCCGTATCGGAGATTGCAACACGCTTTGGAATGAGTGAGGGAAATGTATCTGTTACCCTTAATCGTATCCGTAGCAAACTGAAAAATTATCTTAAAGAAAGGGGTTATGACCTATGAAGAAAGAAGAACTCTTTAATATCATTGGTGAGGTGGACGAGCAGAAAGTTGCCGCTGCTGGTATGGCTATGAATACAAAGAAGAAGTCCCGCCCTGTCTGGCTCAAATGGGGTACTATGGCTGCTTGTCTGTGCCTTGTGGTAGTGGGTGCATTTACTATCCCTAATTTGCAGAATGAGACCCCTCACGGGAAGGGCACTATGGAACAGGTTTACACTCTGCCACAGGCTGAAACAATGAGTGTTGAACTTGTTAAATGGAGTGGAGACCATTTCAAAGGAATTGTCGTTGACGCAGGCGACAACAGCATTTTCCCTGCTGACGCTGAACTGTCTGTTGTCTTTGACTATGACACCGAAATCCTTTTGGATGACGGAACAGTTATGGTATTTAATCCCGACGAGCCTGATACGGACGCAATCGGTTGGAAAGAAGGCACTATTGTAATTGTTAAGTTTGTGAACTACGACGAATATCGAGAAGACAATCATTTTTACAATCATGCCTATGCAAGTTATGTCGAGGTTGCAGATTAAAAGGGTTAGACAAACTTGAATTTGGTGAACTGAATAATGACCCATAGGGGCTGTCGCATTAAGCCCCATAAAAAAGACGAACCGTTCTTTACCAAAAGGTATTGAACGGTTCGCTGCTTTCGTGTATAATAAAATCGCTAAACATCATCAACAAGAAAGCGAGGATATTATACCACAATGAGAGACAGAAGTCAACTGGTATTACCGATGGAATTGGGAATAAAAATTGCAGAGAACGATCCGGTACGGAAATTGATAGAAATCTGCGAGGAGCTGGATTACACCGAACTGTACAAGAGATATGTCCGAAGATGGCGGAAGGTCAGTCCGGAAACCTTATTTGAGTTGGTCGTGTTTGGTTATATGCAGATACGGTTCTCCACCCGACAGATCGAGGAAGCCTGTCGGACAGACATCCGGTTTATGTGGATCTTACAGGTAGAACCGGTACCGGATCACAGTACGATCGATCGTTTTTTCTATAAGCGTTTGGCAGATGTGATCG
>JAFTLK010000394.1 GCA_017455975.1 Clostridia bacterium | reverse complement strand
CGTCGCCCACAAGCAGCGCCTGTCTGTCAGTCACGGTGTCAGGAATCTTGTTCAGCCCCTGATCCGCAAACGGCACGCGGACATACTCTGCCTGACCGCCGTCGATGCGGCAGCCGAGTGCCCAGCCGCCGTTCTTGTCGGTGCAGTTGTTGACAAATCCCCTCTTGCAGAAGAAGCACTCGCCGCAAAAGGTCTCCACGTTGACCGTGACGCGGTCGCCGGGCTTTACGTGCGTGACCGCCGAGCCAACCTTTTCCACAATACCGACCATCTCGTGCCCGACCGTGATCCCTTCCACCGCTCTCGGCACGCTGCCGTGCTTGATGTGAAGGTCACTTGAGCAGATGCTCGCAAGCGTGACCTTGACGATCGCATCCCTCTCGTGCTGTATCGTCGGCTTTGGCTTCTCAACCAAACCGAATTTTCCTATTGATATATATGTGTAGGTAAGCATGATAACCTCCTGATTCAAGTTTCATCCTTCGTTTTGTCTCTTGTCCTAGCCATCGCCATCAAATACGCCGCCCTCTTCTGTATAAACTTTTCAATCGCCAACAGATGCTCCTCGGGCAGATTGATCGACGGATGACGGGTAAACGTAAACCCGATCATACGGCGCAGCTGTGCGATCTGTGTTTTACCGATAACCTCTGCGGCGATCCTATCAAAGGTCAAGCCGCGATAAGGGGTTGTCAGCGTTTTTGCATAGGCTTCCAGATCGTGATACTTTTCTGGGGATGCCTGACTGAACAGCGAAAGTCCGTTGTCGAAGATCGGGGCAGGAGCAAGAATCTTACCGGTATGATTGTCGCGCAAAACACCAAAGTTACCGAAATGACGGTCCTCATTATACACAAGAGCATCAAAGACCAGCATACTGCGGATCTGCTCACCGAAATCCGCGCCGAGCGAATCGTAGTAGTCAATACAATCCTTCAGCGTACATTTGGGCAGAATATGTCCGATCGGCACATATGCCGTATCCAGATCACAGAACAGACGGCACTTCGATGCAAGGATTCCCTTCCAATGCTCCAGATCATAGTGAACCGCGTTCAAACCCATCGTTTCGGCAATCTGCGATGCGTAATATTCGCTGTACGGCTCTTTGTTGCCGTATGTCAGAATTGTATTTCCGCCTTTATACAGGTAAATACCGTCTCCCTCAAGATACCGCCATGCCTTCGGCAACATACCGCCGGTTGTCAGCTCCGGTGAAGTCGTAAATCCGCCATGGCTCTGCTCTGCACCGGTATAGGCAACAAGCGAAATAATTTCCGAAAAACGGTTCTCATACAGATTGTACTGCGCAAAGGTGCCGTCGAAATCTTCTCCGACCACCCAATAGCAGTCATTCAGCGAAAGCCCCTTGCAGACATCGATGATTCCCTTCGTATCATTGAGCGACAACCCGAATGCCGCAAGGATTTCCTCGATATACCGTCTGTTCTTGGGAATAACACGGCTCTCGAGCCAACGCAGTATCCCCTCATCGCTCAAGGTCAGATTCAGCGGAAACAGGTGCTTGTGATCCTCATACACATCAATGACTCGCGCCCGAAGCCCCTCCAGACCGCCATCCGTCAGACCGAAACGGATCAGCGGTGTATCAAATGTTTTCAAAAGATAGATACTTTCCATATTTTCCTCTCTGTCGGACAACAAGATCGACGGCTCTTTTCCAAGCGCATCTGCGATCTTGAAGAACATATCCAGTGTCAGATTCTGTGAACCGCTTTCCAGCCTGCAGATATTGCTGCGCTGTGTCCCGATTGCCCGCGCAAGCTGTGCCTGCGTTATTCCCTTTTCCATTCGTACCGCGACAAGCTGTGTAATCAATGCACGGCGGCGTTCTGTGATATCCATAATGATCCCCACCTTTCCTATATATATGTTATCGTATTTGATAACATAATGCAAGAGGGTAAATGTGAATTTTTCTGAAAACATGCTAATTGAAAAAGTTTGTAGCAATAAAGTGTGCAACAATATTGAACAAGTGCTGTTTGTATTATTCTCATTGACAATGTAGCATAATTATGATATCGACACTGCCAAGGATGATCTGAGGAATAACGAAGTCTATATCGCGGAACAGTCCAAAAATAAAGCTATTACCATGAATTTCGTGAATATACTGCGTGAGAAGACGAAAATTCTGGCATCCTTCCCCGAGATCGGCTCCATTCCAGATGACAAAGTCATGAAAAGCATGGGTTACCGTTATCTGGTGCACAAGGAGTATCTGATATTTTATCATTATGAGGCGAAACAGAAAATGTCATATATTCTTGCTGTGTTTCATTCCAGACGGGATTATACACGGGTGATGAGGAAATTTTTGAAATAATAATGTGAAAAACGGTTGGGGTGGTAGAGGCCAAAAGTTCAAGTCTTGTCACTCAGACCAGTTCGGAGGTTCATAACGAACCTCCGAATTTTCTTTATTTTACGGGCTTTTTCGGGCATTTGGGTGTTTGCACCGCCTCGAAAATGTCCGCTATTTTTTTGCTCAAAATCGGATCAAAATCGGGTACGACCACATGTTTGACCACATTTGTCACGAAAAAGCTATATTCCATAAGGTTTTTGACACTTTTCGATTTTTATTTTATGATCGGGTAGGAGGGGGCGACTAACCCCCG
>JAFTLK010000042.1 GCA_017455975.1 Clostridia bacterium | reverse complement strand
CCGGAGGTCAGAGAGGGCAAGACAGCCCGCGATCTGATCCGCCGTGTACAGACGGTCGTCTTCTCGGTACAGGCACTCGTCAATGCATGGTATCTTGACCGGATGCCGTGGGAGGAATTTGACTGTGTCGATGAGATACGCCGTCTGTTCCGTGTCCGTATGCAGCTGATCCCGTATCTGTATACTGCGTTTTATGATTATCATACCACGGGCAAGCCGCCGATCCGTGCGCTTGTCTGTGATTACCAGGACGAGCGTGAGGCATGGGACTGCGAGGATCAGTATCTGTTCGGTGATGCGATGATCGTCGCGCCAATGACCGCCGGGGAGGACGAGCGCCGTGTCTGGCTGCCGCGCGGAACCTGGTATGATTTCTTTACGGGAAAGCCGTACTGCGGCGGCTGGCATACCGTTGCAACCGAGGATATTCCCGTATTTGTACGGGAGGGTACACTGCTTGCACTGGCAGAACCCGTTTTGCACGTCGCACCGGATACGCAGTTTGCACTGACGCTGCGTGCATACGGCGACTGCTCCGATGCGGTCTGCCGTCTGATCGAGGATGACGGCATGACGGCCGCATCACCCGCACGTGTGCTGACTCTGACACAGGAGAGCCGGCAGCCCGACTCTCTGCGTTACCGCGTGGTCGGTGCGGAAACGGTCGGTTGAACCGATGCGTACATGAATTGTTCCGATAACGTCTGCCTTCTGTATGATGGCAGACGTTTTTTTGCATCCGAACAGTTTGTCGAAAAACAGACACATGGCAAAATGTACAAAATCCGGGGTCGGTTTTTGATGAAAATAGCCGAACTTTATGAAGAAAAGTGCAGAGAAGTAGCAAAACCCTCTTGCAAAATGCGGCGGAATGATATATAATATAAATAAGTGAAGCTCTCGGCCCGGATGGGTGCGGGAGATTCCGTTATGCGAAAAACACAGGAGTAAAACCATGCCATTTGCAAAACCGCAGAAACCGACTGCATCCCCGATCCCGACTACCCGCCCCGATGATCTTGCCGCATATTATTTCCATCAGGGCACAACGACCTATGCTTACGATTACCTCGGCGCACATTATTCCGATGACAAAAACGGCAGATGCTGGATCTTCCGCGTCTGGGCGCCGCGTGCACACAGCGTTTCCCTTGTCGGTGACTTCAACGGATGGGACGACGGTTACCCGATGACACGGGTGACGGAGGCCGGTGTCTGGGAGTATGTGCTCCCGCTGCCCGAAAAAGAGAAAAACGGAGCGGCGGACGACCTGACCGGTCAACGTTATAAATACCGTGTGACCGGTGACAGCGGTGTACAGCTGAAGTCTGACCCCTACGGCATTTGTGCCGAGACACAGCCGGGGACGGCATCGGTGCTGTACCGCCCGGAAAAATTTGAATGGCATGACCGCGGATGGCGCGCACACAGGCGCAGAATCTTTTCCAATCCGACACCGAAGGCTGCCGCTGATTCAGCCGAACCCCTGTCGGAGACGGTATCTGCAGCGAACTCCAAAAAGCGCAGAGGTGCACCGCGTACGGCGCGTGCGTTTTATCCGGCACCGATGAACATCTATGAGGTACATCCCGGTTCCTTCCGAACCCGGGAGGGAATGACAACGAAGAATAATCCGCAGGCATATCTGAACTTCCGGGAGCTGGCCGATGTGCTGGTTCCGTATGCCGCAGAAATGGGCTATACACATGTGCAGCTGATGCCGGTTATGGAGCATCCAGGAGATGCGTCCTCGTTCGGCTACCGTGTTTGTTCCTATTACGCACCGTCCTCACGCTACGGTACACCGGAGGATCTCAAATATTTCGTAGATACCTGCCACACAGCCGGTCTCGGCGTAATTCTTGATTGGGTCTGTGCGTATTTTCCGTCGGACGGACATGGGCTGTATGAATTTGACGGCACGCGCTGTTATGAATATCAGGGCGATGACCGCGCAGCACACGACGGATACGGCAGCCGCCGCTTTGACGTCGGACGTCCGGAGGTGCAGTCGTTCCTTGTCTCAAACGCCATGTTCTGGCTGCGCGAATACCATATCGACGGTCTGCGCTGTGAAACGGTTGCGCCGATGCTGTACCCGGACGGTGCCGGAACACAGAGAAATGCTGCGGCAGCTGCATTCTTCCGCAAGCTGAATACCAAGCTCTTCTCGGAATTCCCCGATGCGCTGATGATCACCGGAGATGTGCCGGGGTGCCCGATGCTTACCACACCGATCGACATGGGCGGGCTGGGCTTCAACTTCAAGTGGAATACCGGTTGGGCAGAGGGACTTTATGACTATGTCGGCACCGATCCGATCTGCCGCAGGGACAAGCATGAATGTCTGACCTTCCCTCTGATGTATGCCTTTTCCGAAAATCATATTCTGCCCATTACCCACGACGCGGTCACGGGGGGAAAGAAATCCCTGCTTGATAAGATGTTTGGCAGCTATGAGGAAAAGTTTGCGTCGATGCGTACGTTCCTTGCTTACATGATGACACAGCCGGGCAAGAAGATGACCTTTATGGGCTGTGAATATGCGCCGTTCCGCGAATGGGACTGCGAAAACCAGCTGGAATGGTTCATGCTTGATTATGAGGCACACAGACAGATGCAGAGCTATGTCCGTGCACTCAACCACCTGTATCTGGAACGGCGGGAACTGTGGGAGGATGACTTCTCCTGGGCAGGCTACCGCTGGATGGGTACGGAAGAACGCGATACAAATACGATCTCGTACGTGCGCTATGACCGTGCAGGAGATCCGCTGCTGATTGCAGTCAATTTCTCCCCTGTCACGCGCGAGGACTATACCATGCTGCTGCCCGCAGATGCACCCGCTGTTTATGAGGAGCTGTTTACGACAGACGACGCAGCATGGGGCGGCACGGATCTGCATAATGAAGGCAAGCTGACGGCCAAGCCCGTCATGGCACCGGACAACAGCGAAACACGCCGCGCGCTGACATTGACGCTTCCCGGCATGTCGGCGGTCATCCTTGCACCTGCCAAGCGTCAGCGCAGATCATAAATCCAATCATCATTGTACCATACGTTTTTCGCCGCGGTGCTGCCGCGTCGGAACGCGAAAATAGAAGGAGGAATATCGCAATCATGTTCCAAAAGAAAGAATGTGTCGTTATGCTGCTTGCCGGAGGACAGGGCAGCAGACTGTACACACTGACAGAATCCACGGCAAAGCCGGCAGTCCAGTTCGGCGGCAAATACCGCATCATCGACTTCCCGCTTTCCAACTGCATCAACTCCGGTCTTGACACCGTCGGTGTCCTGACCCAGTATCAGCCGCTGGTGCTCAACGAGTACATCGGCAACGGCCAGCCCTGGGACCTTGACCGCAGCCGCGGCGGTGTCATGGTGCTCCCGCCGTATCAGGGCAAGAACGGTGCGGATTGGTATTCCGGTACGGCAAATGCCATTTACCAGAACCTCAATTTCATCGACCGCTATGATCCCGATTATGTGCTGATCCTCTCCGGTGACCACATCTATAAGATGGATTATGCGGCAATGCTCGACTATCATAAGAAGATGAACGCAGACTGCACCATCTCCGTTCTCGAGGTTCCGCTGTCCGAGGCTTCCCGTTTCGGCATCATGAATGCGGACGAAAACGGCAAGATCTTCGAGTTTGAAGAAAAGCCCAAGCAGCCCAAGTCCACCAAGGCATCGATGGGTATCTACATCTTCAACGCAAAGCTGCTCAAAGAATATCTGATTGCTGACGAAAACGACCCGAACTCCTCCAAGGACTTCGGTAAGAACATCATTCCGAAGATGCTTGACGACGGCAAGTCCATGTATGCATATCCTTTCTCCGGCTACTGGAAGGATGTCGGAACCATCGCATCCCTGTGGGAAGCCAATATGGATCTGCTCGGCGACAAGCCTGAATTTGATCTTTACGACAAGAACTGGAGAATCTTCTCCCGAACCTCCGCGCGTCCGCCGCAGTTTGTCGGTGAGGATGCCAAGATCCACGGCTCGATGATGAGCGAAGGCTGTGAGATCTACGGCTGTGTTGAAAATTCCGTTCTCTTTGACGGCGTTTATGTCGCACCCGGTGCGGTCGTCCGCGATTCCGTTATCATGAGCGGAACCAGAATTGAAGCCGGCGCACGCGTCGAATACTCCATCGTGGATGCAGATACTGTCATCTGTGCAGGTGCGGTCATCGGTGCCAAGAACGAGGAGGACAAGATCGCTGTCATCGGTACCAAGCTCACCGTTCCCGCGGGCATGACCATTGCGGCCGGTGAAATGGTCAACGAAGCCAAACTCTCCGAACTCAAGGAAGGAGGTAATATCGCATGAACGCAATCGGTATTATCTTTGCAAACCTGCATGAAAGAAACATCCCCGAGCTGACCCGCATCCGTACCGTCGGTTCCGTTCCGTTCGGCTGCAGATACCGTCTGATCGACTTCACGCTGTCGAACATGGTCAACTCCGGCATTACTGATATCCGCGTTGTCACCCAGTATAACTATCAGTCCCTGATGGACCACATCGGCTCCGGTAAGGACTGGGATCTGGCAAGACGTTCCGGCGGTATCAAGATCCTCCCGCCCAACATGCGCTACAACCAGAATTACATGGGCGGCGCGCATTCCAGACTGGAATCCCTGATGGGCATCGCGGCAAGCCTCAACCACATCAAGGAAGACTATGTCATCATGGCTGACTGTGACGGCATCTGCAATATTGATCTGGATGATCTGCTGCGCGATCACATTGCCAACAACGCCGACATCACGATGATGACCAAGCGTCTGAACATCAACGGCGGTCTCAGCGAAACCGCAACGATCATTGAAGCGGACGAGAGCGGCCGCATCACCGACCTTGCGATGAACCCCAAGTATGCGGAAGGCGAGCATGATGTTGCTCTGAACATCACCGTCATCAATACCAAGTATCTGCAGAATATCGTACAGGAAGCGATTGCACACGGTTTCACCTCCCTGACCCGTGACATCATGATGCGCAACAAGGAAGAGCGCAACTACCGCATCTATCGCTATGAGGGTGCATTTGCGACCATTTCCTCGCTGGAAGACTATTTCGCAACCAGCATGGAGCTGATCACCAACACCGCATTCCGCAGCGCACTGTTCGGCATTGACAGACGTCCGGTTCTGACCAAGGTCCGCAATTCCGCACCGACCCGCTACACCGACGCTTCCGTTGTCAAGAACTCCCTGATCGCAGACGGCTGTACCGTTGACGGTACCGTTGAAAACTGCATCCTGTTCCGTGGCGTTAAGATCGGACGCGGTGCCGTTGTCAAGAACTGTATTCTGTATCAGGATACCGTTGTCGGTGAAAACGTCTTCATGAACTGTGTCATTTCCGATAAGAATACCGTTATCCGTGACGGCAATGTCCTCGCAGGTCATCCGTCCAAGCCGTACTTCATCGGCAAGAACCAGATGCTGTAACATTTTCACAGGTTCCTCTGAAAGGAGAATACGCAATGAAATTATTATTTGTCGGTGCAGAAGCACTGCCGTTTGCATCCACAGGCGGTCTTGCGGACGTTCTCGGTTCTCTGCCGGCAGCGCTCAAGCGCGAAGAAGGCGATGATCTTGACATCCGCGTGGTGCTCCCTCTGTACCAGTCCATTTCCGAAAAATACCGCGACAAGATGGAAAAGGTGACCGAATATTACGTCCAGCTGTCCTGGAGAAACCAGTACTGCGGATTGTATTCCTATGAACTCAACGATGTCACCTACTACTTCATCGACAACCAGTATTACTTCTCCCGCGGCAATCTGTACGGCAACTTCGATGACGGCGAACGCTTTGCGTTCTTCTGTATGGCTGTCATGGAAATGATGCCCAAGATCGGCTTCTTCCCGGATGTACTCCACGCACATGACTGGCAGAGCGCGCTCTCCATCATCTATCTGCGCACCAAGTACAACTGGATGCAGGAATACCGCGGCATCAAGACCGTTTACACGATCCACAACATCGATTATCAGGGCATTTACGATCTGTCCATTCTCGGCGATGTCTTCGGTCTGTCCGATTATGAGCACTCCATCGTTGAATACAACGGCATGATCAACCTGACCAAGGGTGCCATTGTCTGCTGTGACAGACTGTCCACCGTATCCTCCCGCTATGCAGAGGAGATCCAGATGGATTACTTCGCATCGGGGCTGCAGCACATCCTGCGCATGTACTCGGGCAAGGTCATGGGTATCGTCAACGGCATTGACGTCGACTATTACAATGCCGAGACCGATCCTGTCATCAAGGCGAACTTCACCGTGGATACTGTTGAAGAAGGCAAGGCGGCAAACAAGGCAGAGCTGCAGAAGGTCTTCGGTCTGCCGGAATCCCCGACCACGCCGGTCATTGCAATGGTATCGAGACTCGCATCCCACAAGGGCTTTGATCTGGTCAAGTATGCCATTGAGCGACTCTTGGTACGCGACGTGCAGTTTGTCCTGCTCGGCACGGGTGAGGCTGACCTTGAGAACTTCTTTGAAGGACTCCAGAGACGCTATCCCGAAAAGGTTTCGATCCTGCTTGCATACAACAAGGACGTTTCCAAGCAGATTTACGCCGGTGCGGATATCTTCCTGATGCCGTCCAAGAGCGAGCCCTGCGGTCTTGCGCAGATGATCGCTTCCCGTTACGGCACGGTGCCGATCGTCCGTGAGGTCGGCGGTCTGTACGACACCATTCATCCCTATGATCCGACCACGGGCGAGGGCAACGGTATCACATTCTGCAACTATGATGCGCTCGATATGCTCGATGCGATCATTCGCGCGGTTGATCTGTACGGAGATGCTGAGCAGTGGGAAACCCTGCGTGCAAACGCAATGAAGGTCGACTTCTCCTGGTCGGTATCGGCAAAGAAGTATCTCGATATGTATAACGCGCTGTAATTTGAATTGAATAACCTGTACGGCGGCATGCTCTTTTGGGGTGTGCCGCTTTTTTACGTAAGTGTAAACTTTTTTTTGCGTTCTGTGAACAATCATTTCCGGCACTTGACAGCATCTGTGCCAGTATGATACAATGAAACCAACGAAGAGAGGAGGCGTATACCGTGAATATGAAACAGACCTGCATGACATTACTCATTTGCCTGCTGACAGTCGGACTGTTATCCTGCGGTACCGCAGAGGGAACACCGTCGGCTCCTGCCGGGACAGAAACGGAAACTGCCGTGACTGCATCCGATACAGAACCGCAGACAGAAGCGGAAACTGCGCCGATGACCGTGCCTGTGACCGATGAAGCAGAGACGGCGGAAGCCGATACGGAAGCGGCGGAAACGGCATATACCGGTCCGAATGCGACCTGTGAGATGACAGGGGAGATCCGCTCTTATCAAAGCCCGGATGAAATGCGCGCGGACATTCTGTCCGATGAAGCGCTTGCGGATTACCGCGAGATGCCGATATACGCGCTTTCCGGATTGCCGGAGGCGTATCAGCCGCTGCTTGTGGAATGGACGGTCGGTTCGTCATATGCCGTAACATATATGGGGGACAGCATTGAGGATACGATGACATTTTTTGCGGAATCGTCTTTGGAGGCGCTGGACGCGCTGCTTTTGCAAACGCTGGAAACAGACGGCACGCCGGAAGGTCTGCGCCGCAATGACAATCTGCGCAATCTTCGCGTCTCGGAGGAAGAAACGCCGTGGGG
>JAFTLK010000393.1 GCA_017455975.1 Clostridia bacterium | reverse complement strand
TCATCGTCGTCGGTCTTCTTGTTTTTCTGCAGAATACGCTTGTAGTGGTTATATACCGCAACGGACAGCGCGATCTTTGCCGCATCCTGACCGATGACATACTCATCGAGCTGCGCCTTGATCTCCGCAGGCTTCGGAAGCTCTGCGAGTTCAAGATCAACGCCCTCGGATTCGCTTTCAAACTGTTCTTCAATGATCTGGTTGCACGCATCGATACAGACATCGCAGATGTAGACCCCGTTGGGACCGGGAATCAGAAAATTCACCTGCTGTTCGGTGCGTCCGCAGAACGAGCAGCGGCGCAGTGCGCGGCCGCCCTGTTTGTTTTCGGACATGTTGTATTCCTTTCCTTGGGTGGTTTATGCGCGATGCGTGAAGACTTCGTCGATCAGACCGTATTCCTTTGCCTGCTCTGCTGTCAGGAAGTTATCGCGGTCGGTATCACGCTCAATGATCTCCAGCGGCTTGCCGGTGTTGGCAGCGAGGATTTCGTTCAGACGCTTCTTCGTGCGCAGAATATGATCGGCATGGATCTTGATGTCCGATGCCTGACCCTGCATGCCGCCGAGCGGCTGATGGATCATGATCTCGGAGTTGGGCAATGCGATGCGCTTGCCCTTCGTACCGGAGGACAGCAGGAATGCGCCCATGCTTGCTGCCATACCGATACAGATGGTGGAAACATCACACTTGATGAAGTTCATTGTGTCGTAAATTGCCATACCTGCGGAGACAGAACCTCCGGGGCTGTTGATATACAGGCTGATATCCTTATCGGGGTCCTGTGCTTCCAGAAAGAGAAGCTGTGCGACGACCAGTGATGCCGTCTGGTCATTGACCTCGTCTGCGAGGAAAATAATTCTGTCATTGAGCAGACGCGAGTAGATGTCGTAAGACCGCTCGCCGTGGCTGGTCTGCTCCACAACCATTGGAATAACTGCCATTGGGATTTCCTTTCTTCTCGTGCGGCAGAACGCCGCTGTTTCTCGGAACTTGTTTGGAAAATATCAAAATCGCGGGCGGCTGCATGATGCCCACCACCCGCGATGATCAATCAAATTGTCTGACTGTTATATGCGCTTACGCTTCAACAGTTTCTGCAGCATCAGATGCTTCTTCAGCAGCTTCGGTAATGACAGCAGCTTCCTTTACGAGGTCAATTGCCTTGCGGACGCAGATGTCCTTGGAAACGGAATCGTCGTCGATATACTTCTTGACTTCTTCAACGTCCATACCGTAAGCCTTTGCAAGCTCATCGTATTCTGCTGCGATTTCATCTTCAGATGCAACGATGCCTTCTGCTGCAACGACACCTTCCAGAGCAAGGCGAGCCTTGACCTGGCGTTCAGCCATCGGAGCGAACTGCTCTCTCATACCGTCCAGATCCAGACCGGTGTACTTGAAGTAGGTCTTCAGATCCATACCCTGCTGGCGCAGACGCATGTCAAAGTCTCTGACCTGGTTTTCAACTTCGTTTTCGATCATGGGCTGGGGAATGTCGCATTCCATGTTCTCAACGATGTTGGCAATAAGCTGTTCCTGGATCGCATTGTCAGCGACCTTCTTCTGCTGCTCTTCCATTTTAGCCTTGAGATCAGCCTTATATGCATCGAGCGTATCAAATTCGGAAACATCCTTTACAAACTCGTCATCGAGCTCGGGAAGTTCGATTTCCTTGATCTCATGCAGCTTGCATGCAAAGACTGCTGCCTTGCCTGCGAGCTCTGCTGCGTGGTAGTCTTCCGGGAAGGTGACATTGACGTCGAATTCTTCGCCGATGGACTTGCCGACGATCTGCTCTTCAAAACCGGGGATGAACTGGCCGGAACCGAGCTTGAGGGAATAGCCTTCGGACTTGCCGCCATCAAATGCGACGCCGTCAACGGAACCGTCGAAATCAAAGACTACGGTATCGTCCATCTTTGCAGCGCGGTCGGTAACTTCGATCTCGCGGGAGTTTCTCTGTCTGAGCTTTTCGATTTCCGCATCGAGTGCTTCATCGGTGACAACAACGGGAGCGGAGGTAACAGCGATGCCCTTGTAGTCCTTAACGGTGACTTCCGGCTTGACATAAACCTTTGCCAGCAGGACAACACCGTTTTCGTCAATGGATTTGACGTCAAATTCGGGGCGGCTGACGATATCCTTCAGTTCGGATTCCTTCAGTGCAGCCTCATATGCATCGGGAATGATCGCGTTCAGTGCTTCTTCGTAGAAGCAGCCTTCGCCGTACATCTTTTCGATGATGGAGCGGGGTGCCTTACCCTTTCTGAAGCCGGGGATGTTCATCTTGCCGACATTTCTCTTGTATGCGGCATTGCAGGCCTTATCAAGAACAGCGCGTTCGACGCTGAATTCCAGCTCGCGGACATTCTTTTCAGGGGTAGTAACATTGATTAAGCTCATTGTATTTGGTCCTCCAGATTTTTTGTCAGTCTATCTAAAATTTTATTATGTCAAACGACATGATGTCAAAAGACAAGTTTCATTTTATTATACTCTTTATTTGCGTGATTGTCAAGCATTTTCAGAGATTTTGCAAATAAATTTACAAAGAATTCACATTGAGGGGCGCGGCATTTACGGTCTGCGTTCCGCATCGATTTTCAAAGGAACAAATCCGAGGTAGTCGCCTGCAATCAGCGTAAAGTCGATATCCATATACCGACGCGTCATCGGCACATCATAGGTTCCGTGAATGTGACCGAAATAGCAGCGCTCCACGCCATAACGGTAAAGCTCCAGTATAATCTCATCGCAGATATATCCTTTGAAGTACGGCGGGAAGTGCAGAAACACCAACAGCTCGAGGTTCTTCCCTTCCTCTGCCAGCACCTGTTCACGTATGGCTCGTCCGCAGTCAAGCGACGTTTTCAGACGACCGACCTCACGTGCGATCATCTTTGCCGTATCGACGGCATTGGCGGTGATGACCTTTTTGTCTTCATTGTACCAGCCGCGCGAACCGCACAGGATAAAGTCCTCGCACCGCAGTGCATTGTTGTGCAGATACGAAAATGTACGAATGCCGTTTGCCTCGTTGAATTCCGTCATTTTCTTGACGGTATCCCACCAGTAGTCGTGGTTGCCCTTGAGCAGGATCTTCCGTCCGGGCAGGTCATCGATCAGGCGGAAATCGGGCAGAGCTTCCTCTAAATTGATGCCCCACGACAAATCCCCCGGAATCACGACTGTGTCGTCCTCCGATACGGTTTTCAGCCAGTTTTCTTTGATTTTTTCGGTATGGTTTGCCCAGCGCGCGCCGAACTTGTCCATCGGCTTATTGACGGCAAGCGACAGGTGCGTATCGGCCATAACAAATACGGACATTTGGAAAAAGGGTTCCTTTCATGTATAGATTCCGCACCTGCGGGCATACTGTCAGCAGAGGTTCCTCTGTCCGGCGGAAACGCATCACAGACACCTCAGAATACCGAAAGGCGGAATGAAAAATGGGTATTTTCAATTCTCTCGAAACCGGTGACACCCGTCACCAGGATAAGGGTCACATCAAGGGCATCTCCTGCGATGTACGCAACTGTGTCTACCATGACGGCGATTGCTACTGTACTGCGGAAAAGATCGCGGTCGGTCCCAGCTATGCAACCTCCTGCACAGATACCGTTTGTGCAACCTTCAAGCAGAGAAACATCTGACCAAAGACAGCTGCCGCCCAAACAACGGCAGCTGATTTTTGTTGTACGTGTAATTACAGCGTTTCGGAAACTTTCAGGGTTTCCGCGCGCATATCGGCAGGATCAATGACCCGGTCAAAGCGGACGGTCTTTGCCTTCAGAGACGCCAGCGGTGCGGGAATTTCGGTGCCTGTGGTACGGGACAGCAGCTCCAGCGCGTCAAACTCGTCCGCAGGTGCATCACCGGTCAGCGCACGGCAGACATTGGACGCAAACTTATACGGACTTGCGGTGGAATCGACGACCATTTTCGTGGTATCGCCGGTTTCGGCAATGTACTGCTCTGCCGCCGACAGACCGACAGCCGTATGCGGATCGACAACATAGTGATAGTCGGCAAAGGTACGGCGGATGACCTCGGCAGTACCCTCTTCATCACAGTAATAGCCGGAGAAGTCTGCGTCAATGGATGCCTTGACCGATGCGTCAATTGCATACCGTCCGGTTTCGTTCAGCGACTTCATATAAGCGGCGGTCTTCTCGCATCCGGTCTTGAGATACAGAAGACGCTCAAGATTGGAGGAAATGAGAATGTCCATCGACGGCGACATCGTGGTATAGAAATCACGGTTGCGGTCGTAGACACCGGTATTCAGGAAATCGGTGAGGATGTTGTTCTTGTTGGATGCGCAAAGGAAGCGCTTGACGGGAAGTCCCATTTCCTTTGCAAGATAACCTGCGAAGATATTGCCGAAGTTGCCTGTGGGAACAGCGACGTTGATTTCCTCGCCGGGTTCGATCTCACCCTGTGCGAGCAGATCGCAGTAAGCCGAGAAATAGTATGCGACCTGCGGTGCCAGACGTCCCCAGTTGATGGAGTTGGCAGAGGAGAAGAAGCAGCCGTTTTCAGCCAGCGCTTCAGCCGCCGTCGGATCGGAGAAGATCTTCTTCACACCGGTCTGTGCATCGTCGAAGTTGCCGCGGATGGCGCAGACATTGACGTTGCCGCCCTCCTGCGTTGCCATCTGCAGCTTCTGCATCCGGGAAACGCCGTCGACGGGATAGTAGACCATAATGCCGACCTGATCGACATCGGCATAGCCTTCCAGTGCCGCCTTGCCGGTATCACCGGATGTGGCAACGAGAATGAATGCTTTTCTCTGTTCACCGGTCAGACGGAGTGCGCCGGAGAGGAGCTTGGGCATGATCTGCAGCGCCATGTCCTTGAACGCGCAGGTCGGACCGTGCCACAGCTCCATGACGGAAACGGTGTCATTGAGTTTATGCAGCGGAGCCGCACCGCCGGGGAAACGGTCATCGGCATATGCCGCATGGCAGTAGGCCAGAAGCTCGTCCGCCGGATAGTCATCAAGGAACTTTCCGAGGATCGCCGCGGCACGTTCGGGATAGGATTTTTCGCTCAGTTCGACAATTTCTTCCATGGAAACCATCGGAAGCGTTTCGGGCATGAACAGACCGCCGTCGTTTGCCAGCCCCTGCTTGATCGCAGCGGCACCCGAAATATGATCTGCGGCAGTTGTACCGCCGCGCGTACTGATGTAATTCATAGGTTTGTAAACTCCTTTAAGAAGTGAAATATTAATCGATTGCAAAATTGCATTTTGCAATCGGTTTCATCGTGCTGACGCAGCCCGATGGCTCCCTTTGGTCGCTTTGAAGGTGTCTTTTTGGGCGGGAAACCCGCCCAAGCGACGCAATTTGTTTATATATCGCCCTTTGGGCGATGAAGGTAGGCAATTTTGCAATTGCCTAAAGTGAAATATTGCTTTATAAAACACGGCGGAAGAACGCCTGTGCGTTTCCGCAGAAAATATCGGAAATCAAGGCATCGGAAAATCCGCGTTTCTGCATTTCCTCGCAGTACAGCCCCATGCTCTGTACCCCTTCCATCGGGGTCGGCATATCGCCGATGCCGTCAAGGTCGCCGCCGAAGCAGATGTGTTTTTCGCCGCCCAGCTCCAGATACCGCTCGATGTGGTCAACAACCGTGCCGACCGTCACACCGGCCGAGGTATCGCCAAGATGCGGTGTGCAGAAAGAAACACCGACCAGCCCTCCCGCGCGCACGATCATTCTGAACTGCTCATCGGTCAGACAGCGGGTATGATTCCATACCGAGGCGCTGTTGGAATGGGTTGCCATAAAGGGTTTCCCCGCATCGTCGCAGTATGCCGCCGTCTGATAGAAAATTTCTTTTGATGCATGGGAGACATCGGGAACGATGCCCAGTGTCAGCATCTTTTTCAGTGCGGCAATGCCGAACTCCGACAGCCCGCCGCCGACATCATGCGCACCGCCCATACAGGTTTCTCCACCCCAGACAAGGGTGAAGAAGCGCACGCCGCGCGCATAGATTTCATCAAGCCGGGACAGATCGCCTCCCAGCAGTTTTCCGCCCTCAACGGCTAAAATGTAGGACTTTTTGCCGGATTGCCATACCGCTTCCAATTCCTCCTTGGTACGGCACGGAATGATGTCCGGATGGTATGCCCGACGGCGCTCTGCATAGTCACATGCAGCCAAAAACTGCTGCCAGCATTCCTCATCGGTTTTCCGGGCGGAGGAATAGATTGCCATGACCTGCGTGTAAAATGCAAAGTCATCGGTTCTGTCAAAGGAAATATGATGACGGTCATTGTGGAAATCCGTATCTGCGTACATCATTTCAAGCAGCGTATCGCAATGGGTATCACAAAGACCGAAGGGATATTTAGTCATAGGAATTCCTTCCTTTCTGTTTGATAAATGCACCCTTGATATAATTGATATCGAGGACAGCCGGTGGATTGTCACGCGTCAGAAACACCTCGGCGACATCAAATCGGATGGCTTTGTCGGTCGGGTGCGCGGTAAGATATGCGCGCGCCGCCGAAATGATGCGCTTCTGTTTGTCCCATGTGACGGCAGCAGACGGGCGGCCGTATCGGAGCGCCCCCGGCGTGATCTGCCGGGATTTGACCTCGACAAATAAAATCCTTGCCTCGTTTTCGGCAATGATATCGATTTCCCCGCCGCCGTAGGAAATGTAGTTGCGCGCGGTGATCGTGCAGCGATGATCCGTGAGGAACTGCGCGACCGCATCCTCACCGACATCGCCGCGACCGCGCATCTGGCTGTGATCGGGCATATCAGTTGTCCTCGTCGAGAAATTTCAGAAACGATTTTCTGTGAATGGGGGAAGGACCGTGCAGCCGCACCGCGTCCATGTGCACCTTGGTCGGATAACCTTTGTGCTTTGCAAATCCATATTCGGGATACGCCGCGTCCATATCGACGCACATGCGGTCACGCGTGACCTTGGCAAGAATCGACGCCGCCGCAATCGACGGGGATTTGGCATCGCCGCCGACCACGGTCTGTGTGGGAATGGCAAAGCCGCGGCTGGTATTGCCGTCGATCAGCGCAAAATCTGCGGGAATTTTGAGCGCCTCCACCGCGCGGCGCATCGCAAGCATCGAGGCATTCAGAATGTTGATCTCGTCAATTTCCTCCGCCGAAGCTTCTGCAATCGCATAGGCAAGTGCGGTATCACAGATGACATCAAACAAAGCCTCCCGCTTTTTTTCCGTCAGTTTTTTTGAATCGTTGAGTCCCGGAATATCACAGCCGCGCGGCAGAATGACAGCGGCAGCAACCACAGGACCTGCCAGCGGACCGCGTCCTGCTTCGTCACAGCCGCAGACAGCGGTATAACCTCCGGCATATGCGGCATCTTCAATGTCCCAACCGAGCGGGATGATTTCTTTTTTTGCCCGTGCCATCAGGATTCCTCCGGCTTGGGTGCGGGATTCTTCTTTTCCTTGATGAGCGGACGCTCAAGAGTAATCCGACCGATCTTTGCGGCGCGGAATTCGTCGACCAGCGCGCGTGCACATCGCTCGGTGTTGACCACGCCGCCTGCCATCAGAAAACCGCGTTTCCGTCCGATGACCTGGAACAGATCCCAGTCGTCAAGGGCGTCATACTGGGAAAGATCGCCGAGCTTGTAGCGTTCGGCAAGCATCTCTGGATACAGCGTGCGAAGACGGCCGACGAGCGCATACGCAATGCGTTCCAGATCCATGATGTCGTCCTTGATGGCACCGGTGATCGCCAGGTTCTCACCGACGATCTGATCCTCAAACTTCGGCCAGAGCACACCGGGCATATCGAGCAGGTCAAGTCCAACCTGCGTCGTGACCCACTGCTTGGTCAGCGTGACGCCGGGACGGTTTTCGACCTTTGCCTTTTTGCCGCCGGAGATTTTGTTGATGAGTGAGGATTTGCCGACGTTGGGAATACCGACGATCATCGCCTTCAGCGTACGTCCGGTCATACCCTTTGCATCGTAGCGCTCGCGCTTTTCCGCGAGCATTTCCTCAACCGCCTGCGCAAGACGGTCCATGCCGAAGCCCGTAACACAGTCGGTAAAGACCGCGCGCCGTCCGCATGCTTTATAGTAATCCATCCAGATGCGTCCCGCCTCCGGGTCTGCAAGAGAGGATTTTGAGAGAATGGTCAATACCGGCTTCTGGCCGACGAGACGCCGCAGCTCCGGGTTCTTTGAGCTGTACGGAATCCGCGCATCGAGCACCTCGATGACGAGGTCTACCTGCGGCAGGTTTTCCGTGATCAGACGTCTGGTTTTCGCCATATGGCCGGGAAACCATTGGATGATATCAGATGGCATATTGCTTCCTTTCTTTTAACAGCTGCCGTCAATCGGGAGCGCTCAATCGACGGTACCGAACTGGCCGAACGGCATCACGCGCAGCAGCACACGGCCGAGTACAAATCGGGTATCGACCTGACCGATGCGGTTGTCGCGGCTGTCGGTGGAGTGGTTGCGGTTGTCACCCATGACAAAGATCTTGCCCTCCTCAACCGTCATCGGGAAGGAATAATCGGAGCCGTTCATATAGCGGCCGGGATCCGAGGTGATATACGGTTCCTCCAGCGCTTCGCCGTCCACATAAACGATCCAGTTTTCAAAGTCAATGTCAACAACCTGTCCTTCGGTCGCAATGACGCGTTTGACGATTGCTTCATTGTCAAGAATGGTGTTCGACTGGAAGACAATGATGTCGCCCTGCTTCGGTTCGTAAAACAGATCGGAGACCAGAAGTACCTCACCGTTATACAGCGTTTTTTCCATGGAAGGACCGGAGACAACGGCAATCCGGCAAAGGAATGTAAACAGGACAATGACAATGGCAACGGAGTATGCAAACAGCTCGACCCATTCAAACAGCTCCTTCGCCGCCGATTTCGTCTTTACTGCTTCCTCCTCCGGTGTCAGAGGGGTATCTTCATCACCCTCATCCGCAGGTTGTCCCAGCGGATCTTGATAATCTTTTTCGATGGTTTCGTTGTTCTGCATGAGTTCCTCCTGGTTTTTATAAAAACAGACGCATCAGATCGTATCCGTGCTCCAGATACTGCTGCTTTGCTGCAGCCGCCGATTCACTGAACTCCGGTGCACCGGTAACAGGCGCTTCCTTTTTCCAGATGAAGAACGGCACGGGATCGATGGTATGGGTGCGGCGAACAATCGGCGTGGGATGATCGGGCAGGACCATAACATGGAAATCCTCCCCGGTCGCCATAAGATAGTCAAATACGGGCTTCAGAATCATGCCGTCGATCTTTTCGATGGCGATGACCTTATTTTCCGTTTCTGCGCGGTGCCCGCATTCGTCGGGACCTTCGATGTGGATATAAACATAGTCATATCCGTCACGGAACGCGGCGATGGCGGCATCTGCCTTGCCCTTATAGTTTGTATGTACGTTGCCGGTCGCGCCATCGACATCGATGGACTTCATACCGGCACAGATGCCGATGCCCTTAATTAAGTCCACTGCGGAAATGACTGCACCGCGCAGACCCCACTTTTCATTGAAATCGGGCAGCTGCGGCTTTTTGCCGGGACTCCAGAGCCAGATGGAGTTGGCAGGCTTCAGTCCGCGTGCACGGCGGGCTTCATTGATCGGATGACGGTTGAGGATATCGTAGCTTTTCTTCATCAGCTCCAGATACGGTGCACCGGCGTCACCTGCCGGCAGATACGGACCGATGACCTCGCCGAGATGATCGTGCGGGCGCTCGAAGTTGTAGTCGGAGGGGATATTGTCCCACAGCAGACAGTGTCTGTAGGAGATACCGGTGTAGAAGCGGCGGCTTTCATTGCCGAGAGCTTCGTCGACCGCACGGATCAGTGCATCCGCTTCCGCTGTCGTAATTTCATCGGCGGAATGGTCGAGGATGATTTTTTCCTCATAGATGTCCTGTTCCTCGGACAGTGTGACAACATTGCAGCGGATCGCGGTCTGGGTCTCGGTCATAGTAAGCCCCATGCTCAGCGCCTCCAGCGGCGAGCGCCCCTTGGAATAGATCTTCGGGTCATAGGACAGCACCGCAAGATTGGCGGTATCGCTCTCCGGCACCATGCCGTCCGGCACATTGGATACCGTACCGACATAAGCGTCTTTGACCAGCGTATCCATCATCGGCTTGTTTGCCGCTTCCATCGGGGTCTTTCCGCCAAGCGCTTCCAGCGGCAGATCCGCCATACCGTCTGCCAATACAACGAGATATTTCATAGGAAAACCTTCTTTCATATTCCTGTATGTTTTCTTTTACTGTATCAAGGATACAAAAACTCCATGATACTATATTATAACATAAAATTGCGTCACATACAAGGTTTTTGCCGAAATTTCTCAACAAAATCCGCGAAGAAACCGTGCTGTAAACGCGCCGAGTGCCTCAAAATCCATTGCCGCGATATAAAACGATTCCAGCGCGTCGTGCACCTGTCCCGCCGCCGCCAATGCCTCACACGCACCGCAAAGCAATTCCCGCTCACACGCCTGTGCAAACCGGACACGGGAGCGGAGTTCCGACAGCACTTCCCTGTCGAAAAACCGCGCTGTATTCAGAGGACGCGGTGCTGTCTCCGTCGCGGTTTTTACCTGACCGTACCGATCGGTCATGTAAACGGTGTCGGTGCCGGGGAAATAAACGCCCTCCGTTTCCGCAGGACGCAGGGGGGATGCAAACCGGACAAACGAAACGCCGCGCCGTACTGCCGCGTCCGTCAGCGCATCAAAAAACAGCGATGCACCTCCGCTGTCGGTCACCCAAGTCACCGCTCCCATGCCTTCGGCTGTCGGCAGATGCACAATCCCCCGCGCGGAAATCGCCGTGACAAACTGCATATCGTAAACAGGCTCCCGCTCCTGCGGCATCTTCTGTACGATTCTCGCGGCGGCACCGGCGGCTTTGTCTGCAAGATACGCATCCGACAACAGCGAACGCGTTTGCTCCCGCATCGCACCTGCCGCGCGCAGATACCGTCTCGCCGCCGCATGATGCCCCGTATGTTCGGCACAAAGCTGCCGGATTTCCTCCGTGTGCTCCCGCAGCGCACGCACATCAAAGAACCTCCCCATGTTGATGATTTCCTCAACCGCGCCGGGGTAAGACGGGTCGACCGTATGGGGTGCTGTGCCGTCAAGCATCGCAATGCCCGAACGGGGAATCCGGATACCGTCAAGCGAGCGCGGATCCGCCGAACAGTAATAACGCTCCACGGCATATCCTTTTTCTTCCGCGTACTCCGCCGCACGCCTCATGAATGAGGATTTTCCCGTGCCCGGACCGCCTTTGATGATATAGATTTTCTGCCACCTGCCGCATGCCGGATCGAACAGCATGGGAAAACGGGAATAAAAGCCGTCAGCGGTATTTGCGGCGGCAAAGAACGCACCGGACGGATAATCGGATGTAGTCATAGGATACCTCCAGTTTTTCGGATTTCCCTATCAATGTATGCCGATGTCGCAGAATGGTGCCTGACCACCCCAAAACCGTATCTGCCGATTCTGCCGAACGGACGAAAAAGATATTGACAAAATCCGCCACGCATGATACAATGGTATACAACAATACATGAAAGCAACAGGAGGAACCACACAATGAAACCCATCTCCATCATGTCCTTCAACCTCTGGTGCGGCGGCGTGACCGAGGAGCGCACCGCGCGCGTCCTCGCAGCCATCCGTGCATCCGACCCCGATATTCTCGGCGTACAGGAAGCAACACCGCAGTGGATGCGTCTGCTGCGCGAAGCACTCCCGGACTATGTCTCTGCCGGCATCGGCCGTGAGGGCGGCGACAAGGGCGAATATTCCGCAATTTTTGCAAAGCGCGAACGCTTCGATCTTCTCTCCGAGACGACCCGCTGGCTGACCGATACACCCGAGGTCTTCTCCTATGTGGAAGGAAGCCTCTGCCCGCGTGTCTACACATGCGCAAAGCTGTTCGACCGCAAAAACGAGTGTGAGCTTTACCACATCAATACGCACCTTGACCACGGTCCCGAGGAGGTCCGCATGGTACAGGCACACTTCCTCTATGACTTCATCGAAGGTCTGGATGCCCCCGTTTCCGTCACAGGCGACTTCAACTATGACGAGCGCACAAGCGAGGTCTACAAGTACTTCACCGCAGGTGTACTCGCCGACGCCAAGTATCTGGCAAAGGAACAGTATGCCGCACCGACCTTCCACGGCTTCAAGAACATCGATGCCATCATCGATTTCTGCTATGTCAGCCGCGATGCGTATGACGTTGAAGACTACCGCGTCATCGACACGCTCTTTGACGGCGAGCATCCCTCCGATCACAATCCCGTTGTCGTTTCTATCTGCAAAAAATGACAGAGGGCACACAGACCGAGGCGATGCGCGGAGAGGCGGCCGCCGATCCCAGCCCTCTCCCGCCAAAACACCGGAACATCATTTTGATCGGCATGCCGGCAGTCGGTAAAACGACCATCGGACGGCGGATCGCAGCGGCGGCGGACATGACATTTCTTGACACCGACCGCATCATCGAAGCCGAAACCGGCAAAACCATCCCCGCGCTTCTGCACGAACACGGGACAGATGGCTTTCTTGCCATCGAAAACCGCATCTGTGCAGCTGTTGACGTCACAGACAGCATCATTGCAACCGGCGGCAGTGTCGTATACGGTAAGGATGCCATGCGGAAGCTGTCGGAGATCGGTACCGTCGTATATCTGAAGCTCGCATATCCGCTTCTGCAAAAGCGCCTGCGGACTCCGAGAGAACGCGGGGTCGTTCTGCGGCGGGGCCAATCGCTGTACGATCTCTACTGCGAGCGCGTTCCGCTGTACGAAAAGTACGCAGACATCGTCATTGATGAGCGCACCTGCTATCCGACGCAAACCGCCGAGCGCGTTTACCGTGCCCTGCGCCGCAGCGGCTTTTTCTGCGAGCGGAAGTCGGTCGGCTTCCTGCCGCGCACACTGTTTTCCAAAAAAGCAGAGGAGCAGAAAAACGCAGAACAGAAAAAGAAACAATAAAACAACACCGTACTGCATCACGTCATACACAGCGTGCACAGTACGGTGTTTTTGGCTTTTGTTGCGTTACTGTTCGTTTTCGATCTCGGCGAGCATCGCAACACGCTCGGTGTGGCGTCCGCCGCCCTCGAATTCCGTTTCGATGAACAGCTTGACCATGTCAAGTGCAAGTCCCGCACCGACGACACGGCCGCCCAGACACAGGACGTTTGCGTCGTTGTGCATACGGGTCATGCGTGCAGAGAAGGTGTCGGAGCAGCAAGCCGCGCGGATGCCGCGATGCTTGTTTGCCGCCATGCTCATACCGATACCGGTACCACAGACGAGGATACCGCGTGTGCAGTCGCCGGACTGAATGGCTTTACATACCTTGGAGGCATATACGGGATAGTTGACGGATGCGGTCGAATCACAGCCGAAATCCTCGTATGCAATCCCCTCTTTATCAAGGTACGCAAGAATCTCCTGCTTCAGCTCATATCCGCCGTGGTCACAGGCGATGGCAAGTTTGAAATTGGTCATGATGGTACTCCTTTGTTGTATGTTCAGTATTTGTTTTCTCTGTTATGCTTCCACACCGCCGCGGACAAATTCCGCAATATCGGCGGGGGTGAGTGCAAGCGCATCCGCAATGCGGTCACCATGTGCGATCAGCGACAGTCCTTCAACGGAATGGGAATCGGTGCCGAATGTGAACTGACAGCCCTCGGCTTTGGCGATGCGGTAAAGCTCGATCAGACGGTTGTTGTCCAGATCGAAGTTCACTTCGGTGATCGCACCGACGTTCAGTTCGATGTAAAGCCCCAGCTTTGCCGCCGCACGGTAGCACTCCGCCGCATCCTCATCGCGGATGTGCGCAAGGTATTCGTTCTTCTTCGCGTGCGGCACACCGCAGGGCGAGAAGGAATGAGCGATCGAGATTGGCAGCTTTCCGCACAGCGACTGTAATTCGCGGTTGGCAAGCAGAGCACGGAAGGTGTTCAGATTGCCCTCGTTGGTATAGCGGATGACATCGATCTCCAGCTCCGGGAAGATCCTGACAAGATCGGCCTCCCGCAGGGATGCCGCCATGGCGTTGATGTTTTTCTCCGGCAGATACGGCAGCTTCTGTGCAAGGTCTGCGCGGACTTTTTCCCGTGCCTCAAGGATTTCCGGAAAGTCCGACATGACCTCGTTTCTCATATGCAGGTGCGAGTGCGGGATCAGAAGATAGTCAAAATGCGACGCACCCTCCGCCGACATACCGAGCAGATCGCGGCAGGCATAATACTCCGTTTCACAGCCGAACAGCACCTGCATACCGGGTGCGGCAAGCGAGAATGCATGCTTCGCTTCCTCTGCTTTTACGATCGGCTGATTCTTATACCATCCGGATGCACCGGGGACACGTTCATCCCACAGGTGATTGGATAAGCCGAAGATGCGCATGCCAAGCGCGGCTTCCTTTTCCAGATACGCTGCTGTCGATGCGGTCTTGTCCTCACAGCAGGCAGAAAACACATTGTGCGTGTGGATATCGTGTAAAATCTTCATATTAATAACCATGGCTTTCGCTTGTCGAAAGCCTCCCTTTCTGGAATTTCGTCCCGAAATTCGGGAATTCTGGGGCTGGTTTTGCGAAGCAAAATCGATGTAGTAAAACATCGAAAGCCTCAAAACCCGCGTGAAAAATTGA
>JAFTLK010000392.1 GCA_017455975.1 Clostridia bacterium | reverse complement strand
GGTGGATGCCATCGGAACCGCGGAATAGACATGCTTTCCCGCCAGAAGTGCGCGGACGGCCATCGGTCCGTGCAGATGCCGCTGGGTGAACAGCGTAACCGCATTGACGGTGGGATCGGCAAGCGAATCCTCAAAGGATGGGATGATATCGACGCCGAAGCGCTCGGCATACGATGCGGCACGTTCCGGGATCAGGTCGCAGACACGGACACATGCCACGTCGGGATGGGATTTGAAGAGCGGAACGAAGGAGCAGGCGAATGCGCCGCAGCCGATGACAGCAATGTTGAGCTTTGTTCGTTGTTTCATAAGCGTTTTGTATCTTTCTGAAAATGAAATCGCACGGGTGCCGCGATGATCGTGACAGCCCGTGCGTGATTTTCGGTACGGATGGAATGCTGCGGGCTGATGTCTTATTTGACGAAGAAGAACATCGGGGAGGTCAGCATGCCGAGCTCGCGGACGCGGTATTCATCGCACCAGCGGTCGGAGCCGTAATAGACAGCCGCGGGGATACCGTCTTCGATGACAACGTCGCCGATGGTACCCTTGCGGTCGCCGGTTCTCCAGATGCCGGGGCCTGCCCAGCGCTCCTCAAGATTGGCATTATGGACTGCACCGAAGCAGTTGTAGCGGTTGCCGTTGACGCAGAAGACAACCTCATGCTTGCCTGCACGGACATTCTGCACGGTCATGGTGTACGGCTCATAGGCGATGTGTCCGAGGTCCTCGCCGTCCATCTCCACACAGACGACAGCACCGCGGTAGGTTCCTGCGCGGATGACCATCGTGCAGTCCTCGGGAACGTCCACTTCGGTTCTGTAAATGATATTGCCGCCGTAGAACGGAAGTCCCTGCGTCGTGACGGACTGGAATGCAATTTCGTCGGTCGGTGCAACGACGGTCTTGACAAAGCCTTCGAGGCGGACGTTGAATTCGCCGAGCAGATAGCACCATTCGGTGTTTGTCTGCGTGCCGAAGGGCATTGTGACAACCAGCTCGTTTTCACCTTTCTTCAGCGCGGGAAGCGGCAGAACCTTGATCGATTCATCGGTGAAGTAATCAACGATGTAAGGCTCAACACCCTCGCCGTTCCATTCGATGGCGAGGTCTTCTGCGCGTTCAATGGCAAGTGCGATCTCGTCTGTTTCATATTCGGAGTGGATCGTAAAGCGCAGGGTCAGCGTGTGCTCCGGAATCTCCGGCTCAAAGACCCACGGCTGGACGATGTGTCCCTGACGCGGCGGCATACCGAGTTCGGCACGGACAATGTTGTCAAGACGCAGAATTTCTTCCTCTGCGCGGTAGTCCTCCATGTCGTCCCACTTGTATTCCGCATAGTCGAGCAGAAGCACATTGGGCTCGGTGCGCTCATACGGAACCTTCGTGCGGAAGACCTGTGCCGGGCAGATCTGCTTCAGTGCGGTCTTGGGAAGATCTACCGACGGAATCGCCTGCGGCAGGAGCTTCAGCAGAAGGCTGTCGGAGGAGAAGATGGTGCGGTTGAGTACGGTATGACCGTTTTCTGTGGTATAGGACACAGCTTCCGTTTCGCCGTTCAGCGTGTTGTAAAGGACGGGGGTATATTCGCCCTTGAGGGAGATGCGGATGTTCTGCGGCTTTGTGATGAACTTGTTTTCATTTTCGGTCAGATGTGCGATGAACAGCCAGTCGCCGTCGTTGTCGCGGCGCATCTGGTAAAGCAGATTGGAGGTCAGGGTGCCGTCGGTGTTGCGGATGTCGACGGTACGGTCACACTCGACCGCTTCCAGAATCGCGTTGCGGTTGAAGGGGGTATGCTCGCAGGCATCGTACAGCGCACGGATTTCGTCGGTGGGGACAGCGTCCATCAGCGTCGGGCAGTCACCAATGAAGACAATGTGACCGCCGGCCGCGTGGTACTTCTTCAGAATTTCAAAGGTCGTGCGGCGCATCGTTTCGAGCGCCGGAACAAGGATGGTGTCATATGCCATGACGCCGACAGGAAGTTTTTTGCCTGTGATCTCACCGACCTGCTCGGGCAGCAGGGATTCGGAGATGAAGTCGAAGTCGACCAGACCTGCGATCAGTGTGTTGATGAGGGTGCCGAAGTTGTTTTCCATCTGCGAGCGAACCGATTCGGTCATGAACTTCGGACCGAAGTGCAGCCAATAGCTCTCAATCGGATGGATGACGCCGACATTGACCAGAGGCTTGCCGCGGGTCAGCGCCGTGTTGACGCGTGCGAAGTGATCTTCAACGTAGGAGTATTCTCTGTACCACGGGGACTGATGACCGATGGATGCGGGATAGTCGCGCTTGGCTTCCCCTTCCATGGAAACCCAGTACAGATGCGGAACACGGATGGTAACGCCGAGAGCCGCCTGCCAGTCGCCCTGGAACTTGTGACCGCGGAAGTCGAAATCCCAGTCGGTAACGCCGTACAGCTCGGACAGCATACCCTCACGTCCGTACTGGTGAACAGCGGACTGTGCCTGCTTTGCGGTGGACAGCTCGATGCGGTTGCAGAGCATATCAATGCCCGGCAGACCGAACTTGCGGTAGGAGCGCATTGCCTCACCGAGTGCGGAGGTCTGGGAAAGCAGCGTCGGTTCTTCCATCATGTGACCGGTCATGTCGATGCCGTGATCGATACACCACTGACCGCAGTTGTCGGCAAAGGCTTCCGTGAAGCGGTCGCAGACATGGTCATGATAATGGTAGCGCGCAACGGAGATTTTGCCGTCCGGCAGATCCCAGAACAGCTCCGGAACGAAGGGCAAAAGCGCATAATTGTACTTTGCGGCAAAGGTTTCGGGCAGATCGGGTGTCCACGGCAGCGTGACACTGCGCAGATCGGTTGCAAAATTCAGCGTCTGCTTGCGGGAGAATTGCGGTTCATCTGTGAAGATAGCGGGAATGGTGCCGTCAAATTCCTCACCGATGGCATCGGCATAGGCATCGTGCGTGACATGAATGAACTGATCGATGGCTTCCTTGGAAAGCGTATCGACATAGGACTGTCCGTTGTACCACGTGTCGTTGCCCGCGGTCATCAGATACGCATACCACTTGGTCCCTGCGGCATCATCGTTTTCGCCGATCATGGTGCCGGATGCAAGATAACCGTCTTTGTCGAGAACAATGTCATATACCGCGATCAGCGTGGGCTTGCCTGTGTCGAGTGCTGCTTCAAAATCAACGGCATCGGCAATCGGCGTCGGTGTCACGCGCAGATGACGGGCACGCAAGCGGTAGTTCTTTGTGACAATACCGCCTGCGGCACCGGACGGCCAGCGATCCTCGTCATAGAGCCATGCAAGCATGTTTTCTTCTTTTGCTTTTTCAACACAGCCGCGGATGCGATCCATGAATTCCTCCGTCAGATACGGTGTCGCCATACCGGTGCGGGAGTGCATGTGGAAACCGCCCATACCCATTTCCTTCATCGCGTCAATTTCGCGGTTCAGATGATCCTGTTCCAGCGTGGTATTCCATGCCCAGAACGGGGTACAGCGGTATTCGGCTGTCGGATTTTCAAAAAGCTCTTTGGAAAGCGTTTCGGATTGATTCTTTTTGTAAAGCATATGTTGCCTCCTGTGAAGTTGTTGGCTTTATTGTATCAGATTTTGGGGCGGTTGTCTATATCTTTTTTCAAAAAAATCTGTGTAAGGCAGAAATTTTGTGTATTGGTCTTGACAAAATGCGTGCGGCGTGTTACGATAGGTGCAACAGATTTCCGCATTTCATTTTAAGGAGATTTCGATCCATGAAAACGTACTGCAATCCGTTATCCATTCCCGATGTTCCCAGCGGCAGATGGCTGGATACCGATCTGACACGACGCAATCCGCGTGATTTCAAGGATTACCGTTCGATATCCGACCCAAGTGTGGTGTATCACGACGGCAAATGGATTCTGTATCCGAGCTATTCCGTCGCTTATATAACGGAAGATTTTGTGACTTGGCGGCATATCGACATCGGAATTCCGCATCTGCGCTACAGTCCTGCCGTCGTACAGTTCCGCGGGAAATGGTATCTTAACGGGCACGGTATGTCGGAGGTTTATGTTTCGGCTGAACCGACAGGACCGTTTGTGATGTGCGGACATATGACGGACTGCCGCGGAAACCGTCAGACGCCGAGTGACGGGTGTTATCTTGCGGACGGTGACCGACTGTATTTTTTACTGGCACAGCGCACTGCCGGTCGGGGATGCCGATGTGGAATATATGACCTGTACCATCGGTGTGGAAATGGACCCCGATGAACCGTGGCGAATGCTGCACGAACCGGTTGTCATCAACAATTTTCGTCCGGAGCTGGAATGGCATCGGCTCGGTGAGTATCATCAGAATGGACGCATCGGCTGGGTCGAAGGACCGTGGATGAAGAAAATCGGTTCCCGTTATTATATGCTGTACGCCGCTTGCGGTACGGAATTCGGTGCTTATACGAACGGAATTCTATATTCTGATGAAGGTCCGCTGTCTGGTTTCCGTCCGCAGGAGCATCATGATCCGTTTACGGAAAAGCGAACCGGACTGGTTCGCGGCGCCGGTCACGGATGTCTGGTCGACGGTCCTGATGGAACGCTGTGGACATTTTTTACGAATATATTTTGTTACAATCATATGTATGAGCGGCGCATCAGCATGGATCCGGTTGGTATTGACGAAAACGGTGAGCTGTACTGCCCGCAGACCACGGAAACACCGCAGTTTGCACCCGGTATTCTGCCGCATCCGGAAAATGGAAATGACGCAGGCTGGCTGCCGCTGACGTTCTTACAGCGTCCGTGGGCAAGCAGTGCGGCACCGGGACGGGATGCGATTTATGCGTGTGATGACAGTGTGCTTTCATGGTGGCAGCCGGACGACGTTGATCCTGAGCCGACGATCACATGGAGACTTGGTGACGGAACTCGGTATCATATTCATGCGGTTCGGATGATCTGGCGCGATATCGAAATGGAAACGCTGGACGGGATCTATCCCGGCGCGTTCCGGTATGTCGTCGAATATGCGCCGAAGTCGGATTTGGCAGAATGGCGTATGCTGATTGATGCGTCGGACAACCGGGATGATCTTTGTGTGGATTACAGAGAGACAGAGGATGTTCTCGCTTATGGGATTCGGCTGCTGATTCTTGGTTGTCCGGAAGGAATCAAACCGGGTCTCGTCAGTCTGACGGCATTCGGTAATTATGTGCGCGAAAGATAAGATATGTTTGGACAAAACCTCGGATTTCCGGGGTTTTGTCTGATTTTAATCAAAAACTTTGGAAAATTTCAAAAAAGCTATTGACAAATAATGGGAATGGTGGTATAATGAACAAGTCGCAAGCGAAGGATGCAGAAATGTGTCCCGGCGATGTCAGAGAAATGAAAAATTCTTTAAGAAATTTTCAAAAACCTATTGACAAAGCAGAGGGCTTGTGATATAATATATAGGCTGTCAACGAAAAACGACAGCAAAACGAAAGATGATCCTTGAAAATTGAACAACAGACGAAAGATTGTACGAATTAATGAGAGATGAGAAATTGTCTTTCAGGAATCTCGACAATTCCTTTTTTTAATGAATAACGGAACTATTTACAATAGTTCCCAACTATTCACTCTAAACAAGTAAGAGAGCTAAATCATAGCTCGGATATTGATTTGATAGGTCTACGGATCTTTTG
>JAFTLK010000391.1 GCA_017455975.1 Clostridia bacterium | reverse complement strand
CATCAAGGACGGTCTCGCTGTGGCAGGCGATGCACTGACCGGTGCACTCGGACGCCGCATCATCATCCTGATCTCCGACGGTTCCGACGGCAGCCCTGACGGCATCGACGCCGTTCTGGACACACTCCGTGCACAGAATATCTGCGTTTACACCATCGCATTCGGCGGCGCAGATACCCAGTATCTGTCCTACATCGCCGACGCAACGGGCGGCAAGTTCCTGCAGTCCGATTCCTCTGCAGGTCTTGAAGAGATCTACTCCGAGATCGGCGAATACATGGTCAACGACTACATTCTGGAGTTCGACGCAAAAACGGCGCTGGAAGATTTCTCCCGCGATCTCTCGGTCGAAATTCCCGGTGCGCATGCGATCGCTGAAAGCGTATACAACGTCGGCGTCCCGTACCAAAACATTCTCGACGAGAACAGCATGACGCCCGATTATTCTCCCTACCGTCAGATCGGCGGTTCAGCGTCCTCCTATTAACTTGAACGGAAAGGAAATCGGTTTTGCGGCCGTCAATCAAAATGACAAGTTCACCTCGCCGCAAAACCAGCCCCAATTCCCCAAGGAAGGAAGGCTTTCGATAAGCGAAAGCCCTGGTTATTAACATGAAACAAACAAAAACGACCACCCCAGCTCCGACTGCAGAATCAGCGGCATCGGAGAAAAAGGAAAAGCAATCCAACCCGAATGCGCGCAGCGCTGCGTTTATTCTGCTGATCCCCGCGTTCCTCTCGCTGATCGCATCTGTCTTCATGGCATGGCAGACCGTGGGCACCAATCTGTTGTTTGTAACGGCCTCCCGCGGTCAGCTCTACAGACAGTACCCTGTATTCCTCATTCTCGGGCTGATCCTGCTCCTTGTTGCAATCTGCCTGCTCCGCGCCAATCCGGTATCGGCACTCCCGCCAAAACCGGAGAAAACCGAGAAAAAGCCCACCTCTGCCGCAAAGACACCGGACACCCCCGTCAAAGCGGTGGAAGCACCGGACAACTCAACACCCGTACAGGCAGAAGCGCCCACACCCGCTGCGGAACCGACAGCAGACGCCAATACCGCCCCCGCTGAACAGAAACCGACCGGCAAACGATTCTGTACCAACTGCGGAGAAGAGCTTGCGCCCGATGCAAAATTCTGTACCAAGTGCGGCACACCGCAGACCCCGACCGTACCTGCGGATGACGGAGAAGCAGCACAGTGATCCCCGCCATTCTCGTATCCTGTCTCTGCGGGCTGGTCATCGGCTGTTTTCTCAACACTATGGTCTATCGGCTGTCAAGTGAGGAGAAAACTCTCGTCACAGAGGATTGCATCTGTCCCGTCTGCGGTCATCGGCTCGCGCTGTGGGAACAGATCCCGATCGTCGGTTATCTGGTTCTGGGCGGGCACTGCCGCTACTGCAAGGCCGCTATTTCCGCACACTACCCACTGGTTGAGGGCGGCTGTGCCGCACTCTATGCACTGCTGGCACGCCTGACCCTGCCCCGACTTCCGCTGTTTTTGCTGCTTGCGCTCCTCTTTGATGCAGCACTTGCTGTCCTGCTTCTGCGGCGCGTTCCACAAACCAGGCAAACCGCCGTGCAATACCCGCATCCACGCAAGATCATTGCCGCCGCGGTCATTCTTCTGTTCTACCATCTTCTGATTGCCGCGGCTGTCGGTATCGTTCTGCTCGCATGATCGGATCCCGAACAAAAAACTGTCCCCTCCGTATGTCCCATAGCGGGCAGCGGAGGGGATCGTTGTATTTTCTATCAACTTTGGCGGTCAGATATATCGAATGCCTTGAATGCGGCTGTCCGTATCAGTACCATCCGCCTAGCCGCCGTTTCCAATAGGCGGAGATCTCTGCAAAGACCTGAACACGTTCTGTGTCGATGCTGAGATCCTCCCGATAGGTCGGGCAGATCCAGGCACCTTCCTCAAACTCATTCCACGCAAATGTCATAATGTGTCCGACAAACGCCTCGCGTGCCTCCGAACAAATCCAATTGGCCAGCGCAACCGCACCGGTCATCAGCGCCACCGGTGATGCAGGCGCAGGATAGACACCCGCAGGATAGCTGCACCACGGACAGGGGATGTCATTGCGCGGCGACGGATCCCATCCGAGCGTAAAGGTAGGGATAATGCGATGCCCGCTTGCCAGCCGACGACGATTCTGAGCAAGCATTTCTTCACGCAGCCCTATGTAGTTGTCCAGACCGACACACGCGCAGGCATACCCCGACAGCGCATCGATCAGGCTCGAGCCTCCGCCTTCGGGTATCTCACCGACCATCGGCACAAAAAACGGTACCGGCAGCCCATCTGCAAGACATGCTTTTCTTATACGCAGCATCCACGCAACGCTCGTACTCTGGTACAGGTAGACAAGCGGCCGCCCGTTCACCGTTTCATAATATGGTTCATGCAGAAACGCGATCAGCTCCGCGATGTCTTCATCCGAGATCGGATGGGTCGGCGTGACAATGAATGCCAGACCGATCTTATGCCGCCAGCGGCTCGATGCATGCATGTCCCGTGCATATGTCAACTCATACACCCTGTGTGAGCAGTCATTGTAAGTCAGGCTGATATGCTCCCTCGATGCGGTCTTGGGATAAAAGACATACGCAAAGTAATCAATGCCCGCATCGATGGCATAACACAGCTCTCTGTCAAATTCTGCCTGATCTCTGACATGGTAGTCGATGCGGTCCTCCCCGAGGATGTCCGCATAATAGGGAGTTGCATACCGGTATTTTTTCGGACTCAGGGTCCGTGTCTGATAGTAGCCGAAATAGGTGTTACGCGGCAGGGAGCAATCCCAGTTGATAACACCGACTCTGATATTTTGCATATAGAAACCTCCCTTTCTCATGTATACTCTACAGCTTCAATTATACACGGTTTCCGCGGATTTACAAGAGGTTGGTGCAATTATTTTCAGATTTGTAACAAAAGCACAAAAAGGCTGCCGCTGGAAAGGAGATACGGCAGCCTTGGGATCATAGCGTTTTTATGTGTTTTTGATGATGACCTGTTCAATGACATCGGTTGCATGCTCACACAGGTCGCAGCAGCTTTCCAGACTTTCATAGACAGCCTTGGTACCGAACAGCACCTTACTGTCGGCAGAAGAACCAAACAGCTCATACACTGCTTCTGTGTAGACGGCATCTGCTTCGGCCTCAATGTCGTTGACGCGGATGACATGTGCACGCAGCTCCGTCGGCTTTTTGAAGTTGCGCAGCTCGCCTGCCGCCTCGTGCAGCGCATTGACACAGCGGTTGACGATCTTGGACAGCTCCGCCGCCTTTTCGGGGATGCGATCGATGTGATACATATAGAAGTCCAGTACCACTTCGTCAAGGGCGTCAGTGATGTCGTCAATGATCTGCGCCAGTTTCAGGACGTCCTCCTGGTCAATGGGCGTGATGAATTCGGTAGACAGCTTGTTCAGGATTTCATGGTGAATTTTATCGGCGGCATGTTCGATCTCGTGCATCTGTGTGCGGTACGCACCGATGCTGTCCGACTGAAATTTGCACAAAATCTCCTCCAGCAGATTGGAGGCCTCCAGACAGTACGCTGTCTGCTGTTCTATCATCTTGAAATAATCATTTGTTTTCTTTGCCATTTTTCCGTCTCCTTATATACAATTATGCAAATAACATTAAAAACAGCTTTGCCATGAAAAATCCCAGAAGACCGCAGCCGGGGAAGGTGAAGACCCATGTCATGACCAGCTCCTTGACGACGCTCCAGTTGACATTGCTCATGCGTCTTGCCGCACCGACGCCCATGATGGCGGTCGTCTTGGTATGCGTGGTACTGACGGGAATGCCGGTCAGCGAGGAAAGCAAGAGACACAATGTCGCTGAAAAATCTGCCGCGAAGCCCTGATAGGGCTTTAGCTTGACCATATCCATGCCGACGGATTTGATAATACGGTAACCGCCGATGGAGGTCCCCAGACCCATGACAGCCGAGCAAAGCACCATCAGCCAGATCGGAACGACAAAGCTGCCGGCACCACTCTCACCGTTTGCCATTGCCGCACCGAGCAGGAAGATCGCCATAAACTTCTGACCGTCCTGTGCACCGTGCATGAATGCCATCGCCGCGCCGCCGGCCACCTGCGCACCGCCGAAGAACCGCTCCGTTTTCAGACGGTTCTGATTCCGGAAGACAAGTACCGTCAGCTTGGCCGACAGAAAACCGAGGAAAAAGCCGAGCACCGTCGACAGCACAATGCCGTACAGGACTTTGATCCACTCTGCCCCGTTGATGCCGGAAAAGCTGTTCTGGATCGCAACGGCCGCGCCGGACACTCCGGCAATCAGCGCATGGCTTTCACTGGTCGGAATACCGAAATACCACGCAGCGGTTGCCCAGATGACGATAGCTGCCATCGCCGCACATAGTGCAATCAGCGCAAGATGGGAATCTCCGCCGAAGTCGACCATGTTGTAAATGGTGAAAGCGACCGATGCATTCACGCTTGTCATCACAAGCACACCCAAAAAATTAAAGATAGCTGCCATGATGATCGCGCGGCGCACGGAAATGGCGCGCGTGGATACACAGGTTGCTATGGCATTCGGCGCATCGGTCCAGCCGTTGACCAGAATGACGCCCAGCGTCAGAACGGTCGAAACAAGCAGCATCGGATTGCCGAGCATCTGCCCGAAAAATTCAAAAAAACTCATAAAAACAACCATAGCTTTCGCTTGTCGAAAGCCTACCTTTCTGGAATTTCATCCTGAAATTCGGGAATTGCGGGGCTTGGTTTTGAACGCGATATCATCGCGGGCAAAATCGCCGCCGCTCCGGTGGCGAAATCCACAAGACCCGCGTGAAACAGTATGTTTCACGCTATTCTCCTCACAAAGCCCAGAAACGCAGTTCAATCTCAATTATCCACGGATATTGTAACATAAAAGCGGCAAATGTGCGGTAAAAGGAAATGACGCTGCCGTTATCCGTCATCCCGCTCACCGTTCATCCGATAACCGACACCGAGTTCATTGGTAATATAGCGTGCCTCTCCCGGGCGCACGCCGAATTTTTTTCGGATATTGGCCATATTGACCTGCAGCTTTTTCGTGCTGCCTTCATCCGGATAGCCCCAGACGCCGCGGATGATGGCAGCATAGGTCATCATCTTGCCGCAGTGCTCGGACAGCAGTGCAACGATATTGTATTCGGTCTGCGACAGCTTGATCTCACGTCCGTCAATGAACACCTGCCGTGCGTCATAATCAATGACAAGATCGCGGACACGGAATTTCCCGCCCGGCAGCTTTCCGCTGTCGGCCCGGTGATGGTAATTGCGCAGAATCATCCGGATACGTGCAAGCAGCTCGTCCGAGGAAAACGGCTTTGTCACATAGTCGTTGGCGCCTGCATCCAACGCAGTAACCTTATCGCGGTCACCCGACCGTGCAGACAGCACGATTACCGGCATCAGCGAATCCCGGCGGACATATTCAAGGAACTGCATGCCGTCCCTGTCCGGAAGACCGAGATCAAGGATCGCAATATCCGGTCGGTGTGAGGCAAACAGCGCCAGTGCCAGCTGACAGGTTCCCGCCCAGATTACCTGATACCCCTCTGTTTCCAAAAGAGTGGTCACGACCGACCGGATGTTGGCATCGTCCTCGATAAGCAGAACCTTATATTTATTATTCATCATCGGTCATTTCCTCCATTTTCAGCGAAAAGCGGAACAACGCCCCGCCGCTCTTTCGGTTTTCGGCACAGATCTCACCGTCATGCGCGCGGATGATCGTGGCACAGACGGACAGACCGATACCGATATTGCGCTTTTTGTTATCGGCTGATGAATCGCCGTCCTCCGATGTTCCTGTAAAGAGGTGCGCAAGCTTGTCCTCCCGAATACCGCAGCCATCGTCTGCGACTTCAAAGATCACCTTTTTGCCGAGCGTATAAACGCGGAATTCGATCTCCGTCATCTGTACAGCATGGAACACCGCGTTTTCAAGCAGATTCATCAGAACCTGTTCAATCAGAATCGGGTCGACGGCGACAACAACGACTTCATCGGGGACATCAATGCGGATGTTCTGTTCCGGATATCGCGTCATAAACTTCGTCAAGACGGAATCCACAAGCTCATCAAGAATGACAGGCGTTTTTGCAAGCTCGATCTGTGCATTGCTGATGCGGGTGATCGAAAGCAGATTTTCCACCATCCGCACAAGCCATTCAGAATCCTCCTCAATGTTTTTGAGCATGGTATCCTGCTGTTCTTCTGTCAGCTGGTGTTTCTTTGTACGCAGGGTGGAGCTTGCGCTGTAGATGGTCGTCAGCGGCGTGCGCAGATCGTGAGAAACCGCACGCAGAAGATTGGCGCGGGTACGTTCCCGCTCATGCTCGGCCTTTTCCGCCTCATATCGCTTGATCTGGGTTGTCAGCATACCGGTGATGACGGAAACGGTTGTCAGGATAACAGCGGAAATCAGATTGGCGGGAATATTGAAGTTGAATGCATAAAACGGATAAGTAAACGCATAGTTGACAGCAAGCATGCCGCAAAATGCCGACACAATCCCCCAGATGTAGCCGTCGGTCAGAAGGGATATCAAAAACACCGCAAACACAAAAATCATCGGAATGTGCTGTACCACGTCGAGACGCTGAAATACAAGACACACGAGCACTGTCAACAGAAGAATCCCCGCTGATAATGCACTGTTTTTCAAGACCGTTTTTCCGTTCATGCCCATCTTCACCCGCCTTTTTTTATATTATACCATAAATCCGTATAACATACAGCAAAAGTTTATCCGGATACGACCAAAGGCTGCGGCAGATCTGCCGCAGCCATGGTTGGTATGTTTCATTGGTTTCGTTGTAACTTGGTTTATCCGTTTTCGATGTCGTACTCGGTCAGCAGAACTTCCTTCCATTCCCCGGATGCATCGTCAAGATAGAATGTCATAAACGAATACGGCGTGATCTTTGTCTTCAGTGCGGTCGGAAGCACGGCACCGGACACGGTAACGTCGGCTTCCACACCATCCGTTTCGTAGAGACGAATGACAAGACCCTGACCGTCCTCGGCGCGCTTGAGCGCGGAGACGACGACATGGTCACAGTCAACGGAAAGACCGGAGAAGACCTTGTCAGAAAGCTTGCCGGGATGCCAGTTCTCAATGATGTTGGTGGTCGGCTTGTTGAGCAGCTTTGCCGCCTTGATGACCGGTGCAAAGGAATCGCCGACGGGCATCAGCACATAGCGGAACTCGCGCTCACCCTGATCGGTAAAGTCGGACTCTGCGGTTCTCGGTCCGCCGTGGTCGCCGTAGATCGGGGAGCGGACGACGGTGTGATAGATCGTACCGTCACAGACGGAGGAGGAATACGTGTCGCTGTTGCAGATGGCAAAGCCGCCGTTATCGCCGCGGACAGCCGTCCATCCAAGACCCGGTTCTTCCTCACCGTCCGCAGGACGCTCGATGACAGAGAACGGGATTTCGTAGTAAGCACGCGGGTTCTCAACCGCCATCGGCCATGCCAGCTTCAGCATCTTGTGCTTTTCGTGCCAGTCAAGACGCGCACGGACAAACAGTTCTTCCTTGCCTTCCAGAAGCGAGAAGTACTGCGTCAAGGTGGAACCGTTGTAGCGGGATACGACCTTGACCGTTGCGCGGACGGGACCGGATTCGAGCACTGTCACCTCGGCATCGGAGAAGCGTGCCATCGTATCGGTGAAGAAGTTCTTTGCGTGCGACCATGCATCGTGATAGTATTCGTCAATAACGGTCGGAACAGCGGCGCGTCCGGTGATGACTTCCTTACCGGTACGCTTGTCGATCATCGAGACGATATAGCCTGTGTACAGCTCAAATTCGATGTGCCAGATATCGTTTTCCAGTACAGTCGCCGCGCGGTTGTTGGAGGTTCTGTGACCCTCAAACGCGATGGCCTTGACCGGGGATTCGGGGCTGACATAGTCCTCGGGACGGTTCTCGTCGGCACCCTGCAGGTAGTAGACCGCCCAGCCGAGCGCGGGAACCTTTGCCCGGAACGCGATATCGTCGCGCCAGTAACACTCCAGCGTTGTGGAGTGGACAAGCTGGGACGGGACATCATTGCCGTCGGCATCCTTGACGCCGATTGCCTTCTTGTTGACGTTGATGAATTCATCAACCTCGAAGGAGTGCGGGTTGAAGACAAACACAGGAAGACCCTTTTCGCGATCAGCAGAGGTATCAACCGCCCACGACAGTGTCTGCAGGGCGTTGTTTTCGGCAACAGCGGCAACCTCACGCGCCATGCCGTACATATACTGTGCATCCTCGTAGACTTCCTTGATGGAACAGCCGTCCATGGAGTCATGGAAGTGAAGGAAGCTGACATTGCGCCATGCGTCGGCAAACTTTTCGGTCGGGTACTTCTTTTGGCACAGCTTGCCTGCGAGGACGGTATAGGATTCAGCCGCGGTCAGCTCATGCTCGGAGCGGCGGATGCCGTTCTTGACCGCAGAAACGGTGGCATAACAGCCTGCCGCGTGGTGCTGCAGATCATCGTGATGCTCGGGAATGGGCGCACCGCTCTCCCGGATGGAGTCAAAGAAATCGGAGAGGTTGGAGAAGGTGACCTCGACCTCGGGATGAGCCTTCTTGTATGCCTCGATCAGTTCAATGTGACGGATGGTCGGACCGCCGCCGTGGTTGCCGACGCCGTAGAACAGCGGCAGCTCGTCAAGGTCGGTCTTCGACGCTTCGTTCAGATAATTGATGCGGTTGTCAAGCTCCTCGAGTGTGTTGAAGCGTGCGCAGTACGGGTCGAGGATGCGGTAAGTCAGTACGGACGAGCCGTCGGGCGACACCCAATTGAACACGTCGGAATCCATTGCCTTTTCGGTGGGCGACGGACGCATGAAGATGTAGCTGTCCATGCCGCTCTTTTTGAGAATCTGCGGCAGGTTGGCGTTATGACCGAAGGAGTCGACATTGTAGCCGACCTTCGCGGTCACGCCGAGCTTTTCCTTGAAGTAGCGCTGTGCGTAGAGCGACTGACGTGCAAAGCCTTCGCCGGACGGCAGATTGCAGTCAGGCTGAACGTGCCAGCCGTTGACAACGATGAATCTGCCCTCAGCCACGCGCTGCTTGATTTCCTCGAACATCTCGTCGTCAAACTCTTCGATCCAGCGGTAAACGGATGCGGACGAGCAGACAAACTTGAAATCCGGGAACTCGTTCATGCGGTCAAGCGCGGAACGGACGGTTGCCTTGGCTTCAGCCGAACCTTCCTGCCAGCGCCACTGCCAGACAGGATCGAGATGCGCGTTGCCCACGGCAAAAATTTTGGTTTTGTTTTTCATGAGGGGTCTCCTTTATGTATGGTAAAGTAAAATTTGTTTTATTTGGTATTGCCTGCAATTGGGGTTTACGGCTATGGTTCGCACAATCATATTATCCTTCCCTGGTGAGGGAAGGTCGAGGTGTGGCACGTTCCTG
>JAFTLK010000390.1 GCA_017455975.1 Clostridia bacterium | reverse complement strand
TTCCCAACCATCCGCAGCATCCGGAAATGGGCACCCGCAAGGTTCCGTTCACCAAGGAACTCTATATCGACTCCTCTGACTTTGCGCTCGTTCCGCCTCCCAAGTTCTTCCGTCTGAAGCCCGACTCCGAGGTTCGTCTGATGGGTGCGTATATCATGAAGTGCGGTGAGATCATCCAGAACGAAGACGGTTCCATCAAGGAAATCCACACCACGGTTGATCTGGAATCCGGCAACGGCAATCCCGTCGACGGCAGAAAGATCAAGGGTACGATTCATTGGCTGTCCGCAGAGTATGCAGAAGAAGCTACCGTCATTCTGTATAACCGCCTGTTCACGGTTGAAAACATGAATGAGATTGATTCCGCTGACTATGACAAGTACCTCAACCCCGAGTCCGCTGTCAAGGTCGAACACGTCAAGGTGGAAAAGGCACTTGCCGATGCCGCACCGGGTGAACAGTTCCAGTTCGTCCGCGACGGCTACTACTGCAAGGATACCAAGTCCGAGAATACCTTCAACCGCGTTGTCACGCTCAAGGATTCCTTCAAGGCATAACTTCACATCAATACCCCTCCCGGGATGTCCACACATCCCGGGTCGTTGTTTGAAACCGACATGTCATGCTTTGATTGTGTGACCGCGCCAATGTATTCCCATGCATCGGCCAAGCATCGTTTTCAGATGACAAGGCATCCCCCGCATATCCCAAATCACAGGAAACGGAGAAACCACCTTGTCTACAAGAAAGATTTATATTCTGCTGACGAAATTCAGCGATATCAGAGGACGCATCCTGTCCGCGATGACGGGCAGCTATTATACGCACGTCTCCCTTGGGCTGGAGGAAGATCCCGGAACCTTTTACAGCTTTGTGCTCAAAGGCTTCCGCATCGAAAAGCTGTCGCGCTATCTCAAGCCGGGACGTGAGCCCTTCCCCGTCAAGCTCTACGAAATCGAGGTTGCACAGAAGACCTACGAAAAGATCAAGGAAAAGATCGACTATTTCGTTGCATACCGAAGCCGTATGCATTACACCACCGTCGGTCTGATTCTGTCGCTGCTGCGCATACCCTATCAGAGGAAGTTTACCTATTTCTGCTCGCAGTTTGTCGCGCATATTTTACAGCAGGCAGGCATTGTTCCGGCGCATCACAAACCGGCACTGTATCTGCCGCAGGATCTTTCCGATGTTCCGGGAACGACGTTGCTGTTTTCGGGCAATATGCAGACGTTGTTTGTGTATCTCGGCATGATGATCCCCGCAGATTATACCGTCAAAACGTAATTTTCATCCAAATGAACCGCATTATGAAACATTCTGTTCTTTGTATCACAGTCGTGGTGATTCTATTGCTGTTCAGTCAGCTAACTGCATGTCAAACAGCATCAACAGATGCAGAATCACCATTTGCGGAAGGTAAATATTCTATGGAACAAGAATTGCTCGCATCATCCGTCCATGGCAGCACATATGACCGCGGTGTCGGCATCATTTTCGAGACAGACTCCGGCGCCCACTATTTCTGCACGCCGGTCGGTGCTTATGTGTTCGCTTATACCGGCGGCGACGGTGTGCATTTCTGTACGATTCCCGACCGCTTCGGTGATATGATCTTCGTTGTGGAACCGATGCCGCTCGATGAAATCCATGTCCGTCCCGTCGCACAAAATTTCACAGATTTCATCCGGATTCTGCTTGCGGTGCGCTTTACCGGCATCCTGCTTGATATCCCGCTGCGCACAGAGGCGGAATTTCTGGAAGGACTGCAGATCTTCCGGGAACAGCACGAAACAGAGGAGCATACAGAAAAACTCCGCCATCTTGCCGCGTACTATGGTGTCACGTCGATGGACGATCCGTATACTTACATCCGTTCCCTGCAAAACACCTTTGACTACGATTTGATACCGTTTTCAGATGACTACTATGAATCTGCCGGAATACCAAATCCCAATAAATGATTACAGCGCATACCGTTTTATCTGCGGTATGCGCTGAATTATTATTCTCAATGCTTATGATCGTGCGCGTCAAACTTGCCGTGCAGATCGTAGTACCATTTCCCGTCCGTCATACGGAACCCGAGCCATTTGATCAGATGCTCGTTGTCGCCGTCCTTGACTTCAAAATACGCCTCATGCGTTCCGGTCAGATCCATGAAGTTGAGCGTCTGCCGTCCCATGATGAACAGCGCTTCCTCATCGTCGACATCTTTGGCACAGACGAG
>JAFTLK010000389.1 GCA_017455975.1 Clostridia bacterium | reverse complement strand
GCCGAAGCGCTGTACGAAGACGGTTTTCTGATGATTCCGGAGGAAGACGATGACCGCCCGTATGCGTGTGAGATTGTGGTACACGATTGAGATTTTGCATATGATTTCAGCCGCAGATTGTTTGATCTGCGGCTGTCCGTTTTCATAAACTATTCAGTTGGCTCAATCACGATGATATTTTCGTCTGAAAATTCATCCTCAATATCGGGGCGTGTTTCGTTTTCTTCTCCGTTCGGCGGAATAACAAGTTCAGAGGTTTCATACTCCGGATGCAGGGCAAAACCGTCGGATACGGTCACGTCCGGGGCAACAGTGAAAGTGCCGGAGGGAGTGTCCTCATATGCGGGTGCCTGTTGTGTATTGTCTGTCTCACGCGGCGGATTCAGGGTATCCGCATAATTTTCCGGAAAATCAAAGGCTTCATCGGGAATCACGGTCGGCGACGGTGCATTTTCCAGCAGTACAACGACTGATTCGGTTTTCTCCACCACCGTGCGTGGAACCGCAATCAGCACAAAATGTGAGATTTCATCATCCGTGCAAAGCTCCGGCGCATACCGATCAATGTCAACTGCCAGAATACCGTTCTCTGCCGTAATCTGCGATACAGAAAAGACGTGCGAGCCGGACGGCGCGTTGATGCAGGCGACAAACAGAACATTGTCCCGGAACAGCGTTTCACTGTCACCGAAGGTACGCACGGCATAATCAAAGGCCGGAATCCTGTCGCCGAGCGAATCGTCAAACACAAACGCATCGCGGTATGCTTCTCGGAACTGCCGCAGATCATCTGCTGACGCAAAGCGCAGTACAGGAATGACGGATGCGTGACGCAGACGCTCCGGATCCACATATTCGGAAAGCTGTGTAAATGCCTCGATTGTATGATCGGCATACGGCATTCGGTGAATTTCGTTGTAATCCGGTGCGGGAGAACCTGCGTAAGCATAGGCTACGCGATAGGAATCATATGTGGGCAGCTCCACAGCATTCTTCGTTTCCGCAAGTCGGTAAATCCAACGCGGAATTTCATCTGACAAACTTCCGTCTTCCTTTATGTATTGAAATGAATACAAAACAAGCACATCGCCGTTCTTTCGCTGTATCACCGTGTAATCATCCGCATTTCCGTTCACCGGATGCACATATTCGGCACGCCATGCTGTCTTGCATTGCCGATACAGTGTTTCGGCGGTTTCGTGCATACCGAAAGAATCCGGGTTGGACAGTTCAAACAATGTCTGCATGTACGCTTTTGTCAGATCATACGCTTTCAGTTTACCAACCGATGTCCATTCGGTTTCCATCGGATACCGCATCCACAACACCCCGTCCTCATCCACACAGAATGACGGTGCCATTTCCACAATCTGCACATACGAAAACATTCCATTCTCATACACCATGGCAGCAGGATCATATTCCATCATCGGCGTCATGCCGTGCAGCGATGTCGGATTCGTCCCAAAGCACACCGCGAATACAACACACAGCACGACCGCCGCAATCAGCACCCACAAGGTCGGACGCCGATAGTCAAGAATCGCCGTCACGCGCCGCCTCACACCGGTCTCACCGAACGCCAGCGGACACGCGGTGATCTGCCGGGTCCGGACGGAACAGCGTACCAGAGCCGCGGCATAGGATTTGCGCTCTGCGGCGGTCATGTCTTTCGCCGCACGCTCGTCACAGGCGGATTCGATGTCCCGGCAAAGCAGGATGTACGCCGCCCACAATAACGGATGAAACCAGTATACCGACAGCAGCAGAAATGCAGCCGGCTTGATGAAATGATCGCCGCGGGACAGATGCGCCCGTTCATGCGCGATGACATGTGAACGTGTCTCTGCATCCATGCTGTACGGCAGGTAGATTTTCGGGCGGATCAGCCCGAAGACAAACGGTGATGAGACCGTGTCTGACTCATAAACGCCGTCCTTCCCCGCAAGCCGCGTGGCAAACCGCACCCGGCGGTACAGGAGCAGATAGCTTACAAGCATGTACACAAGCATCAGCACAGCACCCACAATCCAGACCCATGAGCCAACGGCTGTGAGTACCTGCAGGGGATTGACGCTGTCGCCGGGGCTCGGAGCAAATGTCGGCATTACGCTTTCGTTAATGACGGCATTGAGCGCGGGAATGCCGGTGGTCACCGCGGGTGTCCTGTCATAAAGGACGGTCTGCGGCAGCACCTCGGCGCTCGGAATCAGGCTCAGGACACTTTCCGGTGAGAACGGAAAGACCAGCCGCAGACCGACCACAGCCCAAAGCAGACAGACATATCTGCGCGGAATCCGCCGCAGTCCCGGCAGTCCGAGCAGCAGACGCATCAGCATCACCGCGATGACCGCCCATCCGGCGGATGCGGCAAGGTTGCAGACTGATAAAAAGAGGTTTGCGGATGTCACAGCGTCACACCTCCTCCGCGTCGTCGATCATGGCAAGAATTTCTGCCGCCTGTTCCTCCGTCAGATGCTTTTTGCGGGAAAACGCGGCGATGAACGCAGGCAGGGAGCCGTCAAAGCGCGACTGCACCAGAGCCTCGATCTCTGCCGATTCCGCCTCCTCACGGGAAATGAGTGACGTAACCGTTGCGTCCTCGTTTTTGATCACACCGCGCTCGGACAAACGGCGGATGACGGTGTAGGTCGTCGCCTTGCTCCAGCCGAGCTGTTCCCGGCAGAGCCCGACCAACTCCGTGGAATTGATCGGCTCATGCTCCCACAGGATTTTGCAGAAGCGGTATTCGCTTTCAAAAATTTTCGGTGTCATAAATGTCCTCCTTAGGGGTTGAATGAGTTAAACCTTTCTTGTGTATAAGTTTAACACATTAAACCTCGTCTGTCAAGAGGTTTTCAAAAATTTTCCGGAATTTCCGTAAATCGCCCTGTATCCCCGGGCGATATATGCCGCATCACAACTAATAATTATACAGGGCAGCCCCGGTCAAGGAGGGCTGCCCTGTTTTATGAATCGTTTCACATATCCGGCGAAAAAACGTCATTTTCCGTTTTTCCACATTGTTCACATTTTATTATAATTTTTCCTGTTTTTTTAAGATTTGCCGTCCGGTCTTGTGGAAAACCCGCAGCAGACGATCCGGCGTCCTGTGGAAAACCCTTTGGAAACTGTTGAAAATCCGATGTTTTGCCGCATTTGTTTTCCACATTTCCCACAGAATGGGCTGTGGAAAACAGAGCAGAACACCCATTCCAAACCGTGTACCGCCGGGATGCGTGCATCGTTTTACGCGCAATCGTTTTCCACAGGCGCATGCTTTTTTGCGCCATTATTCAACATCTGCAAATTTATCCACAAATTTATCAAGCTTTTTCTGCGCTGATTTCTGAATGGATGCGGTTTTCGATGCAAGGCTGTTTTTACCGGTCTGGACAATGTTGGATACCGCCGAGGAAAGTCCGGTGATGCCGCACATGTAGTCAAGCGAATAGACCTTGGAGTCAAACAGGATGTCGATCATCTCCTTGGATTTCTCATCGCGCAGGATCTTTTCGTCCAGGAACACCTCATAGAACGACGGGGTCAGCGTGAACATGGATTCAAATGCCAGTGCTTCGGTCAGAAGCGCTGTTTTATGCTCGTCGGGAACCGTTGTCGGAATGACCAGCGGCATGATATCGTTATGCGCCATGCAGTAATAGCTGTCCTGTGCCGCATCGATCTTCGGGATCGGAAGCACACCGAAGTCGGTCTTCATATCGCGCAGGTCGACGGTATCGCCGAAGGTACCGGTTCTGAACAGGGCGCGGTTTTCAGAGAAGATCTTGGTCGCCTCCGTCCAGATGGTTTCCGTGGTCAGATCGTTTGCGTGCGTGCCGTCGTCCATGATGATAACGGACTTCTTGTCGCAGAGCACCTCGAAGATGTCCTCAAAAATATTGTAGATCGTACCGTCCTCGACGTCTGATGTATAGGTTTTTCCGTCATAGCCGATCGAGTCGCGGCCGGAAGCCAAAAACAGATACCAGCCGGCGATGTTTTCACTGATCAGACCGTACTGGTCAGCGACCGTCATATTGCCGTCACCGTTGACATCCTTTGCGACATCACGGATCATCGATGCCATCGTTTCCCATGTCCATTTGTTGTTCGCAACAAGCTCATAGGGATCCGGATAGTCAAACTGGGTATAAAGTGTCTTGTTGTACAGAACCGCCATTTCGCGCAGCTCGTCGCGGATGCTGATGTCACCCGTCGCGCAGAACAGCTTGCCGTGGATGGCAATGTCCTGGATACGCTGATCCCACCATGGCTGGGACAGCTGCAGCTCGTCGATGAGATTCAGATCAAGGAAGCAGCCCTGCTGTGCCAGCGACATGATGTCACCGATGGAGCTCGGGAAAACGATATCCGCAAAATCGTCCGCCGCCTGAATGTTCTTGCGCACTGTTGTGCTGGTATCCACAAGCTCAAGCAGGCTGACCTTGATATTATATGCTTCCTCAACCGCAAGGTTGCGCTTGAAGACCGCGTCGTTGAGCGTATCTCCGTTTTCGCCCTCCGACCAGTATGCGACCTGATTGAAGACAACATCGTTGCCCTCCAGCACCGCCATACGGAACCCGTAGCCGCCGAAGTCTTCGATTGCCGGTGCGACATTGGCATATTCCAGACGCGGGTCGACAACCTCCGTCGCAGCAGTTTCCGTCTCCGCCTGTGTTACGGGGGCTGTGTCAACCGACCCGACCGATGCATCACCGCAGGATGCAAGTGCTGCGGATGAAACACTCAGAAGTGCTAAAATGGCTGTCAGTGTTCGTTTCGTATGATTCATCATTTTGATTCCTCCGTTATATGTTCATCATGTTTCAAAATTTTCAAGGAATTTTTCGAGTTTCTTCTGCGCACTCTTGTCAACCGACGCAACCGCAGATGCAACGGTATCCTTGCGGGACTTGACCATACCGGTGATCTTGTCAACGATGCCGGTGATGGATGCAAAGCAGTCAAGGGAGTACACCTTGGATGCAAGCAGGATATCAATCATTTCCTTGGACTGCTCATCGCGCAGAATCTTCTCGCCGAGGAAGGTCGTATAGAACGACGGTGTCAGCGTGAACATCGATTCATAGGCAAGCGCTTCGGTCACAAGTGCCGTCGTATGCAGGTTCTGTGCTGTTACGGGAATGGCAAGCGGCGCACAGGTGAAGGAAACCATGCAGTAATACTCCTCCTGCTCCTCCGAATGCTTTGGAATCGGGAGCACACCAAAGTCGGTTTTCATGTTGCGCAGGTACATGGTACCGGAGAAGGTACCTGTACGGAACAGAATCCGGTTCTCCTGAAACATTTTGGATGCCTCCGACCAGATGTCGGCGGTGGTAAGCTGACTCTCGTATTTACCGCTGTCGGTGACGAAAACATCGTCTGTGATCAGTGCATGGATGGCGGTTTCAAATGCAGTATGGTATTTCTCCTGTGCAATCGCCGAACGGTATGCGCCGTTTTCATAAAGGATCGTATCCAGACCTGCGGACAGGAAGAAATACCAGCCGGCATAAACCTCACTTGCCAGTCCCCACTGGTCTGCAACCGTCATCTGTCCGTCACCGTTGATATCTTCTGTCACACCGCTGACCAGCTCCAGCATCCGCTCCATTGTCCATGTGCCGCTTGTGACCATTTCATAAGGATCCGGAAGATCGTACTGATTGTAGAGCGTTTTGTTGTACATGACACACATTTCACGCAGGTCATCTTCCATGGAGATATCACCCGTTGCCATATACTGCTGACCGAACAGAGAAAGAGAGGAAATGCGCTGATCCCACCATGGATTTGTCATATCAAGCTCAGGCAGCGTATTCAGGTCAACCAGACCGCCGATCTGCGCATGACCGATGAAGTCATTGACGTGCGCACTGAACATGATATCGCAGAAATCATCTCCCGCCTGAATATTTTTGCGGGCCGATGCATTGGTATCCGGCATCAAAAGCAGTGAAATATCAACATTGTAGGTATCCTCCACCGCGACATTCCTGCGGAACACAGCGTCATTGACGGTATCGCCGGTTTCACCTTCTGTCCAATAGCCGATCTGCTCCGCAACAATCTCCTTGCCTTCGGTCACAGCCATACGGTATGTATACCCGCCGAAATCCTCGACCACCGGTGCGACATTGGCGTATTCCAGACGCGGGTCGACAACCTCCGTCGCAGCAGTTTCCGTCTCCGCCTGTGTCACGGGAGCAGTATCGACCGATCCGTCCGATGCATCGCCGCAGGATGCCATGGCTGTAGATGCCAGACACAATAATGCCAACAGCGCCGCCTGCGTTCTTGGATGGTTTTTCATAGATATCCTCCTCACAATTGCAAAATAAGACAGTTTTCCGATCTTATCTATTAAACATAATTATACATATTTTCCTGATAATTGCAATAGATTCTGTTAAATTTCCCGAAAAAAAGTTTTTGCATGCCGATTGCAATTTCTGCCGTATTGTGTTATGATATTGTCAGTGAGGCGAGGAACGGCATCCGCGCCGGATACTGAAATAATATAAGGATACTTTCGATCAACCGGAAGTAAACGGTACTGAGCTATGTTCATCGACGCAAACGGCAAAAAATGGTATAAAGGCAACCTGCACACGCATACAACGGTAACAGACGGCAAGAAAACGCCGGAGGAGGTCATCGCACTCTACCGTGACAACGGTTATGACTTTCTTTCCCTGACCGATCACTGGATGCACTCCGAGACCCGCATGACGGAGGACGGTATGCTGCTGCTGCGCGGCTGTGAATACAACATCAACGGCGCGGATGTGCTGGCAGGTGTGTTCCACATCGTTGCCATCGGCGAAAAAGAGCCGGCGAAGCTCGACCGTGAAAAAGCAAACGGCATCTATTCCGCGCAGGACATTATCGATGCGGTGCACGCGGTCGGCGGCATTGCCATTCTTGCACATCCGGCATGGTCGCTTGATACCTGCGAGCAGATTATGCCGCTGTGCGGTTTTGACGGCGTGGAGATTTACAACTCTGTTTCCGGTCTGCCGCGCAACTGCCGTCCGTATTCCGGTGAGGTCATCGATCAGCTCGCCGTCCGCGGTAAGGTCTTCACCGCGATGTGTGCCGACGACAGCCATTTTTACGAAAACGAAGCATGTCTTTCCTATATTTATGTGCAGACAGAGGAACTGACCGAAGAAGCGATTCTCGATGCCATCCGTCACGGGCGTGTCATGGCGACGCAGGGACCGCGCTTCTCGGTGTCCGTGGAGGAAATCGAGGGCAGCGAAAACCGGCGCGTCCGCTATACCTGTGATCCGGTTTCGCAGATCGTATTCTATACAGGCTCCGTCTGGCACGGCGCGCGCAGCATCTCGGGCGACGGTTTGACAGAGGCAGAATTCATTCTGCGCCCGTTTGATCGGTTCGTGCGCGCGGAGTTTATCGCAGAAAACGGTCAGCGCGGCTTCGATACGCCGATTTTATACCGTTAAACTTTCATATTTCTGCAAGCCCGCGATGGAAATCAAGCATTTTTATGCATTTTTCGTTATTTATTTCACGCAATTTGCAATAATCTATTGACAAATCTTTCAAAAAGTGGTATGATATCAAGTAATCCGGCAAATGTGATAAAGTGTCCCTCGCGGCACCTGTCGCATCGGATATACATCCAATCCAACAACCAAAGGAGATTCGTTATGAACAGAGTATTCAATTTTTCTGCAGGCCCCTCCATGCTGCCCGTTCCCGTCCTTGAAAAGGCTGCTTCCGAGCTGGTCTGTTACGGGGATTCCGGCATGTCCGTTATGGAGATGAGCCATCGATCTCCGGTCTATGAAGCAATCATCGCAGACGCACAGGCAAAGCTCCGTACCCTGATGAACATTCCGGACAACTACAAGGTCCTTTTCCTGCAGGGCGGCGCTTCCACCCAGTTTGCATCCGTTCCGCTGAACCTTCTGAACGGCTCCGGCAAGGCGGATTATATCGTCTCCGGTCAGTTCTCCAAGAAGGCGTGCGACGAAGCACAGAAGTACGGCGACATCAAGGTCATCGCCTCCTCCAAGGATAAGAACTTCACCTATATTCCGCAGATCACCCGTGAGGACATCCGTCCCGATGCCGACTATGTCCATGTCTGCTTCAACAACACCATCTACGGCACCAAGTTCAACTATATTCCCGACACCGGCGATATCCCGCTGGTTGCCGATATGTCCTCCTGCATCATCTCCGAACCGGTCGACGTCACCAAGTTCGGCGTCATCTACGCAGGTGCACAGAAGAACATGGCGCCCGCCGGTCTGACCGTCGTTATCGTCCGCGAAGACCTGCTTGGTAAGGCTCGCCCCGAAACCCCCGTCATGCTCGACTGGAAGACCATGGCTGACAACGATTCCATGTACAACACGCCTCCCTGCTATGCAATCTACATGGCAAAGCTCGTTTACGAATGGATTCTCGACATGGGCGGTCTGGATGCCATGAAGGCATACAACGTCAAGAAGGCTGCCATCCTTTACGACTATCTTGACAATCAGGATTACTACATCGCGCCGGTTGAAAAGGAATACCGCTCCATGATGAACGTCACGTTCGTCACAGGCGACGCTGACCTTGACAAGAAGTTTGCCAAGGAAGCCGATGCTGCCGGCATCAAGAACATCAAGGGTCACCGCTCCGTCGGCGGTATGCGCGCATCCATCTACAACGCAATGCCCATCGAGGGTGTCGAAGCGCTGGTCAAGTTCATGGATGACTTCGCAAAGAACAATCCCAAGGCATAATCAGAAATACGAGGATAACCGTTATGTATAACATTCAGCTGCTCAATAAAATCGCAAAGGTCGGCACAAGCAACTTCTGCGCCGACAAGTATACCGTCGGTGAAGATGTACAGAATCCCGACGCCATCATGGTTCGTTCTGCCGTCATGCATGATATGCAGTTCAATCCCGAGCTGAAGGCCATCGCACGTGCCGGTGCCGGCGTCAACAACATTCCCGTTGATCGCTGTGCGGAAGAAGGCATTGTTGTTTTCAATACCCCCGGTGCAAACGCAAACGCTGTCAAGGAGCTCGTCATCTGCGGTCTGATGCTCGCATCCCGTGACGTCATCGACGGTGCAGCATGGGCAAAGAACCTTACCAAGACCGACGATATGGACGTCGCAAAGCAGGTCGAAAAGGGCAAGTCCAAGTTTGCAGGCTGTGAGATCGCCGGTAAGAAGCTTGGCGTCATCGGTCTGGGTGCCATCGGTGCGCTCGTTGCCAACGCCGCAAATGATATGCACATGGAAGTCATCGGCTACGACAACTACATGACCATCGACTCCGCATGGAGACTGTCCAGAAAGATCGAAAAGGCAGCAAGCCTTGACGAAATCTTTGAAAAGTGCGACTATATCACCGTTCATGTTCCCTCCACGCCCGAAACCCGCGGTATGTTCAACGCGGCAAACATCGCAAAGATGAAGGACGGTGTCCGCATCCTCAATTTCTCCCGTGCAGACCTCGCTGTCGCCGATGATATCAAGGCAGCACTGGAATCCGGCAAGATCGCTCGCTACGTCACCGACTTCCCGACCGAGGAAACCGTCAATGTACCCGGCATCATCGCCATCCCGCACCTTGGTGCATCCACCGAGGAATCCGAGGACAACTGCGCTGTCATGGCGGCAAAGGAACTCATCGACTTCCTTGAAACCGGCAACATCCGCAACTCCGTCAACTACCCCGACGTTTCCCTGCCGCACACAGGTGATGCTCGCATCTGCATCTCCCACAAGAATGTTCCCGGCGTTCTGAACAACATCACCGCGATCATTTCCTCGCAGGGCATCAACGTCGAAAACATGATCAACAAGTCCAAGAAGGATTACGCATACACGATTCTCGAAATCGGCGGTCAGATCCCGGACAACGCTGCGGAAACCATCGCTTCCATGGAAAGCGTCATCCGCGTCAACATCATCAAGTAATTCCAGCAAAAATGCATCGCAGCACACGGAAAATTCTCCGTGTGCTGTCTTTTTTTTTGAAAAGCACTTGATAAAATCGGAAAAAGTCTATATAATATATAATAGAACTTCTTCTATCAAGAAAGGAACTCCCATGAATCAGAAATTAGAAGCCTTCCGCGACGCAATCCGCGGCAAAACCGTATCCGTCGTCGGGCTTGGCATCTCCAATACACCCGTGATTGATTTTCTGCTGTCGTGCGGTGCCATGGTTGTCGGACGCGATAAAAAGACGGCCGACGCGCTCGGTGCACTTGCTGACACCCTCGCCGCAAAAGGTGTTGCCCTGCGGCTGGGGGATGATTACCTTGCCGATATCCGCGAGGATGTGATCTTCAAGGCACCCGGCATCCGTCCCGATCTGCCGGAATTTCTCGCAGCACAACAGGCAGGCTGTGCACTGACCTCCGAAATGGAAGTGTTTTTGGCACTCTGTCCCGCACCTGTCTTTGCGGTCACCGGCTCTGACGGCAAGACCACAACCACCACGCTGATTTACACGATGTTGTCGGCACAGGCGAAAAAGGAAACGGCACAGCGGACAGTGTACGTCGGCGGCAACATCGGAAAGCCCCTGCTTCCGGAAATCGCATCCATTACGGAAAACGATTATGTTGTATTGGAGCTGTCCAGTTTCCAGCTGCAGGCACTCAAAACCGGACGCAGCTTCCAGCCGTGGCCGCACGCCGCCTGTATCACCAATGTCACCCCGAACCATCTGAACTGGCACACCGACATGGAGGAATACACCGATGCAAAAATGGAGATTTTTGCCAATCAGGCACGCGGCGGCAGACTGATCCTCAATTATGAAAACGAGCTGACCCGCGGCATGGCTTCCCGCGCCGCAGGTCATGTAACATACTTCTCCTCGGTACACGATCTGTCCGACTGTCTTGCCGACAACGCAGAGTACCATGCCGATGCTGTTATTTTTGAGAAGAATGGGGAGATTGTCATCGCCGCGGATGCGGGAGAAGAACCCTTCCCGATTCTCACTGTCTCCGACATTCTCCTGCCCGGACGGCACAATGTCGAGAACTACATGACCGCCATCGCCGCCGTCCGCGGATATGTTGATCCCGATACGATCACCGAGGTTGCAAAAACCTTCGGCGGGGTGGAGCACCGTGAGGAATTTGTCTGTGAGCGCGGCGGAGTCAAGTATTACAACAGCTCCATCGACTCCTCACCCACCCGAACGATTGCGGCGCTTCATGCGTTCCGGCAGAAGCTGATCGTCATCCTTGGCGGTGCCGACAAGGGTGTGCCGTTCGACAGTCTGGCAAAGCCGCTGTCCGAGCACGCAAAAGCCGTCGTTCTGACCGGAGCCGCGCGAGACAAGATCGCGCAGGCACTGGAGAACAGCGCGGAATTTACCGCAAGCGGCGTTCCTGTTTACAACATCCCCGACTTTACCGATGCCATAGACGCGGCACGCGATGCTGCAGAGGCAGGCGACATCGTCATTCTCTCGCCCGCCTGCACCAGCTTTGACGCGTTCCCGAACTTTGAGGTACGCGGCAATACGTTCAAAAAACACGTTCTTGACTACCAATGAAAGGATCTCACCATGGAAATCAAACCCTTCTCCGAAAAAATTCTCGCACTGACGGCAGAAGCAGAAGCGGCACTTGCCGAGCGCTTTGCACAGTTTGATGCGACTGCGTTCCGCGGCACCCAGCGCGTGCTGTCCGCGTTTGCCGAACACCGTGTCTCCGAGGCGCTGTTCGCCGGTACCAACGGCTACGGCTACGACGACATGGGACGTGATACGCTCGATAAAATCTACGCCGATGTCTTCGGTGCGGAAGCGGCATTCGTCCGTCATTCCATTGCCAACGGCACAAACGCACTGACCATAGGGCTGTTCGGTCTGCTCCGTCCGGGCGACATTCTGCTGTCGGTCACCTCCCGTCCGTATGACACGCTCAATGAAGTCATCGGTGCGGAAGACGACAACGGCAACGGTTCCTTGAAAGACTTCGGCGTCGAATACCGCCAGATTGATCTGCGCGAGGACGGTTCTGTCGACCTGCCCGCCATTGCCGACACACTCGACGCACTCGGTGCGCGCGTCAAGGTGGTCTTTATCCAGCGCTCCAAGGGCTACCTCAACCGCCCGACGCTTTCCGTTGCCGAGATCGGCGACATTGTGAAGGTCGTCCGTGCGCACTCCGAAACCGCATACGTCATGGTCGACAACTGCTACGGTGAGTTCACCGAGGACACCGAGCCTGCGGCTGTCGGTGCCGATCTGATCGTCGGTTCCCTCATCAAGAATCCCGGCGGCGGTATGGCGGAATCCGGCGGCTACCTCGCTGGCACCGCACGCGCAGTCGAGCTTGCCTCCTACCGTCTGACCTCGCCCGGAACAGGTCTGGAGGTTGGTGCGACACTCGGACAGAACCGTTCGATGTACAAGGGCTTTTTCTATGCACCGCACACCACGGCACAGGCGCTGAAAACCGCCGCACTTTCCGCATACATCTTTGAAGCACTCGGATGCGTCGTTGAACCGCGCTGGTGCGATAACCGCTATGACATCATTCAGGCAATCCAGTGCGGCACCCCCGAGGGTCTGTGTGCCTTCTGCCGCGGCATCCAGTCCGGCTCCCCGGTCGATGCGTTTGTCACGCCCGAACCGTGGGCAATGCCCGGCTACAAGGATGAGGTCATCATGGCAGCCGGTGCGTTCACGCAAGGATCGTCCATTGAGCTTTCCGCCGACGGTCCGCTTCGCCCGCCGTACACCGCTTATCTGCAGGGCGGCCTGACCTATGAATCCGGAAAATACGCCATCATGCGCGCAGCAGACGCTATGCTTGCCGCACAAAATAAAGCATAAAGAGAGGATATCATCATGGCACTTCTTTTTGAAAACGGCGACCGCATCGTTTTTGCGGGCGACTCTGTCACCGATATGGGCTCTGTGCAGCCTGTTGCCGATGCAATGTTCGACAACCTCGGACACAGCTATGTCCGCGTCATCGAAAACCTGCTCACGGCCTCCTACCCCGATGTTTTTCTGCGCATCACCAATTCCGGCACCTCCGGCAACACCAGCCGCGATCTGAAGAACCGCTTCGACCGTGACGTTGTCGATCTGAATCCTCAGTGGGTTTCCATCTGCATCGGCATCAACGATGTCTGGCGCCAGTTCGACGTTCCGGCGCTGACCGAATATGCCTGTGATCCCGTGGAATATGAAGCCAACCTGCGCGAAATGATCGAAAAAATCAAGGATCGCGTCAAGGGTATCTTCCTCATTACCCCCTACTACATCGAGCCGAACCGCAAGGACATGATGCGCGCACGCATGGACGAGTATTGCGCGGTCTGCAAAAAGCTCGCAAAAGAATACGGCTGTATTTTCGTTGATTTCCAGCAGATGTTTGAGGATTTCTGCAAGATCCGTCACTCCTCCTATCTCGCATGGGACCGCGTTCATCCCAACCAGATCGGCGCAACGCTGATGGCGAAGGAATTCCTCTCTCACTGCGGCTACAAGTATTGAGGACAGGCTATGCTGCACAACGCATTATGCATCACAACGCCCGACTTTGCGCCGCTGGAACCGCTGAATGTCTTCCACCGCGAAGCCGAACCGTATGAAAACCGCCACAACCCGGCGCTGGAAAACAGGCACATCCTGTTCCGCCGCACGTTTTCCCTGGATGCCGTACCCGACAAAGCCGTGCTCTATCTGACGGCAGACGATTACTACAAGCTCTATGTCAACGGCGTTTTCGTCACGCAGGGACCCTCTCCCGGTTATCCGTTCTACTATTATTACAATACCATCGATATTACCCGCTATCTGCATCCCGGCGACAATGTCATCGCTGTACACACCTATTATCAGGGGCTTTACAACCGCGTCTGGGTTTCCGCCGATCACCGTCACATGCTGTGTGCGGCGCTGTACTGCGACGGTGCGCTGACGCTTGTGACCGATCCCACATGGAAATACGCCTATCACACAGGGTACTCCGGCACACGCAAATTCGGCTACGACACACAGTTTGCCGAGGACTACGACAGCCGCGCCCCCGAGGTTGGCTTTGCGTCTCCCGATTACGACGACAGCGCGTGGCAATATGCGGTTCTGCGCGAGCACACCGATTATGTATTCTGTCCGCAGCCGACCGCATCGCTGGATATTTACGATGTCACCCCGGCGTCCGTCCGCCGTTCTGTCAAACCCGACGGTACAGCCGTGCTGGACGGAGATATCGGATTTGAATGCATCGGCGCACTGACTATCCGCGCAAAGGGTCTGCCCGGCACGAAGATCGTCATCCGCTGCGGTGAGGAGCTGGGAGAGGACGGCTGTGTCCGTTATCAGATGCGCTGCAACTGCGTCTATGAGGAATTCTGGACGCTGTCGGGCGGCGACGATGTTCTGATCCCATACGACTATCGCGGCATGCGGTATTTCCGGCTGATTCTGCCCGTCGGCTGTACCGTGCGTGAGGAGGACATCCGCATGCAGGTACGCCATTATCCGTACAAGGAAGCGATTGTCTGCCCGACGGATGACGAAACGCTGTCCCGCATCTGGCGGCTGTGTGCCGATACGATGAAGTATGCAACACAGGAGGTCTATATGGACTGTCCGACGCGCGAAAAAGGACAGTACCTCGGTGACGGCACGGTATCCTCCGCGGCACATACGCTGATTACCGGCGACGGCGCGATGATAAAAAAGGCGCTGTACGAATACGCCCGCTCCACCTTCATCACCGACGGCATCATGACCGTCGCGCCCTGCTCCTATATGCAGGAAATTGCCGATTACTCCATGCAGTACCCGCATCAGCTTCTGTGGTATTACCGCCATACAGGAGACCGGCAGACGCTTGCCGCACTTGCGCCGTACTGTGAACGTGCCGTGGCACACTTCCGCCGCTTTGACCGCGGAGACGGACTGTTGGAAGGTGTTGACACATGGAATCTGATCGACTGGCCGGAGAACCTGCGCGACAACTACGATTTCCCGGCAAAAAAGCCGATCGGTCCCGGCGTGCACAACGTCATCAACGCATTCTGGTACGGGATGCTGTGCGACATGAATGAAATCCGTGTCCTGCTCGGAGAAGAACCGGACAATGCCGATGCCGCACGCACCGCTGATGCCTTTATCCGCGCGTTCTACGACCCCGGGCAGCACCTGTTCACCGATGCGGAAAACACCCGCCATACCGCATCCCATTCCAACTTCATGCCGCTGTACTTCGGGCTCGATCAGATGACCGACGATCCTGCCGCGCGGGATGCAATCATCGATCTGATTCTCGACCGCGGCTACTGCATGGGCGTTTATATGTCCTACTTTATGCTGACCGCACTCTGCCGTGCCGGCAGACGGGATCTGGCGCTCGATGTGATGAAGTCTCCCGACGGCTGGTGCAATATGCTTGCCGAGGGTGCG
>JAFTLK010000388.1 GCA_017455975.1 Clostridia bacterium | reverse complement strand
TGATTGGTGGGCGGGAGCGGTCGAAATATCTTGCTTTGGAAAGAGAACTCGACGGTGCAGACCGTGCACTTATGGAAAACTTCCCAAGTTCTTGACGATTAAAGTATATCACATCCGACAGAAAATGTCAAGATTCTGCGGTATTTTTCCTGAAATCTTTTCATTTGTTCCACACCGTGCATCGGGACGCAGCATCCGGCAGAGAATTGCTGTAATAACGAACAAAAAAGCGATAAATACGACGAATAAACTATGCAAGCGAACGAAAATTCTTAAAATAAGAACAAAAGATCTGAAATCTATTGACAAAACCGATTCGATGTGTTATAATTAGAGTGCAAACGAACAAGGGTTTAGAATGGAGGCATTCATGACCTGGGAAATTCTGATGGGACTGCTGACCTTGCTCAGCGCCCTTGCAGGACTTGCCAAAACCATCACCAACAACACACGCGCCCTGACGGAGATCCGCTGCACAGTGTCCGCACTCAACGACACGGTTCTGCAGCAGAGACGTGACCTCGGTGCCATCCGCGATGAGCTGCAGGGGCTCATTCTGCGGGTGCACGATCTGGAGCGGGATATCGGACGGGAGGAGGAATTCCATGCTTGATACGGCATTGCGCGGCGTGGATGTATCCGCCTATCAGGGGACAATCGACTGGCGGGCTGCCGCGCGGGACGGGATCCGGTTTGCGATGCTCAAGGCGACACAGGGGCGATTGCTCGCAAATCCCGATTTACGCAATTTCACCGACAGCCGGTTTTACGAAAACGTCATGGGAGCAACGGAGGCCGGTGTGGCGTGCGGCGCATACCACTATCTGACCGCTGTGAATGCGTCGGAGGCAGTACAGGAGGCAGAGGTCTTTCTGTCTGCCGTCAGCCATTACAAAAACCGTCTTACCCTCGGTGCGGCGGTCGATGTCGAGGACAGCCGCCTGCCGCGGAACAAAGAGGTGCTGACCGGGATCGTCCGCGCGTTCTGCCGCAGGGTACAGAGCGCCGGTTTTTCCGTGATGGTGTACACCAATCCCGATTTTCTGCGCAATCGGCTCGGTGATCTTTCCGCGTTCGGTCTGTGGCTCGCACTCTGGCGCGATCCTGCGCTGCTGCCGACGGAGCTGATGTATCCAAATCTGCGTATCTGGCAATGGGGCACGGCGGCTGTTGACGGCATCATCGGGCGTCCGGATGCCAACATCGGCGCAGCGGATCTGCTCAAACGGCGTGAACCTGTGATTGATTATGCCGATGAGGTACAGCGCCGTGCCGGACTTGCCGACACAACCATGCAGTACCTTGCCGCATATCGGTACGGCGCAGACCTTCTGCGGAAGCTCTATGAAGCGATGATCGGAAAGAAACGGGAGGAGTAAAGACAGTGACAGAACAGTTTCTGACATGGGAAATGCTGGGCACCTTTTCCGGCACACTCGGTATGGTGCTGATTCTGACCCAGCTGACAAAGGAGCTGCCCGGGATTGCAAAGATTCCGACGCAGCTGTACAGCTACCTGCTTGCGCTTGTCATCATGACGGTGACCGCGATCGTAGGCGGCAGAACGGCAGCACAGGATATGATCCTGCTGCTCTTCAATGCGGCGATCGTTGCATTGAGTGCCAACGGCGGTTATGATGCGCTTGTGCGTGCCGTGCAGAAAACAACGGAATAACCGGGATTCGACCGGGCAGAAAATGGTTCTGTCCGGTCATTTCTTGTTTTCTTTTCGGTTATTTCGGTCAT
>JAFTLK010000387.1 GCA_017455975.1 Clostridia bacterium | reverse complement strand
GCCGCAATGACACCGATCGGCTCTGCGATCTTCTTAATACCAAACGCCTTATCTTCCTCGATAACACCGCAGGTCTTGGTGTCCTTATAAGCGTTGTAAATGTATTCGGAAGCATAGTTGTTCTTGATAACCTTATCTTCCACGATACCCATGCCGGTTTCCTCAACTGCCATCTTTGCAAGAGGGATTCTTGCTTTATTGGCTGCGGAGGCGGCCGCCAGGAATATTCTGTCTACCTGCTCCTGAGAGAAACAGGAAAATTCCTGCTGCGCCGCTCTGGTACGTGCAATCGCTTCTTCCAGCTTTTCCACATTATCTACAACGAAATTGTTTTTGGTGTCCATAAAAGTTCCTCCATTCAAAATAAACAACTGGTTAATCATCATTTATCGTATCGACGCTTTCTGCAAATCCATGAGATTCCCAAAAACCGCATCATACGTTCTTCAGAATGAAAATGTAAATATATTTTTTCCTTGTCTTGGGATTTCATACTTATCGGGAAGCATTGGTCCACAGGAATGAGAACCGACACCCCGCATGGCAAGGTCAATACATACATTCACAAAATCATTTTCCGCAAGTTCAAACGAGTGCATTGCTTCACAAAGCTGCCGTGTGGTAAACGGATTGACGGAGCAGGAGAAGGGCTTTTCAGCCGTGACCTTGAATAGCTCCTTTATCGCAAGATAGGTGCAGGCATAATGGCTGCCGGATTCCTGTGGGCGGATGTACTTTCTGTCATAGTTTTCCTCGGCAGAACTGACATAATACCCGTAATCACAGGCAGTATGCTTGTCTGCGTAGCTTTCCATCGGACCGAAGCCGATATAAGAGAAATTGCAGTGTGCACGCTCAACACCAAACTCGATGCCGAAACGCGGGAAATTTTCTACGTAATCCGCCAGCTGATATGCAATTTCCATGGTCAGCTGATTACCGACCACCGTATATTCCAGTGTAAATTCTGCGGCAGGCATCAGACAGTTCGCCGCAAGGACACCTTCGAACTTATAGTGATTCTCGGATTTTTCGCAGGAGAAGATGTGGGGCTTACATGCAGGAAGATTGCAGCGTCCAACCCAATGACCGAGAAGATCGCGGTCATTGTCCGTATAGCGGATGATATTGAAGTGCATCGGTGTACGGAGAATTTCATTTCCGTCCGCCCGGATGGAGGTGATCTCACCGGTATGCTCGTCAACCGCAATGGCAATGGCAGAGGAAAACTTATAGGTGCTTTTCGGCACTTCCACCTCAACCATTTCGGAAGAGGTCTTGCCGCCGTAAACAGCCATCATTTCAAGCGCGTTGGATTTGAGCTTTCTATCGGGTGTCAGAAGACCGTCTGCACAGAAGTTTCCGTCGTGCTCCGGTTCTTCAAAGTCGCCGCCGTAAAGGAATCCCGCATCGGTTTTGATACCGTGGTCAGCCCATTCCCAGACAAACGCGCCCATCATCTGCTCATTGTTGTAGATCATGTCCCAGTATTCCGCAATGTCACCGCAGGAATTGCCCATTGCGTGGGTATACTCACACATGACAAAGGGACGGTTTTCCCGGGGATTGTCCAGAACCTTCTCACGGATGGTATCAAAGGAAGGATACATCATGCTGACCATATCCACAAGCTCGGTGTAGTAGTACTTGGAATCTGCGTTCTGCAGACCTTCATAGTGAACTGGTCTTGTGTTGTCGCGGTTCTTGATGTAGTTTGCACCCTGGAAGAATGCCTTGCCAAAAGAACTCTCATTGCCGAGGGACCAGATGATAACGCTGGTACGGTTCTTATCCCGCTCTACAAGGGCAGTATGTCTGTCCGTGATCCCCGGAGCAAAGAACTCGTTTTCTGCGTATTCTTCCCACAGCGGGATATCGTAGCGTCCGTCACGGGTGCAGGCACCGTGGGTTTCCAGATCGGCTTCATCCATAACGTAGATGCCGAACTTATCGCAGAGTAGATAGAATTCAGGACTGTTCGGGTAATGGGAGGTTCTGACAGCGTTGACATTCAGTTCTTTCATCAGATGAATGTCCTTCGCCATGTCTTCGAGACTTACCGTGGCAGCGGTTTCACAGTTGAAATCGTGGCGGTTTACACCTTTCAGTTTTACCGGAACACCGTTCACCTTGAAG
>JAFTLK010000386.1 GCA_017455975.1 Clostridia bacterium | reverse complement strand
CGGCGGAGAATGCTCGGTGAAGTGAATATCTGCGAGGATATGCTTTACCGACTGGATCGTACGCGCGGTTGCATAAGAGATCATGAAACCGGCATCCGTAAGCGCATTGATGCGGCGGGCATCATCGGGGTCAAGTGTGGCATCGGGACGCAGCAGCGTTCCGTCAAGATCGGATAAAAACAGAATGCGTTCTGACATGATATCAAATCTTAGCAAGCTCTCGGTGGATTGTCGGCCAGCTGTCATCGGCGTAGAAGCGGTGTCCGCCGGCACCGATGACATGATGGATGCTGTCGTCAGCACCGTAGGCGTTGTATGCTGCGCGTCCGATCTCAACACAAGCCTTTGCTCCCTCGAGCGGGAAAATCGGGTCTTCGGCACCCGAGACAACCACGAGCGAACGCGGTGCGGTCATCGCGCACAGATCGCCCATGTCAAACTGGTCTGCAACACCGGGAACGAAGTTGCACTCACAGTGCAGCATCGCGCCGATGGAGTCTGCATAGGTACAGACGGCGCAGGAGGGAACAGAGACCTTGATGCGCTCGTCCAGTGCACCTGCATAGACGGTTGCCGTGCCGCCGCCGGAGTTGCCAAGGCACAGAATACGGTCGGGGTCGATGTGTTCGGTGAAATGGCTGCAGAGTACGTCGATACAGCGCATGATGTCCCAGACGCGCTCACCGACCATCGTTCTGCCGAGCAGAAGTGCACGCATCGATGCCTGTCGGCAGTCCGGGCCGTTCGGTGTACCGCCCGATTCGCCGAAGCAGCGCTGTTCGATGGCGACGGCACAAATGCCTTCCTTGACGGCGCGCGCACAGAAATCGCGGTCGCCGCCGTGGCAGGTTTCCTCGTCTCCCGGGTACTTCGGACGGCCGAGGGAGATGTGCATTCCCTTGGAGTGACCCTGCAGGCAGAGCACGACGGGGAGAGGTCCTGCAGCACCGCGCGGAATGACGAGGTGACAGGGAACCGTCACACGTTCCTCGGTGACAAAGCGGAAACGGATTTCACGCGCGCCCATCTCCTCATCGATGCGGTCAAGCTCGATCTGCATCACAGGTTCCGTTGCGTATTCGGCAATGCGGTTCATGCCGAGCAGGGCAGATAAGGTATCGCGCGCCTGTGCCTGCCAGAGACGGATATCCTCCTGACCGTCCCAACGGGAGGCCGGCTTGATATCTTTGAGAAGTGCGTGCATGTGTGCCTGCGGCAAAAGTCCGATGTTCATAAATGTAGTTCCTTTCCTGTTCCTGCCTTCACGTCAGAGGCAGGTTATTTGACTATCTGTATCATATCATATTTGGTGCAGATTTTCAAGAGGAATTGCAGAAAAAATGCAATTTCTGCCTTGACAAGGAGGGATTTGTGTGGTATAGTGATGACAGCAAGGAAAGAAAGGACGACGTTATCATGAAGACTTATGATATTACCCCAATCATTGAAAACATTCATCGGACAGTGGAGTCCCACCGCGTTGAGGTCGGCTCCTATGCACGCTGGCTGTGGCAGAACGAAAAAGGCGACCGGGAAATGGGCTCCAATCCTTACGGCTGTGCCGATGCCGCGAACATTCTCTATTCCATCGGTGCGTTTCCGCGCGAACCCGAAGAACGTGCTGCGTGGGTGCGTGTTTTGCAGGATATGCAGGGCGAGGACGGGCTGTTTCACGAGCGGACGCATCATCCGATCCACACGACAGCACACTGTGCGGCGGCACTGGAGCTGTTTGATGCATCTCCTGCGCGTCCGCGTACCGCACTTCTGCCGTATCTCGAATACGATAACTTCAAGGGCTTGATGGACGGACTGAACTGGTCGGGCAATCCGTGGTCGGAGTCGCACAAGGGTGCAGGTGTTTATGTTGCCTTGAACCTCTGCGGTGCGGCGACACGGAAGTGGAACGATGATTATTTTGCGTGGTTCTGGGACAACACCGATCCCGAAACGGGTATGTGGATGCAGCCGCGGTATCTGGATGTCGAACGGAAAGCACCGATTTACTAGTACATGGCAGGTACGTTCCATTACCTGTTCAATCATGAATACGCGCACATGCCGCTGCGGTATCCCGAAAAAATGATTGACAGCTGCATTGCCATGTACGATGACCGTGAAAACGGTCTGCCGAAGTCCTTTGGAACCTCGTCCAATTTCCTTGAAATCGACTGGATTTTCTGTCTGACCCGTGCGCAAAGACAGACACCGCACCGGTTCTGGGAGGTCAGAGAGCGGCTGGAGGACTTTGCGGAGCAGTATCTTGATTTCTGGTATAATGTTGACTGGAACAAGAATGAATCGGTCAACGACCTGCACACGCTGTTCGGCGGTGTCTGCGGTCTTGCGGAATTACAGCAGACCCTGCGCGGCAAGATGGTTTCTGATGTGCCGCTGAAGCTGGTGCTGGATAGGAGACCGTTTATCTGATTGAGTTATAATAATTAACACATTTTTCTGACATACTTCGTTCTGCAAAAGAACAAAAATCTGAGTTTTTTAGATAATATGTTAGGAATAAATGTTTTGGGAGAAGTATATGTTACCTGTCGTTAACGAGTATGTGGAACTTGTTCAAGTATTGTTATATTTATCGAACAGACAAGAAAGAGTAATGCAATATTTGAATAATAAAATGTATTCCGAGGCAATCTCTGCTTTTTTTCACCTATATAAAAATCATAAAGCTGTCATTATGACAAAAAAACTCATCGACAAAAATAATTTTATTCACATAAAGCCGCTGCGTGCCATATTATCGCTGGATCAGATTCTGACAGAAAAAGAACATGACCTATACGAATGGGCAATCGCCGTGAAAGAATTTATTGTCGATTCAGGCTATTATACTTTTTTTCTCAATCAATGTGACTATTATAATTGGATATTAGATAACCTAAAACAATGCGATTTTGAAATCTATATTTCTTACATTGAACAATATTTTAGGCAAAAGCCAGACGAATTTAAGTTAATCATTTGCCCAATTGCGGGAAACTATGGTTTCAATATTCAGAATATTTCATATATGGTCAGATGTATGCCGTATTATGATAATAATCTAAATCCGAGTTGGAGAGTTGATTATTTTGCCAAAGGAATAGCACATGAATATGCGCATTGTTTTGTAAATCCTACTGTTGAAGCGCATAAACACATATTAAAGGATTATGACACGTTTTTTAAGAATCATATGAATATGTCGAATGCTTATAATGTGGATTATGCTGTAATGAATGAATACTGGGTGAGAGCATTTGCGATCCGTTTCATGGAGCAAAACCAGCATATATTTCCCAATTTTGATATTACAGAAGAATATCGGTTTCAAAAAGAGTCTTTTATTTATATCGAGGAATTTGTTGAGTTGTTAAAGAAATTTGAACAGACAAAACTTTCTTTTGAAGATTTTTATTTAGATACTATGAAGACATTTCAGTTCTAATGATAAAAATTCTATCTGTTTGTCCAAAAAAATACGGAGTTGTTACAGATGATTCTCTATAACAACTCCGTAAATTTATGTTCAGATATTCTGAAAAATCACAATGCCGTAAGGTTCAATGTCGATTTTACCTTCCACGACAGCTCCGGTCTTTGTACACTGCATCGGCTTGTCAAGGGTATACGCAGCGGGCTTGCCTGCGTACTCGACGAGAATCAGACCGGACAGGGTATCGCCGACACGCGGGATGACCATCAGCTCGCCCACGGATTTGCCGTTTTCAACACCGGCGTCGTTGAGTGCTGCTGTGTAAATGGTCTTGAGCGCGTTGTAATCGGGGAATGTACCGAGCAGGATGACCTGTCCTTTGCCAACCTTGCGGCGGACAATACACGCCTTGCCGTCGATGGAGGAATGTCCACCCACAACACGCGCAATCGTATCGTCATCGTCTGCGTCGTAAATATCGTACCACAGCGTGCTGCCAAGCGGTGTTCCGTCGGCAAAGGAACCTGTGACGCGGTTTTCTCTGTCGGGGATACCGTAGAGCCACTTGGCTCCCGTCAGCTCCTCCAGGATGCCGAACGGGCGATCACGGTAGCGTGCACCGATCTCGGTACGGATATCGGACAGCGGTCCAACAATCCAGACACCGCCGTTTCTGACCCATTCTGTGATGCGTGCGGGCAGATTGCCCTCCTCCAGCGTCATCATCAGAGGCGACACCAGTACCTTGTACGCATCCAGCGGTTCTTCAGCATCAATGACATCGACGCGGACACCGCAGTCGGACAGTGCCTTGTAGAACAGCGGAATGCGGTCATTGCCGGCACCGGCGACCATCGTCTGGGTCATGTGCATATTCCAGTTCTGCGAGGTGTAATGGAACGCAACCTCGGATTTGACGCGGGTGTTGTTTAAGAATTCCGCGTTGTCGGCTAAGAGCTTGGCGGTGTCCTGTACCTCACCGAACGACATCATCGGTCTGCCGGATGCATCGAGAACAGATCCGTGGGACAGCTCATGACCTGCCCAGTGCGTGCGCCAGATCCAGTACATATTTGCCTCACCGCCGAGCGCGACAGGGAGGAACGAGTTGACGCGGCACCAGCCGTCGGGTTTGACCGACTGACCGATGTCGGTGGAGCCGTTCCAGCAGGTCTGCGTTTCGGTGTTCCAGAACGGATGCTCACGCATACCGCGCAGGTAGTCAAACCACAGACAGCATTCCCACTCATTGTGGATTTCATTGTAGTGATTGAACTGGACAATATCGAGCTTTTTGTTGAGACGGCGGTAGTTCATGCCGTTGAAGGGCATTGTATCGGTACCGATCGGCGCGCCTGT